>NZ_JCAXWU010000024.1:0-57366 GCF_059759695.1 Klebsiella sp. M041
GGAACTGCCAGGCATCAAATAAAGCAGAAAGCTCAGTCGAAAGACTGAGCTTTTTGTTTTTGCGTTTAAAAAGAACCCCGTCCCGAAAGGTGCGGGGTTTTTTGCTGTGTGCGGCATGCCTCCCCCGGTGGCGCTGCGCTTACCGGGGCTACGGATCCTCGGCCACCTGCTGGCCGAGGGGACATCAATGCCGCAAAGTTACCGACGTCAATCGTAGTCTGCTTCAGCCTGCTGCTCATGTATCAAATTCAATAACGGATACGGTTGACCCAGATCGTCCGTTTCAGAGCGACCTGTCACTTTGAAACCCATTCTCCGATAAAACCCGACCGCTTGTTCATTCTGCTCATTTACGTTGGTCGTCAGTGTTGGCGTTAACGACAGCGCATGCGCGATCAGCAATCTCCCCACACCGCAGCCGCGGACATCCGGATCGACGAACAGCGCATCCATATGATCTCCGGTCAGCAGCATAAAGGCGATCGGCTGGTCCTCCGTGTTAACCGCCACCCACAGCGGAGCCTCCGGTAAAAAGGCACGTACCAGCTCCTCCAGCTCTCTCCGATACGCTTTTGACAGAAAATCGTGCGTGGCGTCGACTGACCGACACCAGATCGCAATCAGTTTATCCCCTTCATCAGGCCGGGAACGGCGGATGCTAATAACCATATTTTCTCCTTTTCTTCATTCTTATATTCTAACTCAATGCGCGCCGTGAAATTTTCTCACCGTGAACATGCAGACTCGACATTCACCCGATTCCTGGTTATCTTCAGCTATCTGGATGTCTAAACGTTTATACGTATGCTATGAGGTAATAGAGTTATGCCAATTCGGGTGCAGGACGAGCTACCAGCCGTCAATTTCTTGCGCAATGAAAACGTCTTTGTGATGACGACAACGCGTGCAACAACTCAGGAAATCCGCCCCCTGAAGGTGTTAATCCTCAACCTGATGCCGAAGAAAATCGAGACGGAGAATCAGTTCCTGCGTCTGCTGTCGAACTCTCCGCTGCAGGTGGACATCCAGTTATTACGTATCGATGCGCGTGAGTCACGTAATACGCCGGCGGAGCATCTGAATAACTTTTACTGCAATTTCGATGAGATCTGCGATCAGAACTTCGACGGCCTGATCGTCACCGGCGCTCCCTTAGGCCTGGTTGAATTTAATGATGTCGCTTACTGGCCGCAGATCAAACAGGTGCTGGAGTGGGCCAAGGATCACGTCACTTCGACGCTGTTCGTCTGTTGGGCGGTTCAGGCCGCGCTGAATATTCTGTACGGCATTCCCAAGCAGACCCGCGCCGAAAAGATTTCTGGCGTTTATGAACACCATATTCTTCATCCACACGCTTTACTGACCCGCGGTTTCGACGACTCTTTCCTGGCCCCACACTCACGCTATGCTGACTTTCCTGCAGGGCTTATCCGGGATTATACCGATCTCGAGATCCTCGCGGAGACGGAAGAGGGCGATGCGTATCTGTTCGCCAGTAAAGATAAGCGTATAGCCTTTGTCACCGGCCACCCCGAGTACGATGCCAATACCCTGGCAAGTGAATATTTCCGCGATGTGGAAGCCGGTTTGAACCCTGAGATTCCCCACAACTATTTTCCGCAAAACGACCCGCAGAACAAACCGCGCGCCACTTGGCGGAGCCACGGTAATCTGCTGTTCGCTAACTGGCTGAACTATTACGTCTACCAGATTACACCATACGATCTGCGTCATATGAATCCAACGCTGGAGTAATACTCCGCACGAAACGATCCTAAAGCGTTTCAGCACTTTGCCTCTGGCACCTTCGGGTGCCTTTTTTATTTCCGAAATTCACCTCATGGCTGATGATAACTTTAATTTCATTTTTATCAATATGTTAATCTCATTTTAAAATTAAAATGGAAATTGTTTTTGATTTTGAAAATTAATTGAGTAGTCTTAATTGTGCTGAGCGAAAACTGCACAACGATCTTTCGCTCGCTTCCAGCGGATCAACCAAGAGGAGCAGCACAATGACGCAGCAGGCGACAATCACCGATGAACTGGCCTTTAGTCAGCCCTATGGCGAGCAGGAGAAGCAGATCTTGACGCCTGAGGCGGTAGAATTCCTGACGGAACTGGTGAGCCGCTTTACGCCGGCGCGCAATAAACTGCTGGCCGCGCGTCTGCAACAGCAGCAGGCCATTGACGATGGGCAACTGCCGGATTTTATTTCGGAAACTGCTTCCATTAGAAATGGCGACTGGACCATTCGCGGTATCCCGGCGGATTTGCAGGATCGCCGCGTTGAAATTACCGGCCCCGTCGAGCGCAAGATGGTCATTAACGCGCTGAATGCTAACGTAAAAGTCTTTATGGCGGACTTTGAGGATTCGCTGGCGCCGGACTGGCGTAAAGTCATTGATGGCCAAATCAACCTACGCGATGCCGTGAACGGGACCATCAGCTACACCAATGAGGCTGGCAAAATCTACCAACTGCAGCCCAATCCCGCTGTGCTGGTATGCCGTGTGCGCGGCCTGCACCTGCCGGAAAAGCATGTGACCTGGCGTAATGAGGCCATTCCCGGCAGTCTTTTCGATTTTGCGCTCTATTTCTTTCATAACTACCAGGCGCTGCTGGCGAAAGGAAGTGGTCCCTACTTCTATCTGCCAAAAACCCAGGCCTGGCAGGAGGCGGCATGGTGGAACGATGTCTTCAGCTTTACTGAAGATCGCTTTGACCTGCCGCGCGGCACCATCAAGGCCACGCTGCTGATTGAAACACTGCCGGCGGTGTTCCAGATGGATGAGATCCTGCATGCGCTGCGCGACCATATTGTCGGCCTGAACTGCGGCCGCTGGGACTATATCTTCAGCTATATCAAGACGCTGAAAAACCATCCTGACCGCGTACTGCCGGACCGCCAGGTGGTGACGATGGATAAACCCTTCCTCAGCGCCTACTCACGGCTGTTGATTAAGACCTGCCACAAACGCGGGGCGTTTGCGATGGGTGGAATGGCGGCCTTTATCCCGAGTAAAGAGGCCGAGCGTAACCGTCAGGTGCTGAATAAAGTCACCGCCGACAAAGAGCTGGAGGCGAACAACGGTCACGATGGCACCTGGATCGCCCATCCTGGGCTGGCGGATACCGCCATGGCGGTGTTTAACCGCGTGCTCGGCGACAAGCCGAATCAGCTCTCGGTGACCCGTAGGGAGGACGCGCCAATTACCGCCGAACAGCTGCTGGCCCCCTGCGAGGGCGAGCGCACGGAAGCCGGGATGCGCGCCAACATCCGCGTGGCGGTGCAGTACATCGAAGCCTGGATCTCCGGCAACGGCTGTGTACCGATTTATGGCCTGATGGAAGACGCCGCGACGGCCGAGATCTCGCGCACCTCTATCTGGCAGTGGATCCATCATCAGAAAACCCTGAACGACGGCACGCCGGTCACGAAAGCGCTGTTCCGCCAGTGGCTGGCGGAAGAGCTGATGGTGATTCAGGAGGAGCTGGGGGAGCACCGCTTCAGCCATGGCCGCTTTGACGATGCGGCGCGGCTGATGGAGCAGATCACCACCTCCGACGAACTGATTGATTTTCTGACATTACCGGGCTACCGCCTGCTGGCCTAATCGCCAGATGGTGTTGTTCGCCATTTAGTCCTTCACCAATGACGCCTGGGGAGCCAGGAAATAATATGGAGCATCTGCACATGAAAACCCGTACCCAACAAATCGAAGAATTAAACAAAGAGTGGACGAACCCGCGCTGGGAAGGGATTACCCGCCCGTACAGCGCGGAAGAGGTGGTGAAATTACGCGGCTCGGTGAACCCGGAATGCACGCTGGCGCAGCTTGGCGCAGCGAAAATGTGGCGTCTGCTGCACGGTGAGGCGAAGAAAGGGTACATCAACAGCCTTGGCGCGCTGACCGGCGGCCAGGCCTTGCAGCAGGCGAAGGCCGGCATCGAAGCCATTTATCTCTCCGGCTGGCAGGTGGCGGCGGATGCTAACCTGGCGTCCAGCATGTACCCGGATCAGTCGCTGTACCCGGCCAACTCGGTACCGGCGGTGGTGGATCGGATCAACAATACCTTCCGCCGCGCCGATCAGATCCAGTGGTCAGCCGGGATTGAGCCGAACGATCCGCGCTTTATCGACTACTTCCTGCCGATTGTGGCGGATGCGGAGGCCGGTTTCGGCGGCGTCCTGAACGCCTTTGAGCTGATGAAATCGATGATTGAAGCCGGTGCAGCGGCTGTTCACTTCGAAGATCAGCTGGCGTCGGTGAAGAAGTGCGGTCATATGGGCGGTAAAGTGCTGGTTCCAACCCAGGAGGCGATACAGAAACTGGTGGCGGCGCGTCTGGCGGCCGACGTGATGGGGGTCCCGACGCTGGTGATCGCCCGTACCGATGCTGACGCTGCCGATTTAATTACCTCAGACTGCGATCCGTACGATCGTGAGTTTATTACCGGAGATCGCACCAGCGAAGGGTTCTTCCGCACCCATGCCGGGATCGAGCAGGCGATCAGCCGCGGGCTGGCTTACGCGCCGTATGCGGACCTGGTGTGGTGTGAAACGTCGAAACCGGATCTCGAGCAGGCGCGTCGCTTTGCCGAAGCCATTCATGCGCGTTTCCCGGGCAAACTGCTGGC
The DNA here is from genome assembly GCF_059759695.1 of Klebsiella sp. M041. NCBI lineage: Bacteria > Pseudomonadati > Pseudomonadota > Gammaproteobacteria > Enterobacterales > Enterobacteriaceae > Klebsiella > Klebsiella sp. M041. The sequence goes on from NZ_JCAXWU010000024.1 coordinate 4,642, forward strand.
CTATAACTGCTCGCCGTCGTTTAACTGGAAGAAAAATCTCGATGATAAAACCATCGCCAGCTTCCAGCAGCAGCTGTCGGACATGGGGTACAAATACCAGTTTATTACCCTCGCCGGGATCCACAGCATGTGGTTCAACATGTTCGACCTCGCCCATGCCTACGCTCAGGGTGAGGGGATGCGCCACTATGTTGAAAAAGTGCAGCAGCCGGAATTCGCCGCCGGGCCGGAAGGCTATACCTTCGTCTCGCATCAGCAGGAGGTGGGCACCGGCTACTTCGACAAGGTCACTACCATTATCCAGGGCGGCGCCTCGTCGGTGACGGCGCTGACCGGCTCGACCGAAGAAGATCAGTTTTGAGCCATGCCCGGTGGCAGGACGCTCACCGGGCCTGTGAAGGGATCCAGACCGGATAAGCGAGCGCGCCATCCGGCCTGACGTGGTACCGGATGGGGGAGTTCGATGACGCGTGGTCTGGAATTACTGATTGCCCAAACGATATTGCAGGGATTTGACGCTCAGTATGGGCGTTTTCTCGAAGTGACTTCCGGCGCGCAGCAGCGCTTTGAACAGGCCGACTGGCATGCGGTGCAGCAGGCGATGAAACAGCGGATCCATCTCTATGACCACCATGTGGGTCTGGTGGTGGAGCAGCTGCGCTGCATCACGGAGGGAAAAAGCACGGATGCCGACTTTTTGCTGCGGGTGAAAGCCCACTACACCCGTTTGCTGCCGGATTACCCTCGTTTTGAAATTGCCGAGAGCTTTTTCAATTCGGTCTACTGCCGCCTGTTTGACCACCGCTCGCTGACCCCCGAGCGGCTCTTTATTTTCAGCTCGCAGCCCGAGCGTCCTTTTCGCACCCTTCCGCGCCCGCTGGCGAAAGATTTCTATCCAGAGCGCGGCTGGTCGCACCTGCTGGGTAAAGTGCTGTCCGATCTGCCGCTGCGGCTGCCGTGGCAAAATAAAGCGCGGGATATCGGCTATATCATTGCCAGTCTGCAGGAGGCGCTGGGGGAGGAACCGCTCGCCACCTGTCATCTACAGGTCGCCAATGAGCTGTTCTATCGCAACAAAGCCGCCTGGCTGGTGGGCAAACTGGTGATGCCGATGACCACGCTGCCCTTCTTGCTGCCGATCCATCGCAGCGACGAGGGCGAGCTGTTTGTCGATACCTGCCTGACCACCCATGCCGAAGCGAGCATCGTTTTTGGCTTCGCGCGTTCCTATTTTATGGTTTATGCGCCCCTGCCCGGCGCTCTGGTGGAATGGCTGCGCGAGATCCTGCCGGGTAAAACCACGGCCGAGCTGTATATGGCGATTGGCTGCCAGAAGCACGCCAAAACCGAAAGCTATCGCGAATATCTGCACTACATCGCTCGCTGCGATGAGCAGTTTATCGAGGCGCCGGGCATTCGCGGGATGGTGATGCTGGTGTTTACCCTGCCGGGGTTTGACCGGGTGTTCAAGGTGATCAAAGACCGCTTCGCGCCGCAGAAGGAGATGACCGCCGCCCACGTGCGCGCCTGCTATCAGCTGGTAAAGGAGCATGACCGCGTCGGGCGGATGGCGGACACGCAGGAGTTTGAAAACTTCGTGCTGGAGAAACGACAAATCGCGCCAGCGCTGCTGGCGCTGCTGCAGGCGGAAGCGGGGAACAAACTGACCGACCTCGGCGACCGGATTGTCATCAGTCATCTGTATATTGAACGGCGAATGGTGCCGCTCAACCTGTGGCTGGAGCAGGTTAACGGCCAGGCGCTGCGCGATGCGGTAGAAGAGTATGGGAATGCTATCCGCCAGCTGGCCGCCGCCAACATCTTTCCCGGCGATATGCTGTTTAAAAACTTCGGCGTCACCCGCCACGGCCGGGTGGTGTTCTACGACTATGATGAAATCTGCTATATGACGGAGGTGAATTTCCGCCAGATCCCGCCGCCGCGCTATCCCGAGGATGAGCTGGCCAGCGAGCCGTGGTACAGCGTCTCGCCGGGGGATGTGTTTCCGGAGGAGTTCCGCCACTGGCTGTGCGCTGACCCGCGCATTGGGCCGCTGTTTGAGGAGATGCATGCCGACCTGCTGCGTGCCGACTACTGGCGCGAACTGCAGACGCGGATTAAAAACGGTCATGTGGAAGATGTCTATGCTTACCGGCGTAAGCAGCGTTTTAGCGTGCGCTATGGCGCCGACAGTAAGCCGGATAAGGCATTTACGCCGCCATCCGGCAAGGTGCGCCGATCAGCCTGATGGCGCTACGCTTATCCGGCCTACTTAAAATGCCCCTGTGGGGCATTTTTTTATTTAACCCCGCCGTATGCCAGCGTCACTTCCTTCGCCGCTTTGATCACCAGCGCGCCCAGCTCGGTCACCCGATCATCGGTCATGCGTGAGATGGGACCGGAGATGGAGATTGCCGCGAACGGTTCGCGGTGTTCATCATAAATGCAGGCGGCGACGCAGCGCAGGCCGAGCGCGTGCTCCTCGTCATCGAACGAGTAGCCCCGCTTGCGGGTCTGCGCTAAATCTTCCTTCAGATGCAGCGGCGAGACCAGCGTGGCATGCGTATAGGCATGCAGCCCTTTACGGTGCAGCAGGCTGGTCACCTGCTCTTCGCTCAGCTGCGAGAGGAACGCCTTCCCGGCGCCGGAGGCGTGCATCGGCAGTTTTCCGCCGATTGGCGCCGACATACGCATCAGCTGGGTGCACTGCACCTGGTCGATAATGATCGCCTGGTGGTCGCTCTGGTCAAGCACCGCCAGATTCACCGTTTCACCGGAATCCTCCATCAGCTGGCGCAGGATCGGGTGGACAATCGCCAGCAGATTGCGGCTTTGCAGAAAGCTGCTGCCGACCACGAAGGCATGCGCGCCGACGGCCCAGTGGCCCAGCTCGCCGACCTGGCGAACGAAACCCAGCTGCTGCATGGTGGTCAGCAGGCGGTGAGTGGTTGAGTTGGGCAGACCCGCCTGCTGCGCCAGCTCGGTCAGAGCGACGCTGCTGTGGGACTCGGCAATCCATTCGAGCAATTTCAGGCCGCGGGTCAGCGACTGAACCTGACCGCCAGCCTGTTGGGCGGTGGCAGCCGCGGGTTTTCTGCCGCGTTTCGCGGGAACGGGGGTAGTGGCCATCGCGGACTCCTTTTTCTGTATCGTGGAAATGATTTTCGTTTTATTTGGCGATAATGCAATCACAACCGGACTCATCGGAGGAGTGAAGCTGAACATGTCTCATATTGCCCGTTGTTGTCTTTTCCGCTCCGGTGGTTTATGCCAGTATGGTTTGTTGGCTATTTGGCCTGTGTTGAGCGTTGTCGGGAGCAAGTGTGAGCAGCAAAGTTGAGCAACTGCATCAGCAGTTAAAAGAACGTATTCTGGTTCTGGATGGGGGCATGGGCACCATGATCCAGGGCTACCGTCTGAGTGAGCAGGACTTTCGCGGTGAGCGCTTTGCTGACTGGCCGTGCGACCTGAAAGGCAACAACGACCTGCTGGTGCTCAGCAAGCCCGAGGTGATCCGCGAGATCCACGACGCCTACTTCGAGGCCGGCGCGGATATCATTGAGACCAACACCTTTAACTCGACGACCATTGCGATGGCGGATTACCAGATGGAATCCCTGTCGGCAGAGATCAACTTTGCGGCGGCGAAGCTGGCCCGCGCCAGCGCCGACGCCTGGACGGCCCGCACGCCGGAAAAACCGCGCTACGTCGCGGGCGTGCTTGGCCCAACCAACCGCACCGCCTCTATTTCGCCTGATGTGAACGATCCGGCGTTCCGCAATATTACCTTTGACCAGCTGGTGGCTGCCTATCGCGAATCCACCCGAGCGCTGGTGGAAGGCGGCGTGGATCTGATCCTGATTGAAACGGTATTTGACACCCTGAACGCCAAAGCGGCCATCTATGCGGTGAAAGAGGAGCTGGAGGCGCTGGGCGTTGACCTGCCGCTGATGATCTCCGGGACCATTACCGATGCCTCCGGCCGCACGCTGTCCGGGCAGACCACCGAAGCTTTCTATAACTCGCTGCGTCACGCCGAAGCCTTATCGTTTGGTCTGAACTGCGCCCTCGGGCCGGACGAACTGCGCCAGTACGTCCAGGAGCTGTCGCGTATCGCTGAGTGCTACGTTACCGCGCACCCGAACGCTGGCCTGCCCAATGCCTTCGGCGAATACGATCTGGATGCCGATACCATGGCGGCGCAGATCCGCGAATGGGCGGAAGCCGGTTTCCTCAATATCGTCGGCGGCTGCTGCGGCACCACGCCGGAACATATCGCCGCCATGAGCCGCGCGGTGGCCGGCCTGCCGCCGCGCCAGCTGCCGGAGATCCCCGTCGCCTGCCGTCTTTCCGGCCTGGAGCCGCTGAATATCGGCGATGACAGCCTGTTTGTGAACGTCGGCGAACGTACCAACGTTACCGGCTCGGCGAAATTTAAACGCTTAATCAAAGAAGAGAAGTACAGCGAAGCGCTGGACGTCGCGCGTCAGCAGGTGGAAAGCGGCGCGCAGATCATCGATATCAACATGGACGAGGGGATGCTCGACGCCGAAGCGGCGATGACGCGCTTCCTCAACCTGATTGCCGGCGAGCCGGACATTGCCCGCGTGCCGATAATGATCGACTCCTCCAAGTGGGAAGTCATTGAAAAGGGCCTGAAATGCATTCAGGGCAAAGGCATCGTTAACTCGATTTCGATGAAAGAGGGCGTTGAGCCGTTCATCCAGCATGCGAAAAAGGTGCGCCGCTACGGCGCCGCGGTGGTGGTGATGGCCTTTGACGAAGTGGGTCAGGCCGATACCCGCGAACGTAAAATTGAGATTTGCCGTCGCGCCTACAAAATCCTCACCGAAGAGGTCGGCTTCCCGCCAGAAGATATTATCTTTGACCCGAATATCTTCGCGGTGGCGACCGGTATCGAAGAACACAATAACTATGCCCAGGACTTTATCGGCGCCTGCGAAGACATCAAACGCGAGCTGCCGCATGCGCTGATCTCCGGCGGTGTCTCTAACGTCTCCTTCTCTTTCCGCGGCAATGACCCGGTACGTGAGGCGATCCACGCGGTATTCCTCTACTACGCCATCCGTAACGGCATGGACATGGGGATCGTCAACGCCGGCCAGCTGGCGATTTACGACGACCTTCCGGGCGAGCTGCGCGACGCGGTGGAGGACGTGATCCTCAACCGCCGCGATGACAGCACCGAAAGATTGCTCGAGCTGGCGGAAAAATATCGCGGCAGTAAAGTTGACGACGGCGCCAATGCCCAGCAGGCGGAATGGCGCAGCTGGGAGGTGAAAAAACGCCTCGAATATTCGCTGGTGAAGGGCATTACCGAATTTATTGAACAGGACACCGAAGAAGCGCGTCAGCAGGCCGCTCGCCCGATTGAGGTGATCGAAGGGCCGCTGATGGACGGCATGAACGTGGTCGGCGATCTGTTCGGCGAAGGCAAAATGTTCCTGCCGCAGGTGGTGAAATCCGCCCGCGTCATGAAACAGGCGGTGGCCTACCTGGAGCCGTTTATTGAAGCCAGTAAAGAGCAGGGCTCCAGTAACGGCAAAATGGTGATTGCCACGGTAAAAGGCGACGTTCATGACATCGGCAAAAACATCGTCGGCGTGGTGCTGCAGTGCAATAACTACGAAATTATCGATCTTGGCGTGATGGTCCCGGCGGATAAAATTCTCAAAACCGCCAAAGAGGTGAACGCGGATCTCATCGGCCTTTCCGGGTTGATTACCCCGTCGCTCGACGAAATGGTTAACGTGGCGAAAGAGATGGAGCGCCAGGGCTTTACCATCCCGCTGCTGATCGGCGGCGCGACCACCTCTAAAGCGCATACGGCGGTGAAAATAGAGCAGAACTACAGCGGCCCGACCGTTTACGTACAGAACGCTTCGCGCACCGTCGGGGTGGTGGCTGCGCTGCTCTCGGACACGCAGCGCGATGAGTTTGTTGCCCGTACGCGCAAAGAGTATGAAACCGTGCGTATCCAGCATGGGCGTAAAAAACCGCGCACCCCGCCGGTGACCCTGGCCGCCGCACGGGAAAACGATCTGGCCTTTGACTGGGCGAGCTACACTCCGCCGGTGGCCCATCGCCTGGGGATTCAGGAGGTGGAAGCCAGTATCGAGACGCTACGCAACTACATCGACTGGACGCCGTTCTTTATGACCTGGTCGCTGGCGGGCAAATATCCGCGCATTCTGGAAGATGACGTGGTAGGGGAAGAGGCGCAGCGCCTGTTCAAAGACGCTAACGAGCTGCTGGATAAGCTGAGCGCAGAGAAAACCCTCAACCCGCGCGGCGTGGTGGGCCTGTTCCCGGCCAACCGCGTGGGCGACGATATTGAAATCTATCGCGATGAAACCCGCACCCACGTGCTGACGGTGAGCCATCACCTGCGCCAGCAGACGGAGAAGGTCGGCTTCGCCAACTACTGCCTCGCCGACTTTGTGGCGCCGAAGCTGAGCGGCAAAGCGGACTATATCGGCGCCTTCGCCGTCACCGGCGGCCTGGAAGAGGACGCGCTGGCGGAAGCCTATGAAGCGCAGCATGATGACTATAACAAGATCATGATCAAGGCCATCGCCGATCGTCTGGCGGAAGCCTTCGCCGAGTATCTGCACGAGAAAGTGCGCAAGGTCTACTGGGGGTATGCGGCCAATGAGAACCTCAGCAATGAGGAGCTTATTCGCGAGAATTACCAGGGGATCCGTCCGGCGCCGGGGTATCCGGCCTGTCCGGAGCACACCGAAAAAGGCACCATCTGGCAGCTGCTGGACGTCGAAGCCCATACCGGCATGAAGCTCACCGAATCGTTCGCCATGTGGCCGGGGGCATCGGTTTCCGGCTGGTACTTCAGCCATCCGGACAGCAAATACTTCGCCGTGGCGCAGATCCAGCGCGACCAGGTCGAAGACTACGCGCTGCGTAAAGGGATGACCCCGGCGGAAGTCGAGCGCTGGTTAGCCCCTAATCTGGGCTATGATGCGGACTAGTCGTCATCTTTCCTTACAACAAACAAGGCGCTCTGTGAGCGCCTTGTCTCTTTATTGAGGTTAACCCCTTATACTGAGATAGGTTCCAGAACGTCGGAACACCTATAACGATAAGGAGAAGCTGATTCCGTGTTAACTCTGCTACACCTGTTGTCCGCGGTCGCTCTGCTGGTGTGGGGCACGCATATCGTGCGTACCGGGGTGATGCGCGTCTATGGCGCTCGCCTGCGTACCGTTCTCAGTAGCAGCGTAGAGAAAAAGCCGCTCGCCTTCTGCGCGGGTCTTGGCGTGACTGCGCTGGTGCAAAGCAGCAATGCCACCACCATGCTGGTGACCTCGTTTGTCGCCCAGGATTTAGTGGGCCTCACGCCGGCGCTGGTGATGGTGCTGGGAGCCGACGTCGGTACGGCGCTGATGGCGAGGGTGCTGACCTTCGACCTGTCGTGGCTGTCGCCGTTGTTGATATTTATCGGGGTGATTTTCTTCCTCGGCCGCAAGCAGACCCGCGCCGGGCAGCTGGGGCGAGTGGGGATTGGCCTTGGGCTGATCCTGTTGGCCCTGGAGCTGATTGTGCAGGCCGTCCACCCCATTACCCAGGCCAACGGCGTGCAGGTGATTTTTGCCTCGCTGACCGGGGATATTATGCTGGATGCCTTGATTGGCGCCGTATTCGCGATCATCAGCTACTCCAGCCTGGCGGCGGTGCTGCTGACCGCGACGCTGACCGCGGCAGGAGCGATCTCTTTTCCGGTGGCGCTGTGCCTGGTGATTGGCGCCAACCTGGGATCGGGGCTGTTGGCGATGCTCAACAACAGCGCGGCGAACGCGGCGGCGCGCCGGGTGGCGCTGGGCAGCCTGCTGTTTAAGCTGGTGGGGAGCCTGATCATTCTGCCGTTCGTCCATCCGCTGGCCGCGGCGATGCACAAGCTGCCGTTGGCCGAGTCCGAGCTGGTTATCTACTTCCACGTTTTTTACAACCTGCTGCGCTGCATCGCGATGGTGCCTTTTGCCGGACCGATGGCGAAGCTGTGCCAGCGCATGATCCGCGATGAACCCGAGCTGGATAACCATCTCAAACCCAAGCATCTCGACCCGTCGGCGCTGGACACCCCGGCGCTGGCGCTGGCCAATGCCGCGCGCGAGACGCTGCGCATTGGTGACGCGATGGAGCAAATGCTGGAGAGCCTGCATAAGGTGATGCATGGCGAACCGCGTCAGGAGAAAGAGCTACGCCGCATGGCGGACGATATCAACGTACTCTACACCGCCATTAAGCTCTATCTGGCGCGAATGCCAAAGGATGAGCTGGCGGAAGAGGAGTCCCGGCGCTGGGCGGAAATTATTGAGATGTCGTTAAACCTCGAGCAGGCCTCCGATATCGTCGAGCGGATGGGCAGCGAGATCGCTGATAAATCGCTGGCAGCGCGGCGCGCCTTCTCGGTGGAAGGGTTAAAGGAGCTGGACGCCCTGTACGATCTGTTGCTCAGCAACCTGCAGCTGGCGATGTCGGTCTTCTTCTCCAGCGATGTGCCCAGCGCCCGTCGCCTGCGGCGCAGTAAACACCGGTTCCGCATTCTTAACCGCCGCTACTCGCATGCGCACGTTGACCGTCTGCATCAGCAGAACGTGCAGAGTATCGAAACCAGTACGTTGCACCTGGCGCTGCTAGGGGATATGAAGCGTCTGAACAGCCTGTTCTGCTCGGTGGCTTACAGCGTGATGGAGCAGCCGGATGAAGACGACGAAAGGGATGACTACTGAGAACTTCCCCGGCGGCGCTGCGCTAACCGGGGTTATGTGTTAGGACGTTTCGTTGAGGCAGCCCGGATTAGGCGCAACGCGCCGCTATCCGGGAAACGTTAGCCATACCAGCTCAGAAGCGGTGGCCTGCAGGCAGGGTTACCGCTGCTTCCCCCGCTTTGAACAACAGCGTCGGGTTCGGGCCGCCAAGGGTCGCGTGACCATCGGTGACCTGGATCCAGTTTCCTTCCGGTAAACCAATCACCGTTAATTCCGGCGCCACGACCAGCAGTTCGCGGATACGCTGTTCGCGGGTTTCACCCTGATGCCCGGTCGGCAACGCGTTGGTGAAGTGCGGGTTAATCTGGAGCGGGAACAGCCCCAGCGCATCAAATCCCTGCGGATCGACAATCGGCATATCGTTGGTGGTGCGAATGGTCGGGCAGGCGAGGTTTGAACCTGCGCTCCAGCCGATATACAACGCCCCGCGTTTGACGACATCGACAATCGGCGCCAGCAGCCCGCGGCTGCGGCACTCTTTCAACAGCTGGAAGGTGTTCCCGCCGCCGACGATCACCATCTCGGCGCTTTCAATGGCGGCGATAGGGTCGGCGACGCGGTGGATACCGGTTACGCTGACCGCCATCGGCGCCATAACCGCAGCCACTTTGGCCGTGTAATCATCCCAGGTTTGCGTCACGCCAGCGAAGGGGATGAATACCGCCGTCCGGCGGCCTTTGACCTGACCGGCCATCAGCGGCAGGGCGTGTTCCAGCCAGGCTTTCCCCGGCAGCGTGGAGTTACTGAGTAGCAGCAGTTCCATCTTTTCTTCCTGTTTTAAACCTATTATTGAAGCAGAAATTCTAGCATCGCCCCGATACCGGCGCGCTGACATGGCGCATGATGTGGGTAAGCGGAATGCTGTTCATGAGCCCGACGAAGCCGTTGAATAATGAATAACGCAATCCAGGTTTTTTCTCGCCCGCAAGGTAGGGTATATTTCGCTTTTACAGGAGAATCTATGCTGCCCGACTCATCAACCCGATTAAACAAATACATCAGTGAAAGCGGCATCTGCTCGCGTCGCGAAGCGGACCGCTTTATTGAACAAGGCAACGTCTTTATCAATGGCAAGCGCGCCACGATTGGCGATCAGGTGAAGCCTGGCGACCTGGTCAAAGTTAACGGACGGTTGATTGAGCCGCGCGAAGCGGATGATCTGGTGCTGATTGCGCTGAATAAGCCGGTCGGCATTGTGAGCACCACGGAAGACGGCGAGCGCGACAACATTGTCGATTTCGTCAACCACAGCAAGCGTATCTTCCCTATCGGCCGTCTGGATAAAGACTCCCAGGGGCTGATCTTCCTCACCAATCACGGCGACCTGGTGAATAAGATCCTGCGCGCCGGCAACGACCATGAAAAAGAGTATCTGGTTACGGTCGATAAGCCGGTGACCGATGAGTTCATTCGCGGCATGGGTGCGGGGGTACCGATTCTCGGGACCGTGACCAAAAAATGTAAGGTAAAGAAAGAAGCGCCGTTCGTTTTCCGCATCACGCTGGTGCAGGGGCTGAATCGCCAGATCCGTCGCATGTGCGAGCATTTTGGCTATGAAGTGACGAAGCTTGAGCGTACGCGGATTATGAACGTCAGCCTGACGGGGATCCCGCTGGGTGAGTGGCGCGATCTGACCGATGACGAGCTGATCGATCTGTTCAAGCTGATTGAAAACTCTTCTTCCGAAGCGAAGCCGAAAGCTAAGCCGAAGGCCAAAGCGGCGACCCCCGGCATCAAGCGCCCGGTGGTGAAGATGGAAAATAGCAACGATAAGGGCCGCTCGGCTGGCAACGGCAAACGTTTCACCCAGCCGGGACGTAAAAAGAAAGGGCGTTAACGTCTTCCGCGGGTCGGCGTATTCGCCGACCAGGAAAAGGTCGCTTCCTTATCCGTCTTATAAGCCTGCTGTTTTTTCACCTGGCGGGCTTTCTTCGCTTCCGCTTCACGCTGGGCCATCAGCTTATCGATATATTCCTTTTTCACGCTGTTCGTTTCCGCATTGCTCAGCGGGCGGCCGTGCGCAATGCGCGCGCGGTCAAGCAGCGTTTTCAATTCGCGCTGTTCGCGCTCGGTCATCTCTTTTTGTGTAATACGGGGGAGTGCCATGGTGGTGCCCTCAGTCAGACCAGAGCACCCAGTGTACGGCAATGAATATTTTACTGATAGCCTGTATGGCAACTAAAGCAGGCATACGTCCGGGCCGGCGCCCGGACGTGTCACGCTCAGCGCTTGCTGGTTTTTTTGGTGATGGGCTTCCCTGACCAGTACCCGGCCAGCAGCGAACCGGACAGGTTATGCCAGACGGAGAACAGGGCTCCCGGCAGCGCCGCCAGCGGGCCGAAGTAAATTTTACCCAGCGCGGCCGCCAGGCCGGAGTTCTGCATCCCCACCTCGATCGCCAGCGTACGGCAGGTGGATTCATCAAAACCAAACAGACGTCCGCCCCAGTAGCCGCCGAGCAGGCCAATGGTGTTATGCAGGATCACTGCGATAATCACCACCAGGCCGACGGACGCGATATGGGCCGCGGAACCCGCCACCACCGCGCTGATGATCGCCAAAATGCACACCATCGAGAAAGCGGGCAGGAACGGCTCCACCGCTTTCACCACCTTCGGCAGCAGATGATGGACAATCAGCCCCAGGGCGATGGGAATGACCACAATCTGCAGAATGCTCAGCAACATCCCCATGACGTCGACCTGAATGTGCGCGTCGACGTACAGACGGGTCAGCAGCGGCGTCGCGATGACGCCGACCAGGGTGGAGACCGAGGAGATGGTCACCGACAGGGCCACATCCCCTTTGGCCAGAAAGATCATCACGTTGGAGGCCGTCCCGCTGGCGACGCTGCCCACCAGCACCATCCCGGCGGAGAGCTCCGGCGGCATATGAAACAGCAGCGCCAGCAGCCAGGCGGCGAGCGGCATCACCAGATAGTGCAGAAATATCCCTGCGGCGACCGGCGCCGGACGCGACAGGACGCGTTTGAAATCCGCCAGCTTCAGATGAACCCCCATACCGAACATAATCAGCATCAGCAGGGTGGTAACCCACGGGCCGATCGGGGTGAAGGTGGTGGGGGTGTAATAGGCCAGAACGGAGAGCAGCAGTGCCCATAACGGGAACAGCCGCGTCAGAGTTGCGAGCATGTTGTGTTCCTTGCGATACGCAAACCGGCCGCGCCGTCCCGGTAGGGCGGCGAGCAGGTCAGCTGGTTGTGTTGATGTTGTTATAAAAAAGCCGGGTTCGAGCCCGGCTATAGGTATTGTTTATCGTGCTAAGGAATTTTATTCAAACAAATTATGATGCAACGTCTGCACCACCTTCTCCGCATCGGCGCCAGGCACCAGGAAGCAGAGGTTGTGGCTGGACGCGCCATAGCAGATCATGCGGATGTTAAACGGATCAAGGACGCCAAACACCTCTTTGCCGACGCCGCAGGCTTTCGACAGCTCGTTGCCGATCAGGGCAACCAGCGCCAGGTCTTCTTCCACTTCCACGCGGCACAGCGAGGAGAGCTCGGTCAGCAGCGCCTGGGTCAGCAGGGTATCGCCCGCAGAGGTTGAGCCAGTGGTGTCCATGGTCAGGGCCACGCTCACTTCGGAGGTGGTGATCAAATCGACGGAGATGTTATGGCGCGCCAGAATACCGAACACTTCGGCGAGGAAGCCGCGGGAGTGCAGCATATTCAGGCTGTGTAGCGTCAGCAGCGTCTGGCGGCGACGCAGCGCCAGCGCGCGGAACAGCGGCGGGTTCTCGGTGGTTTTACACACCAGCGTACCGCCCGCTTTAGGTTCTTTACTGGAGCCGACAAATACCGGGATATCGCTGCGTACGGCAGGCAGCAGGGTCGCCGGGTGCAGCACTTTGGCGCCAAAGGTGGCCATTTCCGCCGCCTCTTCAAAGGCGATGACGTCGATGCGTTTCGCCGCAGGCGCGACGCGTGGGTCGGTCGTATAGATCCCAGGCACATCGGTCCAGATATCGACGCGGGTGGCATTCAGCGCTTCGCCGAGCAGAGCGGCGGTATAGTCGCTGCCGCCGCGGCCGAGGGTGGTGGTGCGGCCTTTCGCTTCGCTGCCGATAAAGCCCTGCGTCACCACCAGGCCTTCCGCCAGACGCGGCGTCAGCTGCTGCTGAGTCAGTTCGGCGACGGCGGCGATATCCGGTTCGGCGCGACCAAAGCGATCGTTAGTACGCAGTACTTTACGGGCGTCAAACCACTGCGCCTGAATTCCGCGCTCACGCAGAATCTCCACAAACAGCAGGGTGGACATCAGTTCGCCATGGCTGACCAGTTCGTCAGTCAGCGCGCTAGAGGAGGCGAGCGCGGCGGCTTCCGCCAGCGTGGTGATATTTTCCAGCAGGCGCTCAATCTCTTCGCGGATCACGTTGGGATAGCGCAAACGCTCCAGAATATTGAACTGGATCTGGCGCAGAGCGTCCAGCTGGGAAAAACGTTCGGTGGGTTCCAGCCCTTCCGCTAAGGCCACCAGAATGTTGGTCACGCCGGCAGAGGCGGAGAGCACAACAATACGGGTATTGGCATCGAGCAGCGCCACATCAATGCTGCGGTTCATCGCGTCAAAATCAGCAACGCTGGTGCCGCCAAATTTGGCGACGACTAAATCTGTCATAACAACCTCGTGTCAGGGGGCCTGACTTATTAAAACGATTCCTGAACACCGATCCTGACAGGGGCTGGATGCCGCCGGATCGCAACAAAATGTCTTAATAAGCCAGGCCAAATTATTCAGCCATGGCACAAGGGAAGAGCGATAAACAGGGTGGCGCAGAATGATAAACAACTACGATGTCACCCAGAAGTGCTCCACCTTGTAGACCCGACTCACCGCTCTGGGCGCTGAAGTGTTCGGGTATGAAACGCCCGACTGCGAACGTTTCTGGTGACAACCCAGGGGATTCAGCCCCTGTGGCCGGTGAGGAGCGTAACCAGACGCTCTTTCACCTCGGCGTTGCTCCCCCTCACGTATTTTCGCCGGACTGGTTCCTCCAATACGGTTACCTGGGCAACGCACCTCTTCTGGCAATTACCGACGTCTTTCACCTGGCCGGGGGAATAAGGACATTATATCCCCCGCGAATACCCTTTCGCTGTAGCGTGAAATGCGCGAGCAATAGATACTTACAATACGTAAGCACTGCGGATATATAAAGGCTTAACGCCAGCTATGTCAACGCTGCGGTTATGCGGATTTTTCATGCCCCTGCGGCTAACAGAAAAAAGCCTTATGATAGCTATACTAATGGGGCTTTTTACTCCGTTTTGACCTGATTCCTGACCGGCGTCAGGGACAAGTCACAAAAATCATCACAATTTTCCGTCACCGGCGCTACAATCGACCGAAGTCACAATCTCAAATCAGAAGAGTATTGCTAATGAAAAACATCAACCCAACGCAGACCTCTGCCTGGCAGGCATTACAGAAACACTTCGACGAAATGAAAGATGTCACTATCAGCGAGCTGTTCGCCAAAGATAGCGACCGTTTTTCTAAGTTTTCCGCGACGTTCGACGATCTGATGCTGGTGGACTTCTCCAAAAACCGCATCACCGAAGAGACGCTGGCTAAACTGCAGGATCTGGCGAAAGAGACTGATCTCGCAGGCGCCATCAAGTCGATGTTCTCCGGTGAAAAGATCAACCGCACCGAAGATCGTGCGGTACTCCACGTCGCGCTGCGCAACCGCAGCAATACGCCGATTGTGGTTGATGGCAAAGATGTGATGCCGGAAGTGAACGCTGTGCTGGAGAAGATGAAAGCCTTCTCTGAAGCGATTATCTCCGGCAGCTGGAAAGGCTACACCGGCAAACCGATCACCGACGTGGTCAACATTGGTATCGGTGGCTCCGACCTCGGTCCGTTCATGGTCACCGAAGCGCTGCGTCCGTATAAAAATCACCTCAACATGCACTTTGTCTCCAACGTCGATGGCACCCACATCGCCGAAGTGCTGAAGAACGTCAACCCGGAAACCACCCTGTTCCTGGTCGCGTCCAAAACCTTCACCACTCAGGAGACCATGACCAACGCCCACAGCGCACGCGACTGGTTCCTGGCGACCGCGGGCGACGACAAGCATGTGGCTAAACACTTCGCGGCGCTCTCCACCAACGCGAAAGCGGTTGGCGAGTTCGGCATCGACACCGCCAACATGTTCGAATTCTGGGACTGGGTTGGCGGCCGTTACTCCCTGTGGTCGGCGATTGGCCTGTCCATCATTCTCTCCGTGGGCTTCGACAACTTCGTTGAGCTGCTGTCTGGCGCGCATGCGATGGATAAACACTTCTCCACCACCCCGGCGGAGAAAAACCTGCCGGTGCTGCTGGCGCTGATCGGTATCTGGTACAACAACTTCTTCGGTGCGGAAACCGAAGCGATTCTGCCGTACGACCAGTACATGCACCGTTTTGCCGCCTACTTCCAGCAGGGCAACATGGAGTCCAATGGTAAGTATGTCGACCGTAACGGCCACGCCGTGGACTACCAGACTGGCCCGATTATCTGGGGCGAGCCGGGCACCAACGGTCAGCACGCGTTCTACCAGCTGATCCATCAGGGCACCAAAATGGTACCGTGCGATTTCATCGCCCCGGCTATCACCCACAACCCGCTCTCCGATCATCATCCGAAGCTGCTGTCCAACTTCTTCGCCCAGACCGAGGCCCTGGCCTTCGGTAAATCCCGTGAAGTGGTGGAGCAGGAATATCGCGATCAGGGTAAAGATCCGGCGACCCTGGAGCACGTGGTGCCGTTCAAAGTGTTCGAAGGCAACCGCCCGACTAACTCTATTCTGCTGCGTGAGATCACCCCGTTCAGCCTCGGGGCGCTGATTGCTCTGTACGAGCACAAAATCTTCACCCAGGGCGCGATCCTTAACATCTTCACTTTCGACCAGTGGGGCGTTGAGCTGGGCAAACAGCTGGCTAACCGCATCCTGCCGGAACTGAAAGACGGCAGCGAAGTCAGCAGCCACGACAGCTCCACTAACGGTCTGATTAACCGTTATAAAGCCTGGCGCGCATAACGCTTGCGCCGTTAAGACGAAATGCCGACCTTATGGTCGGCATTTTTTTACAGCCGCCGCAGCAGGCGGGCTGGGTTTCCCGCCCACACGCCTTTCTCGGTGATGGACTTCGTCACCACGCTGCCCGCGCCAATCACCACGCCGTCGCAGATGTTGACGGCCAGAATCGTGGCGCCGCTACCGATCGACACGTCATCGCCAATCTCAATCCGCCCCCAGCTGGCGCGGTCGGCGTTTGGTTTGCCGTCGCGAAACAGGTCGTTGGCGAACATCACCCCGTGACCGATAAAACAGCGCCGGCCAATGGTGACGTACTCGCAGATAAAGGTATGCGACTGGATTTTACTCTCCGCGCCGATGCGGGTATTCCCCTGGATCTCAACGAACGGTCCAACGAAGACGTTATCACCCAGCGTGCAGTCGTACAGGTTGGCGGGCTGGTAAATAACGACATTTTTCCCACAGACGACGTTACGTACGCCGGTGTCACGAAGCTCAGGCATAGTTCCTCTCATAGCGGTTTGCCCAGAATATGTAAGGTGCTTTGCTGGCTGGCGGAATGAAAAGTTGCGTCTTTGATGTGCTGCATCCCCTGGCGTTCGTAAAAACGGCGCGCGGCGGGATTCGCGGCGAGTACTTCCAGCCACAGCCAGCTTTCACCGGCCGTTTTTGCTCGCGTCTCGACGGCGTGAAAAATCTGCTCGCCGTAGCGGTGGCCAGTCTCCCCCGGCATCAGGTAGAGCTTATGCAGCAGCGTACCCATCGTGCCATCTTCAGCCATTCGCTGCTGATAGCTATATTTAGCGAAACCAACGGGGGAAGCGGCTTCGGCGATGAGCCAATGATGGTTGGCATCGGTAAGACTCCGACGTAGCGCATCTTCGGCATATTCTTGCTTAAGAAATAACGCTAGTTCATCGGCATTGCGCCAGAGATGGGCGAAGTGGTGCTGGTAACTGGCATAACCCATCGCGCTCAGTTGTGGCGCGTCCTCGGGCAATGCCTTTCGGATAGTTAACATGCTGCGTTCCTCGGGTCGTTCAGTGGCTATAGTGCCTGTAATATGAACAACGTGGAACGACAAAAATCGGTGGGGAAGGGGCTGGAGGTTCTTCCTCCAGCCGGGGGGATTAACGGGCGAAAGCGATCGCTTCGATTTCGACGCCAGCGTCTTTCGGTAACCTGGCTACTTCCACGCAGGAGCGCGCCGGAAAGGCCGCCTGATGTTCGGTAAAGAAGGCCTCGTAGGCGGCATTGATGGCGGCAAAATCCGCCAGGTCTTTCACAAACACCGTGGTTTTGACGATCTGACCAACGGTGAGGCCGGCGGCTTCGACGATGGCTTTCACGTTCTCCAGCGACTGGCGCGCCTGTTCGGCAATGTCGTCGGGCATGGTGCCGTCCTGCGGATTAATGGGCAGCTGGCCGGAGGTGAGGGTCATCGCGCCGAGATTGACGCCCTGAACGTACGGACCAATCGCGGCGGGCGCGTCAGCGGTAGTAATAATCATGTGGTTACCCCTTCAAACAGTTACAGAAAATAATTCAATAGCACCAGCGAGCCGACGCCGCTCACCACCACCCACACCAGACCTAAACGGAAGCTGGCGAGCGTACAGATAATGGCGGCGATCACCTTCGGATTTTTTAAGTCGAACTCCATGCTGGAATTCACGCTCAGGATCTGAATGGTGATGATGGCCGGCAGGACGGTGACCGGCACGAAGCGCAATGTTTTGGTCACCCGCTCAGACATCTGGATCTTGCCGGCCAGGCCGATAAACGAGAAACGAATAAGAAAAGTGACCGCGGCCATGCCCAGCGTCAGGGCGATAAAATAGCTATTACTCATTTTCCAGCGCCTCCACTAACGGCATATCGGATTCGGTTGTTGCCATCTGCTTGCGCTCTTCCGCCAGGTCGACGCACAGGCCGGCAAGGACGCCGAGCACGGAGGCGACAACGATACCCAGCGAGTAGGGCAGGACCACTAACAGCACGCCGGAAACGGCGGCCACTACCGCGGCGACGGTGCAGGCCTGGCTTTTAATTTGCGGCACCACGATGGCGATAAAGGCGGCGACCATGGCGAAATCGAGACCGTATTTCTCAATGTGGGGAAACGAGGCGCCGACCAGCGCGCCAAGAAAATCGGCCAGCACCCAAATCGCCCAGAAGGTGACCATCGCCGAACCATAAAACAGATATTTTTCCTTTTTATTTCCTTCCATCTCTTTGACGGTGGTGGCATACACCTCGTCGGTGAGCGCATAGGACATAAAGCATTTTTTAAAGAATGAGGCTTCGCGCACGGTGCCGGAAATAGAGGCGCTATACAGCACATGGCGAAGATTAATAATTAATGTGGTGAAAATAATCACGCCGAGCGTGGCGCCGGTTTTTAACATATTCAGTGCCAGCATTTGCGCCGAACCGGCAATCACAATCGCCGACCACGCGGTACTTTGCCAGACGCTCATGCCGGCGCTGACGCTTAACGCGCCAACAATGAACGAGAAAGGAAAGTCCCCGATGCACAGGGGCATAATGGCGCTGGCGCCGCGTAATATGACTTTTTTATTCATCGTAAAATACCTGTTGGTGCAGGCAATAAATCATTATTGCGTAGGGTACAAAAGGGCTGGTCTTATTTGCTGACCATAATGCGAATGATCTCTTTATCGGTTTGCGCCATAGGCTTAATCACGAGGCGGCACAGGTTATTAATCGACTGTTCGACGTCGGCGCAGACAATGCCGTCGTTGGCGCTGGCGCAGCGGTTTTGCATCGCCATCAACACAGATTTAAAGGCGCTGGAAACCACCGAGGAGACCTTCATCGCGCAGCTGTTGGAAGCGCCATCGCAAATCATACCGGTAACATCGCTAATCATATTGATGATGGCGGTGTTGATGGTTTCGATATTGCGGGTAAACAGCCATGCCATACCGGCGGCGGCGCCCATGGCGGCGGTGGAGGCCGCGCACAGTGCGGACAGGCGGGTATAGCGCGAATGGATGGAAATGGCCGTCAGATGCGAGAGCGCCAGCGCGCGAGCGAGCGTCTCTTCATCGGCATTCAGATGCTCGGCGACGGTAACTACCGGCATGGTCGCCGCGATCCCCTGGTTGCCAGAGCCGAAGTTCGACATGGCGACCACCGGGGCTCCGCCCATACGCGCATCGGAAGCTGCGACGGTGTTGATAATGACCTCGCTCATTAAGTCATTACTTAACAAACCATTTTTAACGGCTTCAGAGAATGTTCCGTTAATATTCAACCCATACTTTTTCGATTTGCCTTCTGCAGCCAGTGCGCTATTGAGGCGGGCGGCTTCCAGAATAAACGTAATATTCTCAACCGGCGTGGAGATAATAAAGTCATACGCTTCCTGGAGAGAGAAAGTTGGCAGTTCAGTCTGCGCTGTGGCGCTATTTTCCCCGGCGTGTAATGGCTGCTGTTCGCCATTAATATATAACTCGACCACATTGGTATGCGTGCCTTTTACCACGACGCGACAGGTCTGGTCACCGGCGCTGAGGGTGAGATCGAGATGAATAAAGTCAGGCGTATCCTGGACGTCAATAGTAACGTGGCCGGCATCCACCAGCGCTTGTGCCTGTTCCACATGCTGTGAAGTAATGCCTGCCAGGGTCTGTAATCCCTTATCGGCATCGCCACCAAAGGCGCCGATGGCGGCGGCCAGCGCGACGCCATTAACTGTCGTGCCGGGAATCGTGACGCCCGTGGCGTTTTTGTACAGATTGGCAGAAATAAAACCGCTAATTTTTTCGCAGGGTGTCGCTAAATGTTTCGCGGCGTAAGCGGTGGTAAATGAAATAGCAACAGGTTCCGTACAACCTAATGCTGGTGCGACTTCTCGCTGTAGCCAGCGAATAAAAAGTGAGGATGCTTGGTCAGACATTATTATGATTCCTGGACGTAAGATGATGAGGAAATATGCTAAGGGAATCGGCAGAAAAAAACTTTCTCAAATAACCCTTTATTTATTAAGGTCTGGAGAAAAATTTTATTTTTAGCCTTATCTAAACATGCAGGCCTGTATGTAAATTAAGTTATTGATTAACAACGACTGTGCAGGGATAGTTTTATACAAAAAAGGGGATTCAGTTATGTCGATCACACGCCGTTAAGGAGGGCATTTTTCTCTTTTGCCGAAATCCTGTCCTGAGGGCGCAAACGTGTAAAGCCCACGCGGTGAGGGGTAACTGTAGATCTGGATCACACTTTTGCGCTATACCGGACGCAACAAGGACTGATTATGAGGTGTGAATATGTCGTCGGTTTATCGCCCACTGGTGAATTTTATCGCCACTGCGATGCAAACGGTTTTGAATCTGGGGCTGCTGTGCCTGGGGATTATCCTGATCGTCTTCCTCGGTAAAGAGACGCTGCATCTGGCCGATGTCCTCTTTACCCCGGAGCCGACCAGTAAGTACCGGCTGGTGGAAGGACTGGTGGTCTACTTTCTCTACTTCGAATTTATCGCGCTGATCGTCAAGTATTTTCAGTCGGGGTTCCACTTCCCGCTGCGCTATTTCGTCTATATCGGCATCACCGCGATTGTGCGTTTGATCATCATCGATCATGAATCGCCGATGGCGGTGCTCATATACTCCGCCGCGATCCTGATCCTGGTGATTACGCTCTGGCTGTGTAACTCCAATCGCCTGAAACGCGAATAAAAAAAAGCGGCCTCCAGGGCCGCTGACCAACAGTCACAAATAGAATTTATGTAGGGTCCAGTTGAGGATAGCAGTGGCATTGGCCTTACTTTTTCAGCTGAGGGCGACGGCGACAATACCCGGTTGGGGTCGTGTATTGCGGCTAGACCGTCGGCCCCCATCTGAAATTTGGGGCCGGTGTTACAAAAAAAACTTAACCTTTCACCCCACCCGCCGTCAGGCCGTTCACCAGCCAGCGCTGCGCCAGCAGGAACACTACCGTGATTGGGATGGCGGAGAGTACCGCCGCGGCGGCAAAATCGCCCCACAGATAGTTCTGCGGGTTGAGATACTGTTGCATGCCTACCGCCAGGGTATAGCTGTTCACATCGCGCAGCAGCAGCGAGGCGACCGGCACTTCGGTGATGGCGGCGATGAACGACAGAATAAAGACCACCGCCAGAATCGGCACCGACAGCGGCAGCAGCACGAGGCGGAACGCCTGCCATGGGGTCGCGCCATCCAGCGCCGCCGCTTCTTCCAGCGAGCCATCGATGGTTTCGAAGTAGCCTTTAATCGTCCAGACGTGCAGGGCGATACCGCCCATGTAGGCAAAGATCACGCCGCCGTGGGTGTTGAGGCCGACGAACGGGATGTACTGGCCCAGGCGGTCAAACAACGCGTACAGGGCAACCAGCGACAGCACCGCCGGGAACATCTGGAAAATCAGCATCCCTTTCAGCAGGGTCGCTTTCCCCGGGAAGCGCATACGGGCAAAAGCGTAGGCGCAGGTGGTGGAGAGGGCGACGATGCCGATCGCGGTAATCCCGGCAACCTTAATCGAGTTCCACAGCCACAGCAGGACCGGGAACGGCGGCGGCGTGACGCGGCCATCCGCGTGTTCGACGCTGAAGCCTAACGCCAGACGCCAGTGTTCCCAGGAGATGGTATCCGGGATCAGGCTGCCGGTGGCGAAGTTGCCTTCGCGCAGCGAGATAGCGATAACCATCAGCAGCGGAAACATAATCGCGGCGATAAAAATCAGTAGCAGGAGATGCGTGGTAAATAAACGTAGCTTCTGCGATTTGGGTTGGACCATAGCCATTATCGTTATCTCCCTTAATCAAACTTCATGCGTGTGGCTTTCAGGTTCACAATCGCTAACGCGCCAACCAGCAGGAAGATAAGCGTTGCGATAGCCGCCGCCAGGCCGAAGTCCTGACCGCCGCCGCCTTCAAAGGCGATACGGTAGGTGTAGCTCACCAGCAGGTCGGTATAACCGGCCGGGGTGGTGGTGCCGAGACGGTCCGGACCGCCGTTGGTCAACAGTTGAATCAGGACGAAGTTGTTAAAGTTAAAGGCGAAGCTGGCGATCATCAGCGGCGTCAGCGGCTTAATCAGCAGCGGGAAGGTAATTTTAAAGAAGTTCTGGAACGGGCCGGCGCCATCCATTGCCGACGCTTCGTACAGATCGTCCGGAATCGCCTTCAGCAGCCCCATGCACAGGATCATCATGTACGGGTAGCCCAGCCAGGTGTTGACGATGATGATCATGGTGCGCGCAGTGGTCGGGTCGCTAAACCACGCCGGTTTAATGCCGAACAGCGCGCTGAGCATCATGTTGATTTCACCAAAGCTCTGGTTGAACAGGCCTTTGAAAATCAGAATCGAAATAAATGACGGTACGGCATACGGCAGAATCAGCAGGACACGGTAAATCGCTTTGCCTTTCAGCGCTTCCCACTGCACCAGGCAGGCGAGGATCATCCCCACCGCGACGGTCAGCACCACGGTCAGAACCGAGAACACCACCGTCCAGACGAAGATGGCGAAGAACGGTTTCTGGATGCCTTCATCGTGGAAGACGCGGGTAAAGTTATCCCAGCCGATAGTCACGGTGTAGCCCGGGCTCAGCTTTTCTGTGCCCCAGCTACCGTCGGCGTTGATTGCCTGGTAGAAACCAACGTCGTTGTTCGGGCGGTATTTGACGTGGGTTTGATTGTTGGTCAGCTCGCCGTTTTCGCCAAGCGTATACAGCGGTTGGGTGCCGGAGAACTGGCGCAGCGAGCTCATGATCACTTTGCTGTCATCTGGCAGTACGGCGGTCAGCTGGTTCAGCGCGGTGCGGTTCTGGGTAATGACGCGCAGGTTGGCGCGCTCGCCTTCCGGCAGGGCGTCAGTTTCTTTTAACGCCAGCTTCTGCTCGCCGCCGAATTTAAAGGCATCGGAAAGGTAGTTTTTACCGCTCTCGCCATCGGTCAGGGCCAGCTTCCACTCGTCGCCTGCCGGGATCAGCGTGAAGTTATAGGCTTTGCCGGCCTGGAAGGAGCGATCCATCAGCACCTGCTGCGCGCGCTCAAAGGTCAGCTGGTTGGTGCTGCTGTAGTTGGTGAACGCGATAGCGATAGTACAGATCAGCGGAAACAGGACAAACAGGCCCATGCCGGCGAGGCCGGGATAGACATAGCGCCAGGCATAGGCCTTGCGATTAGCGAAAATATACAGGCCAACTGAGCTTAAAATCAGCGTCATGATGGCGAACAGGTACTCCCCCTGGGCGTACATCAAAACAACAAGGTAACCCACCAGCAGGCACAGTAAGCCAATCACAGACCATGTGAGTTGCGGACTTTGCCACCAGTGTCTCTTTTTAACGGCATCCATGGGGATCATCCTCTACAGCGTTAAACATCTGTCGGCGTCAGTGCCTGATGGCGCTGCGCTTATCCGGCCTACGGATTGTGTAGGCCGGATAAGGCATTCATGCCGCCATCCGGCACGTGCGCTACAGCATTACTTAGTGATACGGCTCTGGGCATCCTTCAGCGCAGCATCGACAGTCTGACGACCGCTGGCGGCGTTGATAACCGCGGTACGAACGGCATACCAGAAGGCAGACATCTGCGGGATGTTAGGCATAATTTCGCCTTTCTGGGCGTTCGCCATGGTGGCAGCGATGCGCGGATCTTTTTCCAGTTTTTCCTGGAAGGATTTCAGCGCCACCGCACCCAGCGGTTTGTCGTTGTTAACGGATTCCAGACCCTGATCGGTCATCAGGTAGTTTTCGAGGAACTCTTTCGCCAGCTCTTTGTTCGGGCTGGCGGCGTTGATCCCCGCGCTCAGCACGCCGACGAACGGTTTCGATGGTTTGCCTTTAAAGGTCGGCAGCAGGGTCACGCCGTAGTTAACCTTGCTCTTATCGATGTTAGACCACGCCCACGGACCGTTGATGGTCATCGCGGTTTCACCTTTGTTGAAGGCCGCTTCCGCGATGGAGTAATCGGTATCGGCATTCATGTGCTTGTTCTTGATCAGGTCAACCAGGAAGGTCAGGCCCGCTTTCGCGCCTGCGCTGTCCACGCCGACGTCTTTCACATCGTACTTGCCGTTTTCAAACTTGAACGCGTATCCGCCGTCGGCAGCGATCAGCGGCCAGGTGAAGTACGGTTCCTGCAGGTTGAACATCAGCGCGCTCTTACCTTTCGCTTTCAGTTCTTTATCCAGCGCCGGGATCTCTTCCCAGGTCTTCGGCGGGTTCGGCACCAGGTCTTTGTTATAAATCAGGGACAGCGCTTCCACCGCGATCGGGTAGGCGATCAGTTTGCCGTTATAGCGAACAGCATCCCAGGTGAACGGATAGAGTTTGTCCTGGAACGCTTTGTCCGGGGTGATTTCCGCCAGCAGGCCGGACTGCGCGTAGCCGCCGAAACGGTCATGCGCCCAGAAGATGATGTCCGGGCCGTCGCCGGTCGCCGCAACCTGCGGGAATTTCTCTTCCAGCTTGTCCGGGTGTTCTACAGAAACTTTAATGCCGGTGTCTTTTTCAAACTTTTTACCCACTTCAGCGAGGCCGTTGTAGCCTTTGTCGCCGTTAATCCAGATAACCAGCTTACCTTCTTCAATTTTCGCGAGGGCAGAGGCGGAAAACATCATCGTGGTCAGTGCCGACAGCGCGAGGATGCGAGCGCCAGTTTTGATTTTCATATACCCGTCCTTTTTGGTGTTGTACTCGTGGATACACTTCGGTGGCTTAACGATGATGAGTTTCCTTTTTTAACAACCCCTTTCCATCCTCCCCAGGTCTACGCCCCACCCACTGGTTGTGTGATCTCCATTGCAAAAACGGCCGTATTGCGTCCTGGAGCACAGAAAAAAGCGCCCAATTTTGTCGCCTCCATCACGAAATCACCCGCTGCCCGCCATCCCCCGCGGCGAGAGCCAATCTCTCATCCTCCCATCTCCTCCCCCATAAAAAAGCCGGGGGGTGGAGGATTTGCCCGGCTAATGAATGCCGCATAGTCGACCCATCTTGAATGTGACTGTTAGTGACAGGTTGTAACGAAGGGAGAAGGGCATGGCGAGCGTACAGCTGCGAAATGTAACGAAAGCCTGGGGTGACGTGGTGGTATCGAAAGATATCAATCTCGATATCCACGAAGGGGAATTCGTCGTGTTTGTCGGGCCATCGGGCTGCGGCAAATCTACCCTGCTGCGTATGATTGCCGGGTTAGAAACAATTACCAGCGGGGACCTGTTTATCGGTGACACCCGCATGAACGAGATCCCACCGGCAGAACGCGGCGTTGGGATGGTATTCCAGTCTTATGCGCTCTATCCCCACCTTTCCGTTGCGGAAAATATGTCGTTTGGCCTGAAGCTGGCCGGCGCGAAAAAAGATCTGATTAACCAGCGGGTGACCCAGGTGGCGGAAGTGCTGCAGCTGGCCCATCTGCTGGAGCGTAAACCGAAAGCCCTCTCCGGCGGTCAGCGCCAGCGTGTGGCGATTGGCCGTACGCTGGTGGCTGAGCCGAGCGTCTTCCTGCTGGATGAGCCGCTCTCCAACCTCGATGCCGCCCTGCGCGTTCAGATGCGTATCGAAATCTCCCGTCTGCATAAGCGACTGGGCCGCACCATGATCTATGTGACCCACGATCAGGTGGAAGCGATGACCCTCGCGGACAAGATCGTGGTCCTCGACGCCGGCCGTGTGGCGCAGGTCGGGAAACCGCTGGAACTCTATCACTATCCGGCTGACCGCTTCGTCGCCGGCTTTATCGGTTCACCGAAGATGAACTTCCTGCCGGTCAAAGTTACCGCGACGGCTATCGATCAGGTGCAGGTTGAACTGCCAAACCGTCAGCAAATCTGGCTACCGGTGGACAGCGCCAATGTTCAGGTGGGCGCCAACATGTCCTTAGGTATCCGCCCGGAGCATTTACTGCCCAGCGATATCGCCGATGTGACCCTCGAAGGCGAGGTTCAGGTTGTCGAGCAGTTAGGTCACGAAACGCAAATTCATATCCAGATCCCCGCCATCCGTCAAAACCTGGTCTACCGCCAGAACGACGTGGTGTTGGTAGAAGAGGGAGCCACATTCGCTATCGGTTTGCCGCCAGAACGTTGCCATTTATTCCGTGAGGATGGCACCGCTTGTCGTCGGCTGCATAAAGAGCCGGGCGTGTAAGGCTTCCCATTAAAAAAAGGCGCGAACCCGGCTGGCGGTACACCGGCGAAGCGTGCAAAGAAAAGCAATGATCTCAGGAGATAGAATGATGATTACTCTGCGCAAACTTCCACTGGCGGTCGCCGTCGCGGCAGGCGTTATGTCTGCTCAGGCGCTGGCTGTCGATTTCCATGGCTACGCGCGTTCCGGCATTGGCTGGACCGGCAGCGGCGGCGAGCAACAGTGCTTCAAAGCGACCGGCGCTCAAAGTAAATACCGTCTTGGTAACGAATGTGAAACCTATGCGGAACTGAAGCTGGGCCAGGAGCTGTGGAAGGAAGGAGATAAGAGTTTTTATTTCGATACTAACGTTGCCTATTCCGTGAATCAGGAAGATGACTGGGAAAGCACCTCTCCGGCGTTCCGTGAAGCCAACATCCAGGGTAAAAACCTGATCGACTGGCTGCCGGGCTCCACGCTGTGGGCGGGTAAACGCTTCTATCAGCGTCATGACGTTCACATGATCGACTTCTACTACTGGGATATCTCCGGCCCGGGTGCAGGTCTGGAAAACGTTGACCTTGGCTTCGGTAAGCTCTCTCTGGCCGCTACCCGTAACACAGAAAGCGGCGGTTCTTATACTTTCTCCAGCGATGACACCAAGAAATATGCTGCGAAAACTGCCAACGACGTCTTTGACATCCGTCTGGCGGGCCTGGAAACCAACCCGGGCGGCGTACTGGAGTTAGGCGTCGATTACGGCCGTGCGAACCCGCAGGATGACTATCGCCTGGAAGACGGCGCGTCGAAAGACGGCTGGATGTGGACCGGTGAACATACTCAGTCCATCTGGGGCGGCTTCAACAAATTTGTGGTTCAGTACGCCACTGACGCAATGACCTCCTGGAACAGCGGCCACTCTCAAGGGACCAGCATCGATAACAACGGCAGCATGATCCGCGTTCTGGATCACGGCGCGATGGACTTCAACGATGACTGGGGCCTGATGTACGTTGCGATGTACCAGGACGTGGATCTGGACAGCAAAAACGGCTCCACCTGGTACACCGTGGGTGTTCGTCCGATGTACAAATGGACGCCGATCATGAGCACCCAGCTGGAAATCGGTTACGACAACGTGAAATCTCAGCGTACCAGCGAAAACAACAACCAGTACAAAATCACTCTGGCTCAACAGTGGCAGGCAGGCAACAGCGTCTGGTCTCGTCCGGCTATCCGTATCTTCGCAACCTACGCGAAGTGGGATGAAAACTGGGGCTACAGCAACACCTCTGGTCTGCAGACGAGAGACAGCAGCGGAAGCGGCGCTTTCACCTCCAGCCGCGGTGACGACAGCGAAGTTACCTTCGGTGCCCAGATGGAAGTGTGGTGGTAATACCGTCCGCAGGACGGGTGTAACCTGGGAGGGGCATCGGCCCCTCCTGACTATTCAGGGTTAGCGCGCTATTGCCTGGCTACCGCTAAACCGATGCTATCCAAGGTGAGAAGAATGAAAATGAAGAAAACTCTCGTCGCTCTGTGTTTATCCGCAGGGATGTTGGCATGCGTGCCGGGGATGAGCCTTGCCGATGTTAACTTTGTACCGCAGAACACCAGCGCCGCGCCGTCTATTCCAGCCAGCGCGCTGCAGCAGCTGATCTGGACGCCTGCCGATCAATCGAAGACGCAGAGCGTAGATTTAACCACCGGCGGTCAACGCCTGGATGTTCCAGGGATCGTCGGACCGGTCGCCGCCTGGAGCGTGCCGGCCAATATCGGTGAGCTGACCCTGACCCTCGACAGCGAACTGAACAAACATAAACAGATTTTTGCGCCGAACGTGCTGATTCTCGACCAGAACATGACGCCAGCGGCGTTCTTTCCCAGCAACTACTTTACCTATCAGCAGCCGGGCGTGATGACTGCCGATCGCCTGGGCGGTGTGATGCGCCTGACCCCGGCGCTGGGCCAGCAGAAGCTCTATGTGCTGGTGTTTACCACTGAGAAAGATCTCCAGCAGACCACCACCCTGCTGGATCCGGCGAAGGCCTATGCCAAAGGCGCAGGCAATGCGGCGCCGGACATCCCGGATCCGATCGCCAAACATACCACCGATGGCGTGCTGAAGCTGAAAGTGAAAACCAACAGCACCTCCAGCGTGCTGGTGGGGCCGCTGTTCGGCTCCTCCGGCCCGGGCCCGGTCACCGTCGGTAACACCGCGGCGCCGGTAGCTGCGCCAGCCGCCGCTGCCGCTGCGGCGCCGGCCGCCAAAAGCGAACCGATGCTCAGCGATACTGAGACCTACTTCAACAACGGTATTAAGCAGGCGGTGAAACAAGGTGACATCGACAAAGCCCTGAAATTGATGAACGAAGCTGAGCGCCTCGGCTCCAAATCCGCTCGTTCCACCTTTATCAGCAGTGTAAAAGGCAAGGGGTAATCGTCTCCCCACAATGCTGATGTTTAGGCACAGCCTTTAGGTGCATCCTCCGGGATGCACCTTTTTTTGCACGCGCGGCGGTCTGTTGCATGGCTGTTGCGTGAATGATCGTATATTGACGTTTGCCCGCCACCAACCGCCTATTCTGCGATACAATGCTCTCACGTTATGTACCGGAGAATCAGGCATGTCCCATCCTGCGCTTACGCGACTGCGTGCGCTGCGCTATTTTGCCGTTATGCCGCCCCTGGCGCCGCCCCTGAGTGATTGGCTGCTGCTGGAGGACTCAATGACCCAGCGTTTTGAGCAACAAGGAAAGCAGGTCACCGTCACCCTGGTTAACGAAGGGTATATCGGGCGTGAGGCGCTGGCTGACGAAGCGGCTCTGTTGCCCGACGAGCCGCGCTACTGGCTGCGGGAGATTATACTCAATGCCGATGGCGAGCCCTGGCTGGCCGGGCGCACGGTGGTGCCGGAGTCGACGCTGTGTGGGCCGGAGCTGGCGCTACAGCAGCTCGGGCAGACCCCGCTGGGCCGATACCTGTTCACGTCGTCGACGTTAACCCGCGATTTTATTGAAATTGGTCGCGATGCAGCGCTGTGGGGGCGTCGTTCCCGTCTGCGGCTGAGCGGCAAACCCCTGCTGCTGACCGAGCTGTTTTTGCCTGCGTCGCCGTTGTACTAAGAGGAAGAAAAAATGGAGTGGAGTCTGTCGCAGAATAAGCTGTTGGCGTTTCATCGCCTGATGCGCACTGACAAACCGATCGGCGCCTTGCTGCTGCTGTGGCCGACGCTGTGGGCGCTGTGGGTGGCCTCGCCGGGCGTCCCGCCGCTGTGGATCCTGGCGGTATTCGTCGCCGGCGTCTGGCTGATGCGCGCCGCCGGCTGCGTGGTGAATGACTATGCCGATCGAAAATTTGATGGTCACGTAAAGCGTACCGCCCGCCGTCCGCTGCCGAGCGGCGACGTCACCGAGAAAGAGGCGCGAACGCTGTTTATCGTTCTGGTGCTGCTCTCCTTCCTGCTGGTGCTCACCCTCAACACCATGACGATTTTGCTGTCGGTGGCAGCGCTGGCGCTGGCGTGGGTCTATCCGTTTATGAAGCGCTACACCCATCTGCCGCAGGTGGTGCTGGGGGCGGCCTTTGGCTGGTCGATTCCAATGGCCTTCTCGGCCGTCAGCGAATCGCTGCCGCTGAGCTGCTGGCTGATGTTCCTCGCCAACATTCTGTGGGCGGTGGCCTACGATACCCAGTATGCGATGGTGGATCGCGATGACGACGTCAAGATCGGCATTAAATCGACGGCGATCCTGTTCGGCGAAAACGATCGTCTGATTATCGGTATCCTGCAGGTGGCCGTGCTGGCGCTGATGGGCGCGGTAGGCTGGCTGAACGGGCTGGGCTGGGAATACTACTGGTCGCTGTTCGTGGCGGCGGGTCTGTTTGGCTGGCAGCAGAAGCTTATCTTCAATCGCGACCGCGATAACTGCTTTAAAGCGTTTATGAACAATAACTACGTCGGGCTGGTGCTGTTCCTCGGCCTGGCGATGAGCTACCTGTAAAATCCCTGTCCCCATCCTTGCCCCCCGGTTTGCCGGGGGGCGAGGAGGACAGCAAACGCCGCGTTACGCGTCGTCCTGCGTGACGCTTTCGATAGTCAGACGTACATCCGACGTAATCAAATCCGCTAGCATCCGATAGACCTTCAGGGTCTCTTCCGGCTCGGCATCGCCCGTATCGCTGATATAGCCTTCATCGCGCAGGGTCAGCACCAGGGTACTGAACACCGCTTTATCGAAGAACTCCGGCGCGTTGATGCCATGCAGCACCGACAGGCGCTGAGCCACGGTACGGCTCTCTTTCTCCAGCGAGCTGCGGTTGATAGACGGGTTAGCGCTCAGCAGCCAGAAGGTAATGGCGTAGCGCTGCAGCGTCTCGCGGGCGCCTGCGGCCAACAGCTGCAGAGAGCGAGAGTGCGACGGGTTGAGGCTCATCACATCGCCATCGATGACGATCAGCTCCTGACGCAGCATCTCGGCAATCAGCGCATCCATCACTCCTGCCAGCTCCGCTTTCTCCCAGCGCAGGAACAGCTCGGCTTTAAGGAACGGATAGAGCGTTTCCACATGGCGCAGCACTTCGGCGCGGCTGAGATGACGATGCTGAGTCACCAGGGCGGCTAACAGCGACGGCATCACCAGCATATGGGCGATGTTGTTGCGATAGTAGGTCATCAGCACCGCCTGCTCGCGCGGCAGAATGATGATGTCGCCAATGGTGTCTTTCTCGACTTCGAACTTGTTCATCTGCAGCGCGTGGTCGATAAGTTCGCTGGCCGAAGCGGACGGCGCGGTGGCATCCGGCGAATAGGGCACATTGCGCAGCAGCGCGAGGTAACACTCCAGCTGCTGGGTGAGCTGCTCACGGGTCAGCGAACGCTGGCGGGAGGCCAGCAGCGCCGTACAGCAGAGGTTCATGGCGTTGGCCGCGCCGGCGTTGTTGATGCGTACCATCAGGTCAGCGGCGATGTTATTCACCGTCGGCGTCAGCCAGGAAGGGCGGACCGCTTCGATCGGGTCAATCGCTTCCCGCCACTCCGGCACATGGTGGTTCAGATAGGTCATCAGCGGTAGCGGTTCGCCGAAGTTAACGTAGCCCTGGCCAAGATTGCGCAGCTTGCTTAAGCCGCGCACCATCTGCGGCAGACTCTCTTTCTCTTTGGTGGCGCCGCGCAGCTCTTTGGCATAGGTCCCTACCTCCATCACGTGCTCGTAGCCGATGTAAATCGGCACCAGGGTGATCGGCCGGGTGCCGCCGCGCAGCATCGCCTGGATAGTCATCGACAGCGTACCGGTCTTCGGATCGAGCAGACGGCCGGTACGGGAGCGGCCGCCTTCGACGAAATACTCTACGGAATAGCCGCGGCTGAACAGTTCGCCAAGGTACTCGCGGAACACCGTGGAGTAGAGCTTATTGCCCTTAAAGGTGCGGCGAATAAAGAATGCGCCGAGGCGGCGGAAGATTGGCCCGGCTGGCCAGAAGTTAAGGTTGATACCCGCCGCGATATGCGGAGGCACCAGCCCCTGGTGGTACAGGACGTAAGAGAGCAGCAGATAGTCCATGTGGCTGCGGTGGCAGGGGACATAGACAATCTCATGGCCGTCGTGCGCCAGCTGGCGTACGCGCTCGGCGTTATGCACGTTGATGCCCTGGTACAGGCGGTTCCAGGTGAAGCCGAGAATGCGGTCGGTCAGGCGGATCATCTCGTAAGAGAAGTTCGCGGCAATCTCTTCCATCAGCGCAATCGCGTTCTGCTGGGCCTTCTCGTGGGAAATTTTCTTGCTGCGCGCTTCGTCTTCCACCGCCCGGGCAATGGCCTTCGACGCCAGCAGCTTGTTAAACAGATCCTGGCGGGCCGGCAGACGCGGGCCGACGGCGGCCAGGCGCTGGCGGGCAAAATGCATCCGCGCGACACGAGCCAGTTTCTGGGCGATGATCTTATCGGTACCGTGCTCATCCGCCATGCGGCGCAGCGATACGGAAGGCGAGAAGCGCACGAAGCTATCGCGGCCGAGCCAGGAGACGGCGAAAAATTTCTGAATGCCGTTAAGCATCCGCAGCGGCGGATTAACTTCCCCTTTCTCACGACCCGGCGAGCGGCCGAACATCACCGACACCGGCACCATTTGCACATCGAGATCCGGATGGTTGCGGTGCAGATCGAGGTAGTCGTGGAACAGCTTGATGGACTCTTCTTTTGGCGTGTAGTAGGTGAATACGCGCGGCCCGCCGTGGATGAATACGTAGCGCGGCAGCAGGGCGCCGTCGATTTCCAGCGGTTCAAGCGGGTCAGGTAAATCATGCGCTAGACATTGGGCGCGCAGCGTCAGCAGGTCCGCCTTGGAGTTATAGGGCAGGACGTACATGACCGGACGCGAGGTATCGAGTCCTAATTCCTGAGCAGGCTCTGCCGGAATAGACTTGCTTTTTACCAGCACCCGTAATGGTAAATTCAGTAATTTATAGTAAATTCGTTGCCAGCCGGACATAAACGATGTGAAGCCTCTGGTTAATCATGCAAATGCGCGGCAAGAATAACAGAAAGCGGGCAAAATTTCCGTTACCGCGCGGCAAACGCGTACACTCATCGACGTCATTTACATAAAAAGGTTTTGTGATGGCCAATAATACCACCGGGTTAACCCGAATCATTAAGGCGGCAGGTTACTCCTGGAAAGGATTTCGCGCGGCGTGGATCAACGAGGCCGCGTTTCGTCAGGAAGGTGTCGCCGCCATCGTGGCCGTCGCGATAGCCTGCTGGCTGGACGTCGACGCCATCACCCGCGTATTGCTGATTGGCTCGGTCCTGCTAGTGATGATAGTCGAAATTCTCAACAGCGCGATTGAGGCGGTCGTGGACCGTATTGGCTCGGATTATCACGAGCTTTCAGGGCGCGCCAAAGACATGGGGTCGGCGGCGGTCCTGCTGGCGATTATCATCGCGCTGATCACCTGGGGAACGCTGCTGTGGAGCCATTATCACTAACGTTCTTCGCTAACCCTCGCAAAATATAAACAATCTGCCGATTTTTGTGTGCCATGTGGTTCCAAAATCACCGTTAGCTGTATATACTCACAGCATAACTGTATATACACCCAGGGGGCGGAATGAAAGCGTTAACGACCAGGCAGCAAGAGGTGTTTGATCTCATTCGGGATCATATCAGCCAGACGGGCATGCCGCCGACGCGTGCGGAGATTGCTCAGCGCTTGGGGTTCCGTTCCCCAAACGCGGCGGAAGAACACCTGAAAGCGCTGGCGCGTAAAGGCGCAATCGAGATCGTCTCCGGCGCCTCGCGCGGTATCCGCCTGCTGACGGAAGAAGAGCACGGCCTGCCGCTGATCGGCCGCGTCGCCGCCGGTGAGCCGCTGCTGGCGCAGCAGCATATTGAAGGCCACTATCAGGTCGACCCGTCGATGTTCAAGCCCAACGCCGATTTTCTGCTGCGCGTCAGCGGGATGTCGATGAAAGACATCGGTATTCTGGATGGCGATCTGCTGGCGGTCCACAAAACCCAGGATGTGCGTAACGGCCAGGTGGTGGTAGCGCGCATTGACGATGAAGTGACGGTGAAGCGCCTGAAAAAGCAGGGCAACGTCGTCGAACTGTTGCCGGAAAACAGCGAATTTACCCCTATCGTTGTCGATCTGCGTCAGCAGAGTTTTACCATTGAGGGTCTGGCCGTTGGCGTGATCCGTAATGGAGAATGGCTGTAACGCCTGCCCCCGCGCAGCGTCATCTGATGCATGACGCTGCGACGTTTGTCCTCAATCAGGTCTCCGAACATGCTGCTCAACGCTGCCGATAAAGCGCTGTGGCGCCTTGCACTCCCCATGATTTTCTCCAATATCACCGTCCCGCTGCTGGGGCTGGTGGATACCGCGGTGATCGGCCACCTTGACAGCCCGGTATACCTCGGCGGCGTCGCGGTCGGAGCGACGGCCACCAGTTTCCTGTTTATGCTGCTGCTGTTTCTTCGCATGAGCACCACCGGGCTGACCGCTCAGGCCTGGGGGGCCAAAGATCCGCTGCGACTGGCGCGGGCGCTGGTGCAGCCGCTGGCTCTGGCGCTGGGCGCCGGGGTGTTGATTATCCTGTTTCGCCTGCCGCTGATTAACCTCGCCCTGCATATCGTCGGCGGCAGCGGGGCGGTTCTCGAGCAGGCGAGACGATTTCTCGATATCCGCTGGCTCAGCGCTCCCGCGTCGCTGGCCAACCTTGTGCTGCTTGGCTGGCTGTTGGGGGTCCAGTACGCCCGGGCGCCGGTGATTTTGCTGGTGGTCGGTAATCTGTTGAATATTGTGCTCGACCTGTGGCTGGTGATGGGCCTGCGGATGAACGTCCAGGGGGCGGCGCTGGCCACGGTCACTGCGGAGTACGCCACACTCATTATCGGCCTGATGATGACGAAGCGGGTGCTGACGCTGCGCGGCGTGTCGCTGGCGATGCTGAAAAACGCCTGGCGTGGCGACATGCGCCGTCTGCTGGCGTTGAATCGCGACATCATGCTGCGCTCCCTGCTGCTGCAGCTGTGCTTTGGCGCGCTGACCGTCTACGGCGCCCGTCTGGGCAGCGATATCGTGGCGGTCAACGCCGTACTGATGACCATGCTGACCTTTACCGCCTACGCGCTGGATGGCTTTGCCTATGCCGTGGAGGCCCACTCCGGCCAGGCCTACGGCGCGCGCGACGGCAGCCAGCTGCTGGAGGTGTGGCGGGCGGCCTGCCGGCAGTCCGGTATGGTGGCGCTGGCGTTTGCCCTGGTTTACAGCCTGGCGGGGGAGTACATCATCGCGCTGTTAACCTCGCTGCCTTCCCTGCAGCAGCTGGCCGATCGCTATCTGATCTGGCAGACCATCCTGCCGGTGGTCGGGGTCTGGTGCTATCTGCTGGACGGCATGTTTATCGGCGCGACGCGCGGCGCGGAGATGCGGAACAGTATGGCGGTCGCCGCGGCCGGCTTCGCCGTGACGCTGCTTACGGTCCCGGCGCTCGGCAATCATGGCCTGTGGCTGGCGCTGGCGGCGTTTCTCGCGCTGCGAGGCCTGTCGCTGGCGCTGATCTGGCGCCGCCACTGGCGACGCGGCACCTGGTTTAGTTAGCCCTTTCTCTAGCTCGCCGTTATCGGTGAACGTCCTCCGGTCGCGCCAGGCTTGCCGGATCGACTCAGTAGCCCGGCCGAGCGTAGCGCGTGCCGGGAAAACCACCTTCAGCGTTTCCAGTGAGGGCTATGGTTAAAAATTCCGAATAACGAATCGGCGCCAGCATTCTCATCTATAGTTAATACCATGTCCGGCACAAAACGGGCTGTAAACCCACCGAATGATGAGGACGTTATCATGAATAAAGACGAAATCGGCGGTAACTGGAAACAGTTGAAAGGTAAAGCCAAGGAACAGTGGGGCAAACTTACCGATGACGATATGACCGTAATCGAAGGGAAGCGCGACCAGCTGGTCGGCAAAATTCAGGAGCGTTACGGCTATGAGAAAGATCAGGCTGAGAAAGAAGTCTCAGACTGGGAGCATAAGAACGACTATCGCTGGTAGCGTTCCGTGATCCGAAGAATGAAGCATTTGTGTTAGTGCCTGTCTAAATGGCGCAGGGACGCGCCGTTAACCCTTTTTCCCGCTGCGGCTGCCGCTCAGCGGGCTTTCTTTTTGAGCTGAATCGTATGATCGTGCTGGCAGTGTCCCGGCGTGCTGCAGGCTTCCACTTCCACGCAGCTCGCGCAAAGGCCATGAGCTTCAATCACGTTGTGGCGCAGGGCGAAGCCCATTCTGGCCGCCAGCGTGTGCATGATATCTTCCACCCCTTCAGCCGCCTCTTCCTTCACCACGCCGCAGCGGTCGCAGATAAACATGGCCGAGCTGTGGGTTGGCTGGTCAAAGAGATGACACAGCACATAGCTGTTGGTCGATTCCACCTTGTGGACAAAACCCTGCTCGAGTAAAAACTCCAGCGCGCGGTAGACCGTCGGCGGCTTCGCCTGCGGCTCTTTCTCACGCAGCAGATCCAGCAGGTCGTAGGCGCTGATTGCCCCTTGCTGCAGGCTCATCAGGCGCAACACTTCCAGACGCTGTGGGGTCAGGCGTACGCCGCGTTGCGCACACAGCTTTTCAGCATGCGCTAACATCTCTTGCGAAGGGGTCTTATCCATGAGCATCCTCAGGTTGCGTGAAATTGAATCTGTTACTTTATCACGTTCCGCGGAAAACGCCGAGACCCGACGGGTGATGCGGGTCATACTTCAGATTGTCGGCGCCAGTCCACTCCCTGGCGCTGGCCGCTGACGCTCGTGGAGGCTGCGCCTTAGCCGGTCGTTAAAACCGTATGCCCGATTTAATCGCAACACGCCTGACCCAGGGTATGCTATATCTGAAGTGTCTCATTTTCGGGAGAAAACGATGAAACGACCTGATTGCATTCGCCACTGGCGCGAACTGGAAGGGCCCGACGATGCCACTTATCCCGACAGCCCGGAGCGTTTTTCCATTGGCGCGCCGCTGGGGCGCGGTTTACGCCTCAACCGGCTGGGCATCCACCACGAGAGACTGCCGCCCGGGCGGCGCACCTCTTACCCGCACGCGGAGAGCGATGAGGAAGAGTTCATCTATGTGCTGGAGGGCTATCCGGAAGTGTGGATAAACGGCTATCTCTGGAAGCTGGAGCCGGGCGATAGCGTGGGTTTCCCCGCCGGCACCGGCGTTTGCCACACCTTTCTCAATAACACCGAGCAGGAGGTTCGTCTCTTGGTGGTGGGTGAGGCCAACAAAAAGTACAACCGAATTTACTACCCGCTCAATCCCGGCTATGCCGCGACGCGCCAGGATCGCTGGGTTGATCATCCGCCGCAGTTCTTTGGCCCACATGACGGCAAACCGCGGATAAAGTAATCGACACCGGGAAGGGGCGAAGCGCGGCGCACTACGCGCCTGTGGTTTATCTTTATGCTATAGTAGCGCCCCTTTTTACCCGGATGCTTATTTATTCGCCATGATGCCTGAATCAACGTCACCTGTTTTTCCTGCTCACCGCTTCTCCATCGCGCCGATGCTCGACTGGACTGACCGGCATTGCCGCTACTTCCTGCGGCTGCTGTCGCGGCATACGCTGCTGTATACCGAAATGGTGACCACCGGGGCGATTATTCACGGCAAAGGGGACTATCTGGCCTATAGCGAAGAAGAACACCCGGTTGCCCTGCAGCTCGGCGGCAGCGATCCGCAGGCCCTGGCGCAGTGCGCGAAGCTGGCCGAGGCGCGCGGCTATGATGAGATCAATCTCAACGTCGGCTGCCCCTCCGATCGGGTGCAGAACGGGATGTTTGGCGCCTGTCTGATGGGGAATGCCCAGCTGGTGGCCGACTGTATCAAAGCGATGCGCGATGTGGTGTCGATCCCGGTCACGGTGAAGACCCGTATCGGCATCGACGACCAGGATAGCTATGAATTCCTTTGCGATTTCATTGAGACGGTCTCCGGCAAGGGCGAATGTGAGATGTTTATTATTCACGCCCGCAAAGCCTGGCTCTCCGGTCTGAGCCCGAAAGAGAACCGCGAGATCCCGCCGCTGGATTACCCCCGCGTCTGGCAGCTGAAGCGCGACTTCCCCCATCTGACGATGGCGATTAACGGCGGCATCAAATCGCTGGATGAAGTCAGAGCACAGCTTGAGCATATGGATGGGGTGATGGTCGGGCGTGAGGCCTATCAGAATCCGGGCATTCTGGCTTCGGTCGACCGGGAGATTTTCGGCGTCGCCGGTGCGGATGCCGATCCCGTGGCCGTCGTGCGGGCCATGTACCCGTATATTGAGCGCGAGCTCAGCAAGGGTACTTATCTGGGCCATATCACCCGTCATATGCTGGGACTGTTTCAGGGTATCCCGGGCGCCCGGCAGTGGCGTCGCTACCTGAGCGAGAATGCGCATAAAGCCGGCGCCGACATTGCGGTGCTGGAGCAGGCCCTGAAGCTGGTGGCCGATAAGCGTTAGTTTCTCACCAAAACCTGGTGAAATTGACCACGCCTCGCACACCATTGCGGGGCGTTTTCTTTTAAATTCAATTATTTATTGTTGGCATGTTTTTTGTAATACCTGCAGAGCGACATATTAATGACTGTGGGGAGAGAGCCATGCTGGAACTGTTATTTGTCATCGGATTTTTTGTCATGCTGCTGGTCACCGGCGTATCGCTGTTGGGGATTATCGCCGCCATCGTGGTGGCTACGGCGCTGATGTTCGTCGGCGGTTTGTTTGCTTTAATGATTAAATTGCTGCCGTGGCTGCTGTTGGCGGTGGTGGTGGTGTGGGTTATTCGGGCACTGAAAACCCCGGACGGAAACGCTTTTCGCGACAATAACCGTTGGCGTTACTAAGGTATTGAGGGGTATGTCACAACCTGAACAATTTTGCACAGAACCGCGTAGGCATTACTGCGCAAATCTGTCACTATTAGCGCGTTAACGAATTCATCGCGCTGTACCCTACATACAGCCGAACTAAAAAAAAGTAAGGGCTTCCCAGGTGGAAGCCCTAAACTTTTGTGCCTTTGTTCGCTTACGGCAGCAGCAGACTCGATCCCTGTGTCACCCGGCTTTCCAGAACTTCATGCGCCCGTCGCGCTTCGGTCAGCGGATAGGTCTGACTCTCGGGCACGTCCACTTTAATCACGCCGCTGGCGATCAGCGAAAACAGCTCACTGCAGGCTTCCGCCAGCTCTTCCCGGTTGGTGATATAGCCCTGCAGCGATGGGCGGGTGACGTACAGAGAACCTTTCTGGTTCAGGATCCCCAGATTAACGCCGGTTACCGGGCCGGAGGAGTTGCCAAAGCTGACCATCAGGCCGCGGCGTTGCAGACAGTCCAGAGAGGCTTCCCAGGTATCTTTCCCTACCGAGTCATAGACCACGGCGACTTTCTTACCGTCGGTGAGCGCTTTGAGCCGCTCCGCGATAGGTTCTTCGCGATAGTTAATCACCTGCCAGGCGCCCGCCGCTTTGGCGCGCTGCGCCTTCTGCGCGCTGCCGACGGTGCCGATAAGTTTCGCCCCCAGCGCTTTCGCCCACTGACAGGCTATCAGCCCCACGCCGCCGGCGGCTGCGTGAAACAGGAACATCTCATCAGGCTTAATTTCATAGGTTTTGCGCAGCAGATACCAGACCGTTAATCCCTTGAGGAATGACGCGGCGGCCTGTTCGAAAGAGATGGCGTCCGGGAGGACCGCCGCTTTGTCGGCCAGCACATTGTGCACCGTGCTGTAGGCGCCGAGCGCCGACTGGGCGTACACCACCCGATCGCCTACCTTAATGTGCGATACCCCATGGCCAACTTTACTGACGACGCCGGCCGCTTCGGTGCCGAGGCCGCTCGGCAGCGACGGCGGCGGATAGAGGCCGCCACGAACATAGGTGTCGATATAATTGATACCGATGGCTTTGTTTTCGACCTGAATTTCATGCTCAGCGGGATCGCGGGGCGTGAATTCAACCGCCTGAAGCACCTCCGGCCCCCCGTGTTTTGAAAATTCGATGCGTGTTGCCATGTTCGCTCCTGTGTTGTTCTGAGATTATCCAGTAAGCTTAACAGCCTGCGGAGGCGGCGACGGATTTTCTTACCCGCCTCAGGCCAGTCACGCTGAATGGGTTCTTTAGCGGCAATGGCTTTCTCGCTATACTGTCACGCTCTTTTCCGTATCGGTGAAACGTTAGGCTATGGCAGGAAATAAACCCTTCAACAAACCACAGACAGAAACCCGCGAACGCGATCCGCAGCTCGCCGGGCTGAAAGTCCCGCCGCACTCGATTGAAGCGGAGCAGTCGGTGTTGGGCGGTTTAATGCTGGATAACGAGCGCTGGGACGACGTCGCCGAACGCGTCGTTGCCGACGACTTTTATACCCGTCCGCATCGTCATATCTTTACCGAGATGGCGCGCCTGCAGGAGTCGGGCAGCCCGATTGACCTGATCACCCTTGCGGAGTCGCTGGAGCGTCAGGGACAGCTGGACAGCGTAGGCGGCTTCGCCTATCTGGCTGAACTGTCCAAAAATACCCCCAGCGCGGCAAACATCAGCGCCTATGCCGACATCGTGCGCGAACGCGCGGTCGTGCGCGAGATGATCTCGGTGGCCAATGAGATCGCCGAGGCCGGCTTCGACCCGCAGGGGCGAACCAGCGAAGATCTGCTCGACCTCGCCGAGTCCCGCGTCTTTAAAATCGCTGAAAGCCGGGCCAATAAAGACGAAGGGCCGAAAAACATCGCCGATGTCCTCGACGCCACCGTCGCCCGTATCGAACAGCTGTTCCAGCAGCCCCACGACGGCGTTACCGGGGTCAACACCGGCTACGACGACCTCAACAAAAAGACCGCCGGCCTGCAGCCGTCGGATCTGATTATCGTCGCCGCCCGTCCGTCGATGGGTAAAACGACCTTCGCCATGAACCTCGTGGAAAACGCAGCGATGCTGCAGGACAAGCCGGTACTCATCTTCAGTCTCGAGATGCCCTCGGAACAGATCATGATGCGTTCTCTGGCCTCGCTGTCGCGGGTCGATCAGACCCGCATTCGTACCGGTCAGCTGGACGACGA
This sequence comes from Klebsiella sp. M041, assembly GCF_059759695.1. Classification (NCBI taxonomy): domain Bacteria; kingdom Pseudomonadati; phylum Pseudomonadota; class Gammaproteobacteria; order Enterobacterales; family Enterobacteriaceae; genus Klebsiella; species Klebsiella sp. M041. The sequence continues at coordinate 45,220 of NZ_JCAXWU010000024.1, forward strand.
AGACTGGGCGCGGATCTCCGGCACCATGGGCATTCTGCTGGAAAAACGTAACATCTATATCGATGACTCCTCCGGCCTGACGCCGACGGAAGTGCGTTCCCGCGCGCGGCGTATCGCTCGCGAGCACGGCGGCATCGGGCTGATTATGATCGACTACCTGCAGCTGATGCGCGTGCCGTCGCTCTCCGACAACCGTACCCTTGAGATCGCCGAAATCTCCCGCTCGCTGAAGGCGCTGGCCAAAGAGCTGCAGGTGCCGGTGGTGGCGCTGTCGCAGCTGAACCGCTCGCTGGAGCAACGTGCCGATAAACGCCCGGTCAACTCCGACCTGCGTGAGTCCGGCTCTATCGAACAGGATGCCGACTTAATCATGTTCATTTACCGTGATGAGGTCTATCACGAGAACAGCGATCTGAAGGGCATCGCGGAAATTATCATTGGTAAACAACGTAACGGCCCGATCGGCACCGTGCGACTGACCTTCAACGGCCAGTGGTCGCGTTTCGATAATTATGCTGGCCCTCAGTATGATGATGAGTAATCCTTCCTCCTTCTTTAATTAAGGAATTCAAATGCAAGCGGCAACTGTAGTTATCAACCGCCGCGCTCTGCGACACAACCTGCAACGTCTGCGTGAACTGGCGCCTGCCAGCAAACTGGTTGCGGTGGTGAAAGCGAACGCCTACGGACACGGTCTTCTTGAGACCGCGCGAACGCTGACCGACGCCGACGCTTTTGGCGTCGCCCGCCTGGAAGAGGCGCTGCGCCTGCGAGCGGGGGGGATCGCCCAGCCGATCCTCCTGCTGGAAGGCTTTTTTGCGGCGGAAGACCTGGCGGTGATCGCCGCTCAGCGTCTGCATACGGCGGTGCATAGCCCCGAACAGCTGGCGGCGCTGGAGCAAGCCGACCTCCCCGAGCCGGTGACCGTGTGGATGAAACTGGATACCGGTATGCATCGCTTAGGGGTGCGCCCGGAGGAAGCTGAGGCGTTTTATCAGCGTCTGAGCCAGTGCAAAAACGTCCGCCAGCCGGTCAACGTGGTGAGCCACTTCGCCCGCGCCGATGAACCGACCTGCGGCGCCACCGAACGGCAGCTGGATATCTTCACCACCTTTACCGAAGGCAAGCCGGGATGGCGCTCTATTGCCGCCTCGGGCGGCATCCTGCTGTGGCCGCAGTCGCATTATGACTGGGTGCGTCCGGGCATTATCCTGTATGGCGTGTCGCCGCTGGACGATCGCTCCACCGGGAAAGATTTTGGCTGTCAGCCGGTGATGACCCTGACGTCCAGCCTGATTGCCGTGCGCGAGCATAAAGCAGGAGAGCCCGTCGGCTACGGCGGCACCTGGGTCAGCGAACGCGACACTCGGCTCGGCGTGGTCGCGATGGGCTATGGCGACGGTTATCCGCGCGCCGCGCCGTCGGGCACCCCAGTGCTGGTCAATGGCCGCGAAGTGCCGATTGTCGGCCGGGTGGCGATGGATATGATCTGTGTTGACCTCGGCCCGCAGGCCGAGGATAGAGCCGGCGATGCGGTGGTGCTGTGGGGAGAGGGACTCCCGGTAGAGCGCATCGCCGAGATAACGAAAGTGAGCGCTTACGAACTTATTACGCGACTGACCTCCCGCGTCGCCATGAAATACCTCGACTGAGCCTCGTTCGTACCGGATAGCTCAGACGCTGGTCCGGTACGCAATCGGTATAGCCGCAGACAAAAAAGCGGTTTATACCGCTGCGCAGTCACTTTCCCCTCAACATCCTCTCGACCTGCCGTCATATCCGGTTTATTGTGTAAGAACCTGCCCTATGTAAACCTGGAGATACATCGCGTGTTTCAAAAAGTTGACGCCTGCGCCGGCGACCCAATTCTTTCTCTGATGGAACGCTTCAAAGAAGACCCGCGAAGCGACAAAGTCAACCTGAGTATCGGGCTGTATTACAACGATGACGGCATTATCCCGCAGCTGCAGGCGGTGGCGGAAGCGGAAGCGCGCCTGAACGCCGAGCCGCACGGCGCCTCGCTGTATCTGCCGATGGAAGGGCTGAGCGGCTACCGCCAGGCGATTGCCCCGCTGCTGTTTGGCGCAGAGCATACCGCGCTTAAGCAAAACCGCATCGCCTCCATTCAGACGGTCGGCGGTTCGGGCGCGCTGAAGGTCGGGGCCGACTTCCTCAAACGCTACTTTCCTGAGTCTCATGTCTGGGTCAGTGACCCGACCTGGGAAAACCACATCGCCATATTTGAAGGGGCTGGCTTCGAAGTAAGTACTTACCCCTGGTTTGATAAAGCCACCAACGGCGTGCGCTTTGAAGCGCTGCTGGCGACGCTGCAAACGCTGCCGGCGCGCGACATTGTGCTGCTGCACCCCTGCTGCCACAACCCGACCGGCGCCGACCTGACGCCGGAACAGTGGGATCGTGTGGTGGAGATCCTGAAAGCGCGTCAGCTGATCCCGTTCCTCGACATTGCCTACCAGGGCTTTGGCGCAGGGCTGGAAGAGGATGCCTACGCCATTCGCGCCATCGCCAGCGCCGGGATGCCGATGCTGGTCAGCAACTCTTTCTCCAAAATTTTCTCCCTGTACGGGGAGCGCGTCGGCGGCCTGTCGGTGGTCTGTGAAGACAGTGAAACCGCAGGCCGCGTGCTGGGCCAGCTGAAGGCCACCGTGCGCCGCAACTACTCCAGCCCGCCGAGCTTTGGCGCGCAGGTGGTGGCGACGGTGCTGAACGATGCCGGGCTGAAAGCCACCTGGCAGGCGGAAGTGGACGCCATGCGCGCGCATATCCTGACCATGCGTCAGGCGCTGGTCGACGCGCTGCAGCAGGTTGCTCCGGGCAGCAAAGTGGATTATCTGCTCAAGCAGCGCGGGATGTTCAGCTACACCGGCTTCAGCGCGGCGCAGGTGGATCGCCTGCGCGACGAGTTTGGCGTCTACCTGATTGCCAGCGGGCGTATGTGCGTGGCGGGGTTAAACTCACGTAATGTTCAGCAGGTAGCGAAAGCCTTTGCCGCGGTAATGTAAGCCGCTCTCCAGCAGGTTGTCTCTGCCGGTCAACGGGCAGGGGCAACCCCCTCTGATTGTGATCATCCTCTTTTTCTATGACATCTGCGCGAAAAAGGCTTTTCATCCCTGCCGCCTGCGGGTAAGGTCGGGACGTTACTAAGCATGCACATTATTGAAAACAATAATGATTGATAGATTTAGGGATAAATATGCGCAAACTTACTCTCGCCCTTGCGGCGGCCTCTCTCCTGTTCACGCTGAACAGCGCCGTCGTGGCGCGCGCCTCCACGCCGCAGCCGCTGTGGGTCGGTACCAACGTGGCCCAGCTGGCCGAGCAGGCGCCGATCCACTGGGTTTCGGTGGCGCAAATTGAGAACAGCCTGCTGGGGCGCCCGCCGATGGCCGTCGGTTTTGATATCGATGACACCGTCCTCTTCTCCAGTCCCGGTTTCTGGCGCGGGCAAAAAACCTTCTCCCCCGGCAGTGAGGATTACCTGAAAAACCCGCAGTTCTGGGAAAAAATGAACAACGGCTGGGACGAATTCAGCATGCCAAAAGAGGTGGCGCGCCAGCTGATTGCCATGCATGTGAAGCGTGGCGACAGCATCTGGTTCGTCACCGGCCGCAGCCAGACCAAAACAGAAACCGTTTCTAAAACCCTGCAGGATGATTTCCTCATCCCGGCCGCCAATATGAACCCGGTAATTTTCGCTGGCGATAAGCCGGGTCAGAACACCAAGACCCAGTGGCTGCAGGCGAAGCAGATAAAGGTTTTCTATGGCGACTCGGATAACGACATTACCGCTGCCCGCGAGGCGGGCGCCCGCGGGATCCGCGTGCTGCGCGCCGCCAACTCCTCCTACAAGCCGCTGCCGATGGCCGGCGCGCTGGGCGAAGAAGTGATCGTCAATTCCGAATACTGATGGGCGCCTGAACGGGATAAACGGCAGCGGTGACGCTGCCGTTTTTTTATGCAAAATCCGGGGTGGAAGGTTTTACCTTTTCACGTATTGCTGCACACTTAGAGGGATTCATTCGCAAAAAGGAGTCGATGATGTGGTATCAGCAAACCCTGACGCTTGGGCCTAAATCTCGTGGTTTTCATCTGGTCACCGACGAAATCCTCGGCCAGATCCGCGGGCTGTCCGGGGTGAAGGTCGGCCTGCTACACCTCCTGCTCCAGCATACTTCCGCTTCCCTGACGCTCAACGAAAACTGCGATCCCACCGTCCGGTATGACATGGAGCAGTATTTTCTTAACGCCGTGCCGGACAATGCGCCGTACGAACATGATTATGAAGGCCCTGACGATATGCCGTCGCACATCAAATCATCGATGCTTGGCGTGTCGCTGATGCTGCCGGTCGAGGACGGACGCGTCAGGCTGGGGACCTGGCAGGGCATCTGGCTGGGGGAGCATCGGATACACGGCGGTTCGCGGCACATCGTTGCGACGCTCATGGGGGAATAAAAGATGACAATTTCGGAGTTATTGCAGTACTGCATGGCGAAGCCGGGAGCAGAGCAGAGCGTCCACAGCGACTGGAAAGCCACGCAGATTAAGGTCTCGGACGTGCTGTTTGCCATGGTGAAGGAGGTCGAAGACCAGCGGCCGGCGGTTGCGTTGAAGGCGAGTCCGGAGCTGGCGGAGCTCCTGAGGCAGCAGCATCGCGACGTCCGGCCCAGCCAGCATCTCAATAAAGCGCACTGGAGCACCGTCTTTCTGGATGGCTCGCTGCCGGATTCGCAAATCTACTACCTGGTCGATGCGTCTTATCAGCAGGCGGTGAAAATGCTGCCGGAGCCGGTCCGGCAGCAGCTTTCTCGCTAATTATTTTAGCATCGGCTTCAGGAAGCGCGCGGTGTGCGAGGCTTCGCACTCGGCGACGGTTTCCGGGGTACCGGAAACCAGAATTTCGCCGCCGCCGCTGCCGCCTTCCGGGCCGAGATCGACAATCCAGTCGGCCGTTTTTATCACGTCGAGGTTGTGCTCAATCACCACGATGGTATTGCCCTGATCGCGCAGCTGGTGCAGCACTTCCAGCAGCTGCTGGATATCGGCGAAGTGCAGACCGGTGGTCGGCTCATCGAGGATATACAGCGTCTGGCCGGTACCGCGCTTGGACAGCTCGCGCGCCAGCTTGACGCGCTGCGCCTCGCCGCCGGACAGGGTCGTCGCCGACTGGCCGAGACGGATATAGGTCAGACCCACGTCCATCAGGGTTTGCAGTTTACGCGCCAGCGCCGGTACGGCATCAAAGAATTCGCGCGCTTCTTCGATAGTCATATCCAGCACTTCGTGGATGGTTTTGCCTTTGTACTTAATCTCCAGCGTTTCGCGGTTATAGCGTTTGCCTTTGCACTGGTCGCACGGTACGTAGATATCCGGCAGGAAGTGCATCTCGACTTTGATCACGCCGTCGCCCTGGCAGGCTTCACAGCGGCCGCCGCGCACGTTAAAGCTGAAGCGGCCCGGCGTGTAGCCACGCGAACGTGATTCAGGTACGCCGGCAAACAGTTCACGGACCGGAGTAAAGACGCCGGTGTAGGTGGCCGGGTTGGAGCGCGGCGTACGGCCGATTGGACTCTGGTCGATGTCGATCACTTTATCGAAATGTTCCAGACCCTGTACATCGCGGTACGGCGCCGGTTCCGCAATGGTGGCACCGTTGAGCTGGCGCTGGGCAATCGGGAACAGCGTGTCGTTGATCAGCGTGGATTTACCCGACCCTGAAACGCCGGTAATACAGGTGAAGAGCCCCACCGGCAGCGTCAGCGTTACGTCTTTCAGGTTGTTACCGCGCGCGCCGGTCAGTTTGAGGACTTTCTCCGGATCGGCGGGCACGCGCTGCTTCGGCACTTCAATTTTGCGCTTGCCGCTCATGAACTGGCCGGTCAGGGATTCCGGGACGGCCATAATGGCCTCCAGCGGCCCTTCCGCCACCACCTGGCCGCCGTGGACCCCGGCCCCAGGGCCGATATCGATCACATGGTCGGCGGCGCGAATGGCGTCTTCGTCATGCTCAACGACGATCACCGTGTTGCCTAAATTACGCAGGTGGATCAGGGTCCCGAGCAGGCGCTCGTTATCGCGCTGGTGCAGGCCGATGGAGGGCTCATCCAGGACGTACATCACGCCAACCAGTCCGGCGCCAATCTGGCTCGCCAGACGGATACGCTGGGCCTCGCCGCCGGAGAGCGTTTCCGCCGAACGGGAGAGCGTCAGGTAGTTGAGGCCGACGTTGACGAGGAACTTCAGGCGATCGCCAATCTCTTTCAGCACTTTTTCGGCGATTTTCGCCCGCTGGCCGGAGAGTTTCAGATTGTTGAAGAAGTCCATCGCGTGGCCGATGCTCATATCGGAAATGGTCGGCAGTGGGGTGTTTTCCACAAACACGTGGCGCGCCTCGCGGCGCAGACGCGTACCGTCGCAGCTGGCGCACGGGCGATTGCTGATGAACTTCGCCAGCTCTTCGCGCACCGCGCTGGATTCCGTCTCTTTGTAGCGGCGCTCCATGTTATGCAGCACGCCTTCGAACGGATGGCGGCGTACCGAGGTGTCGCCGCGGTCGTTCATGTATTTGAATTCAATATTCTCTTTACCGGAACCGTACAGGACCACTTTCTGCACGCTGGCGCTGAGAGTGCCCCACGGCGCTTCGACGTCGAACTTGTAGTGCTCCGCCAGCGACTTCAGCATCTGGAAGTAGTAGAAGTTACGTCGATCCCAGCCGCGGATGGCGCCGCCCGCCAGCGACAGCTCCGGATTTTGCACCACGCGATCGGGGTCGAAATATTGCTGCACGCCGAGGCCGTCGCAGGTCGGGCAGGCGCCCGCCGGGTTGTTGAAGGAGAACAGGCGCGGCTCCAGCTCGCGCATGCTGTAGCCGCAGATCGGGCAGGCGAAGTTGGCGGAAAACAGCAGTTCTTCCGCTTTCTCATCATCCATATTGGCCACGATGGCGGTACCGCCGGAGAGCTCCAGCGCGGTTTCAAACGACTCGGCCAGACGTTGCGCCAGATCGTCGCGGACCTTGAAGCGGTCAATTACCACCTCGATGGTGTGTTTCTTCTGCAGCTCCAGCTTCGGCGGATCCGAGAGATCGCAGACTTCGCCGTCGATCCGTGCGCGGATATAGCCCTGGCTGGCGAGGTTTTCCAGGGTTTTGGTGTGCTCGCCCTTACGCTCTTTAATAATGGGCGCCAGCAGCATCAGACGCAGGCCTTCCGGCTGGGCGAGGACGTTATCGACCATCTGGCTGACGGTCTGCGCCGCCAGCGGCACGTCGTGGTCCGGACAGCGCGGCTCGCCGACGCGGGCGTACAGCAGACGCAGGTAGTCGTGAATTTCGGTAATAGTACCCACCGTCGAGCGGGGGTTGTGAGAGGTTGATTTCTGTTCGATGGAAATCGCCGGCGACAGCCCTTCGATATGGTCGACGTCCGGCTTCTCCATCAGCGACAGGAACTGTCGCGCATAGGCGGAGAGCGATTCGACGTAGCGACGCTGGCCTTCGGCATACAGGGTGTCGAAAGCGAGTGAAGATTTGCCAGACCCGGAAAGCCCGGTGACGACAATGAGTTTGTCGCGCGGGATAACGAGGTTGATGTTTTTGAGATTATGGGTGCGGGCGCCCCGAACTTCGATCTTATCCATTCACCTTTCCCGGTAGGTAGATACACGGATTGCCTGGTTTGCTTGAAGGACAAACGGCAGAAACGGCTAATTATGACACAATTTAACCTGTCTGGATATACAGTATTGGAATGGCGCTGCGGGAAGCGTGTGAAAATTTGCATAGCGGCGGCATGTTTTCTGGAATTGGCTTAGCAGCTATCAAATTGTCCCTTTGTGGTGTTAGAATTCCCGGTTTACACTTATACAAAACGTATTATTCAGGAGATTCGATCATGGCCAGCAGAGGCGTAAACAAGGTGATTCTCGTCGGTAATCTGGGGCAGGACCCGGAAGTACGCTACATGCCAAGTGGCGGCGCAGTCGCCAACTTCACGCTGGCAACTTCCGAATCCTGGCGTGACAAGCAGACCGGCGAAATGAAAGAGCAGACTGAATGGCACCGCGTTGTGCTGTTCGGCAAACTGGCGGAAGTCGCTGGTGAGTACCTGCGTAAAGGCTCTCAGGTGTACATTGAAGGCCAGCTGCGTACCCGCAAGTGGACCGATCAATCCGGTCAGGACAAATACACCACTGAAGTGGTGGTGAACGTTGGCGGCACCATGCAGATGCTGGGCGGCCGTCAGGGCGGCGGCGCACCGGCAGGCGGCGGCCAGCAGCAGGGCGGTTGGGGTCAGCCTCAGCAGCCGCAGGGCGGCAACCAGTTCAGCGGCGGCGCGCAGTCCCGTCCGCAGCAGCAGGCTCCGGCAGCGCCTTCCAACGAACCGCCGATGGACTTCGACGACGATATCCCGTTCTGAAGATGACCTTAGAGTTATCTGTAAAGAATGTAAACATAGACCCCTGTTAATTCAGGGGTTTTTCGTTTCTAGCGCCAAGAAAAGTGTCTTGTATAAATTGGTGATTTTTCACATATAGTCTACCTTGTAATTGTGTACTATTTATGGGTGTGAGTGCATGGAAAAGAACTACAGAGTTACAACATTTGTCATGGATAGTGGCGAGCGCTATTGCATGGTAGTGGATCGTGCTTCTGGCCTTCCCATGTATTACCCAACTTTGTTTTTAACAACCCAAATCCGCAATAAAGGCAATGCCTTCTCAACGACGCTAGCTGCTGCTAACAACCTAGTCTTGTTGTTACGCTTTCTAGAGAGTCGTGACATTAACCTTGAAGAACGGTTATTGACCAAAGATTTCTTCAAGCCACATGAGATGGACGATCTGCGAGACTTTGCTCAGCGCAAGCAAGGCAGGATGCCATCAAAGGCGCTCTCCAATCCTTGGCTGGATGATGAGTTGGCCAATATCGTGGATAACGGAACACAACATTCCCGCCTAACAACGTTTGCCAACTATTTACGCTGGTATGCTATGCATCTCTTAAAGATGCCTGAGCTGGATGTTGGCGAACAGATCAAGACTATGGCGACGCAAATAAAGGTGCGCCGACCGTCTAAAAAGAGCAGAAACAGTACATTGCAAGACAGGTCTTTGAGTGACGTTCAATTGGATGTGCTATTTGAGACGATCAAGCTCGATTCAGAGTGGAATCCTTTTTCAATTGATGTGCAGCGCCGCAATCGGCTGATGATCTTGCTTCTGTATCATCTGGGCATCCGAGGTGGTGAATTATTGAACATCAGAATACAGGACATAGATTTTAGCTCTAACAGGATCCGTATCGTTAGGCGAGCAGATGAACGAGCTGATTCTAGAACCAATGAGCCTAATGCCAAAACCAGAGAACGGCTCATACCGTTGGCTGAATCCTTAGCTCAAGAACTGCACAGTTATATCACCAAAGATCGCCGCAAAGTCCAAAATGCAAAGAAAAATGACTACCTGTTTGTGACTTACAAGCGTGGGCCAACTGTCGGAAACCCTATCTCCAAGGCGGGTTATCACAAAATATTTTCCTTGGTCAAAGATGTATCGCCGCAATTGTACACAGTGACTGGACACTCGCTCCGCCACACATGGAATCGTAAGTTTTCAGAAAGAATGGATGCCATGGATGAGCCAGTCAGCGAAGAACGACAAGAGCAAATCCGTGCGTACTTACAAGGTTGGAAACCGGGCTCAGGAACCGCAGCGACTTACAACAAGCGTTTCATTCAGCAAAAAGGTTTTGAGGCCGCCTTGGCTTTACAAGAGGGAAATGGCACTCGCTTACCAAAGGACATGAAGATTGATGATGAATAACATCTTACCAGCATTGCCTACCGAGAAAATACCTGCAAAATCAAATGGATACTTTTTCACGTTGCATGAAGCTATGTGGAGATTAGATAAAAACAACAATATTTCGGTTGGTATGATACATGACCTTCTGGATCCTGAGACTCTGAGTGGGTTTCTTCATACCCTGTCATTTTATGCCAGGAACGGCTTTGTTGAATAAATCGAACTTTTGCTGAGTTGAAGGATCAGATCACGCATCCTCCCGACAACACAGACCATTCCGTGGCAAAGCAAAAGTTCAGAATCACCAACTGGTCCACCTACAACAAAGCTCTCATCAACCGTGGCTCCCTCACTTTCTGGCTGGATGATGAGGCCATTCAGGCCTGGTATGAGTCGGCAACGCCTTCATCACGAGGAAGGCCCCAGCGCTATTCTGATCTCGCCATCACCACCGTTCTGGTGATTAAACGCGTATTCCGGCTGACCCTGCGGGCTGCGCAGGGTTTTATTGATTCCATTTTTGCCCTGATGAACGTTCCGTTGCGCTGCCCGGATTACACCAGTGTCAGTAAGCGGGCAAAGTCGGTTAATGTCAGTTTCAAAACGTCCACCCGGGGTGAAATCGCACACCTGGTGATTGATTCCACCGGGCTGAAGGTCTTTGGTGAAGGCGAATGGAAAGTCAGAAAGCACGGCAAAGAGCGCCGTCGTATCTGGCGAAAGTTGCATCTTGCTGTTGACAGCAACACACATGAAGTTGTCTGTGCAGACCTGTCGCTGAATAACGTCACGGACTCAGAAGCCTTCCCGGGCCTTATCCGGCAGACTCACAGAAAAATCAGGGCAGCCGCGGCAGACGGGGCTTACGATACCCGGCTCTGTCACGATGAACTGCGCCGCAAAAAAATCAGCGCGCTTATTCCTCCCCGAAAAGGAGCAGGTTACTGGCCCGGTGAGTACGCAGACCGCAACCGTGCCGTTGCTAATCAGCGGCTGAGCGGAAGCAATGCACGGTGGAAATGGACAACGGAATATAACCGTCGCTCGATAGCGGAAACGGCAATGTACAGAATGAAGCAGTTGTTGGGAGATTCACTGACGCTGCGTGACTACGATGGTCAGGTATCGGAAGCTATGGCCATGGTGCGTGCGTTGAACAGGATGACAAAGGCCGGGATGCCAGAAAGCGTGCGTATTGCCTGAAAATCCAGCCAGCTACAGGGTCGTTCGCACGAAATCTTATTTATTCAACAAAGCCGCCAGGAACCTGTCCGCGGCATACACGAGACATATTTTCCTGTGTTTTTTAGACATGATTCGTGCAACTAAAGCTACTCGTATTGACGATATCATGTTGATTGGATATAGGTCTTCTTTGGATGCGGCTCATGAGCATGAGTTAGCCTGCGTTAGTGTTTTACTGCGAAAGTGGCACAAGCTGGGCTATCCCGGTGTTAGCAAGAACGTGGCGTGTTTGCTGGAGGGATGGAGGTTAAAGGGGGGGCGTAAGGGGGATGCGGTTAAGCGATTGGATCCTCTAAAGGGGCCGTTGACGGATAATGAACTTCAAGCGTTTAACGAGGCGGTTGTACGAGCTTATGAAAAGAGCTTAATTACCATCGCGGAGTTGGCTATGGCTCTTAGCGTCAGTCATACAGGGCGTCGTTCAATCCAGATCTCTCAGCTGCGCGTGGTTGATATTCTCTGCGGAGAAAATGAAAAGGGTGAACCCTTCTATGTGTTGAATGTGCCGCGAGCCAAGCAACGTAACAGCTTTTTTCGCGAAAGCTTCAAGCCCTATGCGATGACTCTCGAACTATGGGCAGTCCTGAGTGCTCAGGCAAGGAATGCTGTTACTCTGGTTGAGAATCGTCTCGGGATTGAATTGCAGGAAGCTGACCGGCAGCAGATCCCTCTGTTTCCTGATCTTGATGTGCTAGCGACCATCCAATCCCCTTATGAATTCTACCAACTGCTTGCCACTGACAAACTCCACATCGCCGCTTCAGTGATAACTAAAACACTCCATTTAATCGTAGAAGAATCAGATATCCGGTCAGAACGTACTGGTGATCTATTGCATATCAATTCTCGCCGCTTTCGGTATACCACGGGCACACGGGCTGCCCGTGAAGGTTTTGGCGAGTTGGTAATAGCGGAACTGCTTGACCATACGGACACCCAAAACGCAGGTGTTTATATCAAGAATGGCTTTGTTGAATAAATCAGATTTCGGGTAAGTCTCCCCCGTAGCGGGTTGTGTTTTCAGGCAATACGCACGCTTTCAGGCATACCTGCTTTCGTCATTTTGTTCAGCGC
>NZ_JCAXWU010000025.1:0-51139 GCF_059759695.1 Klebsiella sp. M041
CCTGTGGAGCGGTTCACCGCCAGACACCCGAGGCAGGAGCCCGGTGCGTAAATCGCGCACGCCGGGATCTGTGCGGGGGGTATCCGGTAACGGGTATCCCTACCGCGACATATTTAACAGCGTGACGATAATCCAGATCCCCTGCCTTAAGAACATTTTGAGTAAATAAAGGTGTTCAAAATGCTAATATTAATCATTTTGATATTTTTATATTGCTCACATTGAGAAATATTGCTTTGATTTTTTCATTTTGCTCTTATAATTAGTATCAAATTGAGTGTAATTAAAGGAGCATATTGATGAATATTTACTGCGATGATGGTTCAACTAATGTTAAGCTGGCATGGTTTGAAGGAGATGAGCTTCAGACACGAGTCTCTGCGAACTCCTTCCGGCATGGCTGGAAAGTGGCAGAATTCAGTGCGGCAACCTTCAATTATCAGGTGGGCACGCTGAAATACACCTGGGACAGTGTCAGCCGGGATGCCATCCCGACAACAAACGTGGAATATCAGTACGGTGATCTCAACCTGCTGGCCGTGCATCATGCGCTGCTGAACAGCGGACTGGAGCCGCAGCCGGTGAGCCTGACCGTGACGCTGCCCCTGAGTGAGTATTACGACGGGGACTGCCAGCGGAACGAGGAGAACATACGACGCAAACGGGAAAACCTGATGCGTGAGCTGGTTCTGAATAAGGGCAGGGCATTTACCGTAACGGACGTGAAGGTGATGCCGGAATCACTGCCGGCGGCGTTCTCCCGTCTCGCGGAGCTGAAGCCCGGCCCCGCTGAGACCACCCTGATTATCGATCTCGGTGGCACCACGCTCGATGCCGGTGTGATTGTCGGCCAGTTTGATGATATCAGTGCGGTGCACGGTAATCCGTCTGTCGGCGTGTCACAGGTCACCCGGGCAGCTGCAGGCGCGCTGCGGGCGGCAGACAGCGAAACCAGCGCCCTCATCGCTGACACTATCATCCGCAACCGCAATGATCGTCAGTATCTGCAGCGTGTGATCAACGATGCCGGTAAAATTGACGAGGTTCGGAACAAAATTACAGAGGCAATCACCTCCCTGGGCGCGCGTGTTACCAGTGAGCTGACGGCCTTCAGGAACGTTAACCGGGTATTCCTGGTCGGGGGAGGGGCATCCCTCATTGAAGAGGCTATCCGTCAGGCCTGGCCTCTGGCTCCTGACCGTATCGAGGTTATAGGCGATCCGCAAATGGCGCTGGCCAGGGAGATTGCCCTTTACAATAAAGAGGACTAAACGTGCCGGACGGCCAGTATTCTTTCTATCTGCACAGCGACGATCGCACCGACATCGCGGCGATGGCAACCATCAGCACCATCTCACAGCCCCTGCGCGGTGAGTTCATCCGTACCGCCGCCACCGCCGGGGCGGTGGTATACCAGGTGGATGCCCGTTTACCGGCGCTGATCCCGGTGTTCTTTGCCGGGCAGCTGAGCGCTGTCCGCCTTTGCGCCGTGATGGCCCTGGTCTCCGGAACCTGGTCCTCACTCACCGGCCTTCCGGATGAGCCCGAAAATGGTGAGGCTGCTCTGCCCGTGTCACCGGAGACAGAATACCAGCGCCGGCGTTACACCCTGACGCTTCAGAATGACCGGAGTGGAGAACGGGTGGAAAGTGTGCTGACGGAGGCGTCATCCCGTCTGCGTGGCGATCTGCTGAGAAACCTGATTATCACCGGTCTTGCCCTCCACACGACGGCACCGGAGCTGCCGCGCCTGCTGGCCAGTATGCCGGTACCGCCCACCTCGGTCAGTGAGCTGCAGGCACTGGTTCAGCAGATGGCCGGCACCGCTGACGTGAACAGGGCTGCAGCTGCAGTACCGGATACGCCGGCAGCATCTGCCGCGCCGGTGTCCGGGTCGGATACCCGGGAAATAAAGAAAAATATGCGGCGTGCATTCGGCGACTAACAGTACGAATCACATCCACTACTACACCGATTTCAAATGACTGGCATCCCAGGGAGGTTCTCATGTCACCAGGATTCAGAAATGTTCTCCGTCTCGCCCGCATTCCCGTCGACAGCAGTGAACCGGTGCGCAGAAAATTTGGCAGCCGGCTGATTGGCATTGTGACGGTATGTCTGCTTCCGCTTCTGGTTTTCGACGTTCCGCAGTGGGTTTTCATTTTGTCGCAGGTCATCTGGGGGGCGGGCGTCTATATTGGCCTGTCACTGGCCGGGGATAAATCCCTGAACCGCTGATATAAACTTTCCGGTTGTTCAAAAAAAGAACAGGCGTGGTGGCGTCTGTTCTCCCGCGCTTCTCCGTCGTTTGCCTTCAGGATATCCACAATCTTAAGCCCCGGATTTGTGGACAGGTATGCCGGTAATTCCCCGTTCGCCTGGAGTTAACGCAAGCCTGCCGCCCGCTGCCAGTGTCTCGCGTCCGGTCTGGTACGGGACGGGCGGTTTTTCCGCTCCGGCCCGGCGTCGTTGAGAGTGTACGCCAGTCCCTCGCCCTTTTAAGGAACGCCCTTCAAGCCGCTTTCGCGGCATATCCTTGCCGTCCAAAAGACGGACGGCTGCGGTATTCCACGGTCGGCCTGACCCGTGACCGGACGCGATGAACAGGCAGCGTGCGGCAGGGAACGGTATCGCGGTGATGCCTCCTGCCCCCTCAGACTACAGGAGTGCTGCCATGTCCAGATTCATTCTCGGGAACTGTATTGATGTGATGCGCGGATTCCCCGACCGTGCCGTGGACCTTATTGTGACCGATCCGCCTTACCTCGTCGGTTTTAAGGACCGTCAGGGCAGACAGATTGCCGGGGATGTGACGGACGAATGGCTGCAACCGGCCACGCTGGAGATGTACCGCGTCCTTAAAAAAGACGCGCTGATGGTGAGCTTCTACGGCTGGAACCGTGTGGACCGCTTTATGGCCGCGTGGAAGGCGGCAGGATTCTATGCCGTGGGCCAGCTTGTGTTCACCAAAAACTATGCCTCCAACCGTCGTAACGCCAGGGCCCGACGCGGATTTGTGGACTACTGCCATGAAGGGGCTTATGTCCTTGCCAAAGGCCGCCCCGTGCCGCCCCTTAAACCGCTGCCGGATGTGCTGCCCTTCCCGTATACCGGTAATACCCTGCATCCGACGCAGAAACCAGTGGAGGCGCTACAGCCGCTGATTGAGTCATTCAGCGCTCCGGGCGCGATTGTTCTCGACCCGTTTGCCGGAAGCGGTTCGACCTGCGTCGCTGCATACCGTGCCGGACGCCGCTATATCGGCATCGAAATGCTGGCGCAGTACCACCGGGCCGGAACCGAACGACTGGCCGCCATGCACCGGGCCGTCAATACCCCGGCGGCGAACGATGAATGGCTTCCGGAGGCCGCGTAATGAATTACGACGGACACGAAACCCTGCGCCGCGATGTGGCCGGGCTGGCGAACAATCTTTGCGACCTGAAAACCACCCTGAAAGTGCTGGAAGACACGTACCACTACCGGTACGACGGACTGGCGGAACGGCTTGCCGGTATCAGTCTGCGACGTCTCAGCGTCCTGATGGATGAGGCGTTCAATATTGCACTGATGCTCGATGAAAGCTTTCTGGATTGAGGAGAGAACATGTACGGAACCCGTGAAGATCTTTGCAGGATGCTGAATGAGCAATATCCCGCAGAAACCCCGCTGAACCTGATTATCTGGACCCCGGCGGATATTGAAGCACTGGCTGACGGGATGGAATATTCCTTTTCAGAACATGACGTAAGGGCAGTACTGGAACGCATGGACACTATACCGGAAGAACAACGGCTTGAGTCGGGCGTGTCAGCCGGCCTGGTGATGGCACTGATAGACCAGGTGAAAGAGAACGGGCAGAGGGTGACTGTGCCGGTTGACCTGCTTGAAACCCTGCTGATTACCGCCGAACAGGCATTGTGGGACAGGGAATGGACCGCACGGGATCGCAATCTCCCGGTGCCGGAAAGCGTAATGCGCCGCCTGGCGGATACAGCAAAAGTGCGGGCATTACTGAAAAGCTGACAGCAGATCGCCCCGCCACGCGGCGGGGAGATATAACCCGGACAGAGACGATAATGATGAAAAAAGAAACCCTTAACACGCTTATTCTGCGTCACGGCGACCGGATGCTGCGCCAGGCTGGCTGGCCCGACACTGTTGATATGGCGCCCGTCGCCCCCGAAACCGTACCCGGCTGGCTTGCCGCCTGCGGCTCTCTCAGTGGCGTGGAAATCCTCACGCTTACGGAACAGCTTTGTCAGCCGCTGACGTATGGCCGGGCAGCGTTGTTGCTCGCCAGCGCCCGGCGGCTGGCGGGAACCCCGGCTCGTCTGCATCTCTTTCCGGTGCAGGCATATCCGCATCCGGAGCGGCTGGCTGACTGTCAGGTTATCCGCCGGCCTTACGCTCAGGAGTGGCTGACAGCGGCGGAATGTGACGATCTGCTGGCCTTCCTGAAAGCCTCCCTCACGCAGATATCGGAAATCGTCCACCGGGATACGAAGCGCATCGCCGCCGCGCTTACGCCGTCCGTCACTCCCCGTCTGATGGACAGGCGGATCGGTGACTGGCGCTTGCTGGCCGTGGAGTATGATCATGATAACTGCCTGGACGAAGACGAAACCGACAGGCTGGATCAGGTCCTCGATGCCATTCTGATTCGCGATGCGCGATTCTGCCCGGTCCTGCTCACCCTGGTTAACGAGCGGGAGGAAACTATCAGGAGCGCAGGGGTTATCGCTGATCAGCTGCGTTTTACGGACACTCCGGTCCGGCGCTGGCTTGATCGCCGGGTTTTAAGGGAAATGGTGAGAGAGGCCCGCGCCAGCAGAACTCAGGAGTGACAGCCCGGAGCGTCAGGGGAGGGGGACCCTCCCTTGTCAGCCTGCCGGCACAGGAGGTGTGGTGCGATAAGGATGTCGCCGTGCCGGCTCCGCGTCCACCCGGCCCGGTTTCCGGGCCTTTTGGGTGAACACAACCCTCTGTTATCGCCGTGCCGTGTGCTGGCTGTGCCGTGCCTTCACTGTAGCCCGGCAGCCGCAGAGGCTGGAGTTCGCTGGCGCCGCCATCCCCGGATAAGGCAGTCGCCGGCTTGCCGTTGCCGCCGGCTCCGCTTCACCCGGCCCCATCCCTCCGGTCCGTGGCCTTATTACTGCGTCTGTCGCGTTGCGACATCTGCTTCCGCTTTTCTCCCGGTGGTCGAAAAACGGGGGAGAGAAACCCTGTATTCAACCTCCTGCATCGCGACGGGTAGTGCCGTGCCTTCACTTTAGCCCGGCCGCTGCAGATGCAAGGGTGCGCTGACGCCGCCATCCTCGCCCGGTCGCAGGTTTTTTATGATGCTCGCCGTTCTTCCCGTCGTTTTCTCGCTCAGGTTTCGCTCGAAAACCGTCCAGACCAGCTTCGCGCTATATCTGCGCTGCGGCCTCCGGTGTCGCCCCTGCATCTTCCGCTTTCCGCCGGGCTGTCGTGTCGGCACGGCACAACCCGGTGCCGCAGTCTATGTGATTACGGAGGTTTATCCATGCAGTATGTGAATACATGCCCGGTCCTGAATGTTGAGGAGTCCGACCGCCTGTCTTTTATGCCGTACCTGTTCGGCACGGATTTCATGCTCGCGGAATTACAGGTGTACGCTCTGGCCAAAAAATGGATGCCCGAATATGAGGGCGGCTTCTGGCATTTTATTCGCCTGCCGGAGGGGGGCGGCTACATGATGCCGGATTGTGGCCGGGTACATCTGGTCAGTAGCGAAAACTGGTTTGATCGCACTGTCAGCGCCGACGCGGCGGGCATTATTCTGACCAGCCTGGCGATTAATCGCCGTCTGGCGGCCCATCATGACAGCAGTAACCCGGCGCTGACTCGCCTTTATATGCTGCGTGATGCCCAGCTCTGGAATCACATCACCTTTCACCCCGAATGCAGTGCTATTTACGCCGCGCTGGACTGATTAACGACCGGGGCGGTTACACCGCCCCGCAGGGAGACAAAAATGACTTCATCAGTAACCGTTCCGGCCGTCTACGTGGGCACATATCACCAGTACAACGGCGGCAGTATTTTTGGCAAATGGTTTGATTTAACCGACTTCGACGACGAAGACGAATTTTATGACGCCTGCCGGGCGTTGCATGCCGCCGAGGATGACCCCGAGTTTATGTTTCAGGACTGGGAAGGGATCCCGTCTCAGTTTGCCTCTGAATCCTCTGTTAAGTGGGCGTTTATCGAGGCATTCCGGCAGGCGCAGGACGAAGGACGCGCTGCCGCGTTTGTGGCCTGGGCGGACTATACCGGCGAGTGCGACTATGACGCCTTTGATGAGGCGTATTGTGGCGAGGCTGAAAGCGAGGAGGATTTTGCTTATGGCTTTGTGGAGGATCACGGCCTGTTAAACGAGGTGCCTGAATCCCTGCGCGTCTATTTCGATTATGAGGCTTACGCGCGGGATCTGTTCAGCAGCGGCTATGTCTTCCATGAAGGCTATGTATTCAGCAACTGATGACTATCCGGCGGGGAAGCCCGCCGGTTAAGGAGAAAGCACATGAAACTTGCACCACAAAGCCGCGATATCCTGCGACAGTACAAAGCCCTGATTAATGCCCGCCGCCGCGATGCCGGTCAGCGGGAACTGACCACTGCGCAGGTGATGGATGAAATCTGCGAATACATGACCTGTCAGTGCGCCGTCTATATTGGCGGCCATTTCATTCTTCAGGGGGGAAAGGCACGATAAATCACAGGGCAGGGGGGAACCTCTGCCGCTTCCGGCCGCGCGAAAACCCGGGCAGGCTGCGCCTGCCGGAGAGAGACGTCGCCGCGCCTCCGGCGCCGCGCACTCTCCTCTCCGTTGTCAGTCGCTGTTGCCCCGGAATTCGCGTATTATCAGGGTATCTTCCTGTAAAGCAGACCGGTAAAGCATATGTCAAAGTGGAATATCGCCTCTTTTTCAAAGGAGGAGCAGGATAAAGTTGCCGTCGATAAGGTGGCTGCTGCTGTTGCCTGGCAGGAGCGCATGAACAAGCCCGTCGTGCCGGAACTTGTTGAACGGGAACAGCCTGAACACCTGCGCGAATATTTCCATGAACGGCTCCGCGTACATCGACTGAACAGTCAGCAGCTGCCGCGCGCAAATGCGCCCGAATATAATAAACCCGGAGATGAGCAGCAGAAGTGATTCTTATAGTCAGTGTGTCCAGGGAGGAAATTTTATGCGTATGTCTCTGATGTTTGCAGCCGTGACGCTTTTAACCGGTATTAACCTGTTTTTTATTCCGTTTCAGCCTGTTCCGGCTCTGTGGGGGGCTATCCTGGCCGTTGCTTTTGTTCTGATTAATGTCGTGGCGGATAAGCTGCGCCTCTGGAGTGGCATTGCGTGGATTATCGTTGCCGGCATCATCATAACGCTGATGCTGAAGGGGAAAGAGCCGGGTGACGAATTACGCGGGTTGATCACCGTTTTTGCTTTCCTGGCTTCGGCCTGGTACTGCGTTGTACAGTACAGAAAAGAGCAGGGCGAATCTCAGTCCTGACCTGACCGGTACCCTTCATCTTGCTGCTGCTCTTCCTCTGGCTTTGCCTCACTTTCCTTTCACACAATCTGCTCCGGGGCCACCTTCGGCTCCTGACCCGCTGGCGCGGTTCAGTCGTCGAGCCACACTCCGCTAACCGCGAAAAGACGCGGTAAGCTCCGCCGAACCCGCTACGCGGTTTCGGGCCTGGCGGCTAGTGTCTGATGTCTGACGTCAGGGTCAACGGCAGCGCTTGCTGCGACCGTCCCGGTCGCGCCGCTTTCACCGTGCCGGCGAAGGACTGCCGGCACTCTGCGGGGCAACGCCGTTTCGCGCCCGCGCGTTCCGTCGTTGCGGCGGGTGCCTGCTCCTTTCCCCTGGTACCCGTATCACCCGTTTGAGTCCATTCGCCGGGGCTGAGACAAGCACAACCCGTCTTGCTGTCCAGGGGACGGCAGGGCCTTTCGCAATAAATTTTTCCCGGCCATTCCGCTGCCGCTTCATTAGGCCGAAAAAAATTTCCCGCTCACCCCCGGACATCTGCACCGGGCCGTGCTCGTTTACGCCCTTGCGGCGAACGGCTCTCAAACGGGTGAAGGTTATATCCAGGGGGCAGGTTCAGCAGGTCCCCGCACAAAGTCAAAACCGCGGCCCCGGCAACTCAACGGGTGATGGTTTTAACAGACAGAAAACCAGAAAGAGGAGAAAACTGGATGAGCACACAAAACGTCAACGTAAAACCCTCCACCAAAGAAAGCACAACCCTCCGGACTGACGGTTTTGTGCGCAACATTCATTCCCGAAACCCATTCGATGTTATCCGCGCCGATGTAGTGCTGGAACGTATCGAGAAAAAGGCTGGTCGGTGCTGCGGGATGCATTACGAGCTGTATCAGGCCCATCTGCTGGGTGGTGCGCTGGATTATCTGGATGCGCTGCCGTTGAAAGACCGTCCGGTGTTAATGGGCGCTGCGGCAAAGCGCGGCTATCTGCTGACGCTAGCCGAAGAGGAACGCGCGCTGGAAGCACGGGATGTACTGATGAGTGAACTGGCGGCAAACGACTGCTGAGAAATAAACACGGATGGCGGCGTATCGCTGCCATCCCTTAAAGACCAGAGGTAACGCAAAATGAAAGTATACGGCCATCAACACTCATCAGAGGTTTTCTCCCGGGAAACTTCCCCATCCTGTTTTGAACCAAAAGCGGAAAAGGTGATCGCTTTTCATGGAAAGGATGCCAGTTACGCCTATAACGTGCTGGCCGATCTGAAAGCCGCAGGTGCTTCATATACGCGCCGGAATATCATCGCCGATATGTTCCGCCGTCTGGGTGTGGAATGAGGTCTGGGCAATGGAACACGTGAAAAGACAAATCCAGCAGGGGGCAGGGAACGCCTATTATGCGGGGATGCAGTGGCGCGGTATTACACTCGGACACGCCGATGCTGCAGCGCTTAATCAGTTTGATATCGATATCAGCAAAGCTCAGGCACCCGAAGCACGCACCTGGTTGCTTCAGAACAAAGCGGAATTCATAGCTCTTATGCTGGGTATTGAGATTGTAAAGATCGGGTAGTGAGAAGTCAGCTAACTTAGCTCTTGAGCTAAGTTAGCTTCTAAGCTAACGTATACACATACGGACCAGAGATTACATTCATGTTCACAGTCATCTTTCATGATGAGGCTGAAAAAGAGTTTACGGCTCTGCCTGCTGCCATTCGTGCAAAAATGGCCAGGCTACTCATGAAGCTGGAAGCAAACCCTCGCCAGCTACGCGAGCCAGATACCAAGCCGCTTGGAAACGGCCTTTTCGAAATACGTACAATGGGGGCAGATATCGCCCGCGGAATCTGGGTATATCAGAGTGGTGAACGTATTTTTCTACTTCGGATCTTTATCAAAAAATCGCCAAAAACGCCCCCGGCAGAAATAGATCAGGCACTTCGCAGACTGGAGGAAATGCAGAATGAAATATAAAACCCTTAGCCAGGTTCATACCGAAGCAATGAACGATCATGAGTACAGCGCGGCATTCGAGGCAGAAGAAGCCTCGGAGCTACTTCGGGAAACCTTAGCAACATGGAGAAAAGAAGCGGGTTTGACGTCGGCACAGGTTGCAGAACGTATGGGCATCAAAGCGCCAACTATCTCACGTATGGAGAAGAACGCTGCGCGAATGAGTATTCAGACGCTGGTTCGGTACGCCAGAGCCTGCGGTGTTAACTTTAAAATTCAGCAGGTTTGAATGATTAGCGATGCCATTAAAGCCGCGAATGACCTGGCCAGTATTGTCCCTCTGCTGGGTGGCAGTTCGTCCCGCAAAGATTACGAAGAGGCATGTAAACTCGTTGAATATCTTCTGGAACATGACCCGGACAGCCCGCTGGTTGATATGCTGGCTGCCCGCATTGATGCCTGGGAAGATAACGCGGTGGAATTTGAAGAATTTAATACGCGCATCGAAGCTGGTAAAAACGGTGTATCGTTGCTGCGGGTTCTTATGCAGCAACGTGGGTTTTCACAGTCCGATTTAGAAAACGAGATAGGCAAAAAATCGCTCGTCAGCCGGATCCTCAGTGGTGAACGCAGTCTGACCCTTGATCACATGCGGGCGCTGGCAAATCGATTTCAAATCCCGGTCTCGATGTTTGTTGACTGATTCGGGAACAGAGCAGGCGAAGGGGGCATCGGTCCCCGTCTGGCCGCGCCTCGAAAGACCGCGCGCCTGCGGCGCCGGGAAGACCGGGCCGCGCTGACGCGCCGCCCGCATTTCCTTTCCGCGTCTTCCCTGTTTGCTGCCTGCTGTCTGCCTGCTTCCTCTTCTTCTCCCTGCTGTGATGCCTCTTTTTAACCCTTAAAGGCTTTAAAAGCACACCCATACTGGACACCTTCGGCTCCCGGCCAGCTGCGCTGTCCGGTCGTCGAGCCACACTCCGCTAACCGCGAAAAGACGCGGTAAGCTCCGCCGAACCCGCAAGCGGTTTCGGGCCTGACGGCTAGTGTCTGATGTCTGACGTCAAGGTCAACGGCAGCGCTTGCTGCGACCGTCCCGGTCGCGCCGCTTTCACCGTGCCGGCGAAGGACTGCCGGCACTCTGCGGGGCAACGCCGTTTCGCGCCCGCGCGTTCCGTCGTTGCGGCGGGTGCCTGCTCCTTTCCCCTGGTACCCGTATCACCCGTTTGAGTCCATTCGCCGGGGCTGAGACAAGCACAACCCGTCTTGCTGTCCAGGGGACGGCAGGGCCTTTCGCAATAAATTTTTCCCGGCCATTCCGCTGCCGCTTCATTAGGCCGAAAAAAATTTCCCGCTCACCCCCGGACATCTGCACCGGGCCGTGCTCGTTTACGCCCTTGCGGCGAACGGCTCTCAAACGGGTGAAGGTTATATCCAGGGGGCAGGTTCAGCAGGTCCCCGCACAAAGTCAAAACCGCGGCCCCGGCAACTCAACGGGTGATGGTTTTAACAGACAGAAAACCAGAAAGAGGAGAAAACTGGATGAGCACACAAAACGTCAACGTAAAACCCTCCACCAAAGAAAGCACAACCCTCCGGACTGACGGTTTTGTGCGCAACATTCATTCCCGAAACCCATTCGATGTTATCCGCGCCGATGTAGTGCTGGAACGTATCGAGAAAAAGGCTGGTCGGTGCTGCGGGATGCATTACGAGCTGTATCAGGCCCATCTGCTGGGTGGTGCGCTGGATTATCTGGATGCGCTGCCGTTGAAAGACCGTCCGGTGTTAATGGGCGCTGCGGCAAAGCGCGGCTATCTGCTGACGCTAGCCGAAGAGGAACGCGCGCTGGAAGCACGGGATGTACTGATGAGTGAACTGGCGGCAAACGACTGCTGAGAAATAAACACGGATGGCGGCGTATCGCTGCCATCCCTTAAAGACCAGAGGTAACGCAAAATGAAAGTATACGGCCATCAACACTCATCAGAGGCTTTCTCCCGGGAAACTTCCCCATCCTGTTTTGAACCAAAGGCGGAAAAGGTGATCGCTTTTCACGGAAAGGAAGCCAGTTTCGCCTATAACGTGCTGGCCGATCTGAAAGCCGCAGGTGCCTCATATACCCGCCGGAATATCATCGCCGATATGTTCCGCCGTCTGGGTGTGAAATGAGGTCTGGGCAATGGCACACGTGAAAGGAAAAATCCAGCAGGGGGCAGGGAACGCCTATTTTGCAGGGATGCAGTGGCGCGGTATTACACTTGGACACGCCGATGCTGCAGCGCTTAATCAGTTTGATATCGATATCAGCAAAGCTCAGGCACCCGAAGCACGCACCTGGTTGCTTCAGAACAAAGCAGAATTCATCGCTCTGATCCTGGGCATTGAAGTCGTAAACGTCGGGTAATCGGAATGGCTGGCGGGGAAGAAATTGGCCTGTCAGCCTGTTTTCATATTGTCAACTCCCGTGGAGTGAAGTACAATGTTTCCATAATGGAAACCGGAGGCATGGCGTGCATGTTATATCACGAGCCCCTTTTGATGAGGCGGCAAGACACTATCCGAATGATGCAGTGGCCATCGATGACACCTATCGTGTACTAAAGCGGGTTGTCGCAAAAAAACCGGATGAGCTAAAGCGATACTTTACCAGTCTGGATCGCATGAAATACCGGGAAAAATGGTGGGTTATCGATATCGGTGGTAATAACCTTAGAATGATGTTTTTTGCTGATTTTGAGCGCGGAAAGATATTCGTCAAACACATCACCACCCATGCTGAATATGATCGCTTAACGAAATATTATCGGGAGCACAAAGAATGATTTTTAGCGATGCCATTAAAGCGGCGAATGACCTGGCCAGTATTGTCCCTCTGCTGGGTGGCAGCTCGTCCCGCAAAGATTACGAAGAGGCACTTAAACTCGTTGAATATCTTCTGGAACATGACCCGGACAGCCCGCTGGTTGATATGCTGACTGCCCGCATTGATGCCTGGGAAGATAACGCGGTGGAATTTGAAGAATTTAATACGCGCATCGAAGCAGGCAAGAACGGTGTTTCGTTGCTGCGGGTTCTCATGCAGCAACACGGGCTTTCACAGTCCGATTTTGAAAACGAGATAGGCAAAAAATCGCTCGTCAGCCGGATCCTCAGTGGTGAACGTAGTCTGACCCTCGATCACATGCGGGCGCTGGCAAATCGATTTCAAATCCCGGTCTCGATGTTTGTTGACTGATACCGGAGCAGGCGAAGAGGGCACAGATGAAAGAGCGAGACGTATTTAGTGAACTGCTGGAAGGCATGACTGCATGGCGAGAGTTTAATGCAGGGAATGAAACGCTGCGATCGCACAGTAGCTGTCTTAAACCTCTCATCCTGCCTGCGAGACGGGCATAAAGGCCGCGCGCCTGCGGCGCCGGGAAAACCGGGCCGCGCTGACGCGCCGCCCGCATTTCCTTTCCGCGTCTTCCCTGTTTGCTGCCTGCTGTCTGTCTGCTTCCTCTTCTTCTCCCTGCTGTGATTCCTCTTTTTAACTCTTAAAGGCTTTAAAAGCACACCTATACTGGACACCTTCGGCTCCTGGCCAGCTGCGCTGTCCAGTCGTCGAGCCACACTCCGCTAACCGCGAAAAGACGCGGTAAGCTCCGCCGAACCCGCCAGGCGGTTTCGGGCCTGTCGGCTAGTGTCTGATGTCTGAGGTCAACGGCAGCGCTTGCTGCGACCGTTCCGGCCGCGCCGCTTTCACCGTGCCGGCGATACACCTGCCGGCACTCTGATGGCGCCACGCCGTTCCGTCGTGTCGGGTGTGTTCATTCTCATCCCTTCCACTGGTGAGTCATCCCTCGTCCGTTCCCCGGCGGAGGGCTGGTCGTAGCACCGTCGTGTCGTCATCCGAAGGGTAAAATGAACGCCGCCAAAACTTTTTGCCAGGGACCGCAAAAACTTTTGGCGGCGCCCTTCTCCTTCCGCCCCGCCGTTGCTCCTTTGCCCTTTGCCGCCAGGGAACTCACCGAGAGATGGATTAACCACCAGACCAGAGGAAAAGCAGAATGAACACACAGAACGTCAACGTCAAAACCGCCACCAAAGAATCTACCGAAAGATGGGTTGAAAACCTTCTGGCCAACGCGATTAGCGAGCAAAAAAGTCTTCTGCTGCATCTGGTAGAGCTTAAAAACAAGCGTCTGAGAGAAAGCGAAAGAAGTGAACTGGTGTGGGGAACGTTGATGCGTATGGCTGATAACGTCCTGGGGGCGGGAGTGGTTGACTGGCACGCGGACGTTCTGCAGGTGCATTTCGGCGTTGCTCAACCGTGGCTTCAGTCCCGGAAAATCGTTGAGCTTCTTTTTGGTGATACCGGTAAGGAAGTGTGGAATGACGCACGCAAATACATTGCTGACTCAATGCGCGCTGAACGCCATATGCCATGAGTCTGCTTTTTTTCCCAACATCTGGCGGTCCGGGGGCCGCCGGTGATCCACATAAGGAGAGACGTATGAACTTACACCTGACCGAATCCTCAGCCCATCCAGGAATGCTGGCTACAGCAGAATCAGAGCGCGAATACTGGCTGA
Organism: Klebsiella sp. M041; assembly: GCF_059759695.1. Classification (NCBI taxonomy): domain Bacteria; kingdom Pseudomonadati; phylum Pseudomonadota; class Gammaproteobacteria; order Enterobacterales; family Enterobacteriaceae; genus Klebsiella; species Klebsiella sp. M041. Next base: position 14,047 of record NZ_JCAXWU010000025.1, read on the forward strand.
GCCGGCAGAAAGCAGCGGTTAAAGCCCCCTCAGAAATCGACGTTCACACGTTCCATGACGCGCTGGGCCTGATGTATCCGCTCAACTGGTCAACAAGTGAGAACGGCGAGTGGGAAACGTTCATGCTGCAGGAGATGGTCTGCGGTGACGTGACAGAGATATATGCCCGCTACGGAGCCAGATATTTCCGGCTGCGGGATGTGTGCAACCTGAGCCATGCGCAGATTACAACGCGCATTAAGGAGGAATTTAACCTGTTCCGGAAATGAAAAAAGCAGGGAAAACCCTGCTTTATCCACGCCGTAAAAGTCGCTGGAACGATTTTTACGGCTGTTCAAATAAACCCAGGAGTTCAAAATGAACGTATCCATTGTTTCACCTTCCACTGAGGCTGTAAAGCCCCGCCGTCATCAGCGCAACCTGCGTGATGATATCGCCGCACAGGAGATTGACCCGGCGCTGAAGGCTTTCGGACGGCATATTGCCCGGAGCGTTCGCAAGGGGCGTGGTGTCCATATCCCCGCGATGAACAACACCGCCTTCGGACAGGTGCTCCGCACGCTTGAACTCAAACGCGCATGTAACTGACAAGGTGAGCCGCTCCTTCGGGAGCGGCAACAGCGGAGATAATGCTATGTCACAGATGAATTTTGCCGATGTGTTCAATCTGGCCAGAGAAACCGCGGATAACAGCCCTGTTATTCAGGCAGAGCAGCAGATCGCGGAACAGGTGCCTGCGGTTCATCGTATGATGAGCGCGCAGTACAGCCGAAGCCGGTTTATCAGCGTATTTAAAGACACGGGGCGCCATATGGGGCGCTGGGAAGTGTTCAGTGATTTTCTGTCACTCGCCGCCAGTGAGCTGGATATGGCCCGGATACGAACACCGGAGAGCATGGAGCACTGCCGGAAAATCTGCGCCCGGTACGAGGCCACCGACATCGCGAACATGCAGGAAATGTTCTGCCTGATGGTGTGTGCGCTGGAGGCGAAATTTCATGATTTCCTCGGCGCGATTTTTATGGGGCTTGAGCTGGGCGATAACTTTCGCGGGCAGTATTTTACGCCGTATTCGGTGCAGTGTCTGATGGCGCGAATGCTGATGCCAGGCGTCAGAGACACTATCCGCCAGGAAGGCATTGCCACCGTCAGCGATCCGGCGTGTGGGGCCGCAGGGATGCTGATCGCCTGTGCAGAGTGCCTGCTTGAAGCGGATATTAACCCCTCCATGCACATGTTCGGCAGCTGCATTGACATCGATCCGGTGGCGGCAGATATGGCATTCATCCAGCTGTCACTGCTGGGGATAGCGGCGGAAGTGGTGACGGGCAACACGCTCACGATGCAGTTCCGGCGGGTGAGGTATACCCCGGTTTACTACCTCAATGATTTTGAAAAACGACTGGCAGATCTGCGCCGGTTCAGGGCTATGCGGGACTTCATGCGCGGAATACAGGAGGCCGCGTAAATAACCGGAAGGGCAGGGGATAACCTGCCCGACTGCGCTAAAAGGCCGCAGCGCCTGTGGCGCTGAATAATACCGGCTGCGCTACGCGCCGCCCGTATTACTCCGGCGCGGTATTATCTCATCAATATTCTTTATTCATCCCTGTTACATCGCTTCCGATATTCTGCTGTGTATCTCTTCCGCTATTTATCTCTGATGAAAGATTAAATAAATTCTGACCCGGGCGTCGTCCCTGTCGGGACACGGCTGTCGTGAACAGAGCCAGCAAGCTGTCTCTGCCCTGTCGGGCTTCCATCCTGACGCAAATTCAAAATCTCGCTTGCTGCATCCTTATCAGGATGCGCCGCTCTCACCGTGGCGATAAATACCCGCCACTCCAGGGCCTGAACGTGAATCCGATAAACACCGGATTGACGTTCAGGGTTGTGCGCATTCTCACTCCTGCTCGATATCGCCCGACTTCATCTTTCGCGGAGGGCTGCTTTTAGCATCAGCCGTGGCGAAAATAAAGGGGTATATGAACGCCAGGCGCCCCTTTATTTTCTCCCCGTCGGCTGCAAATTGCCCTTCGCCGCTCAGTGATGAAGTCGAACGTTTTAATAAACCGCGAAGGAGAAAATCAGTATGCGCACAATGAAAGTCAACACCGCCACTCGTGAATCAGACGAACAGTTTAAAACAGACAAATATCTGCGCTGTGCCGTAACCAATGGTAAAGCTCGCCTGGATTTTATCCCGGACCTCTTTTTTACGCCGTTAGCCGATAATATGGCCGCGAGCTGGTTACGCCAGCATTCTGAATACGACGGTGGTTCCTGGTCTTACTGGGTTATTCCACAGGGTGTTGGCGGGAATATTGCACCCAACAGCATCCAGTTCATTACCACGCAGACCGGATATATCGCACCAGAAGGTGATCAGCGTTACAGGATGTGCATCCCGGGAAATTATTTCGAAGGTGAGGTCAGCGCCGATGCAGCAGGCATTATTGCCACGCTGATGATTATGAACAGGCTGTCCTGGCACGTGGCTGAAATGGGGCCGCAATATGACCAGATCTGCAGGCGTCTGGTTTCACGGCAGGATGCACTGAAGGATTATATCAGCATTATTCAGCATCCCGAACGGCATTTAATATGGCGGGCAATTGATTAATCACTTCCCTGTTCTGAAGACCTCATGAATGAGGTCTTCAGTTTTTTGTTAAAGATGACTGGCCGGCATTTTTATTTCTCTTGATAGCCAGGTAGATGGCCTCAATCTTCCTGGCGTACTCCAGTCGTCGTATGGCCTGCCTGTCCGATCTCCGGAACCCGGCGTTGTAGGCGCCGACTGCCTCCCAGCTGACTCCCCATTTTTTAAAAGCCAGTGCCAGATAATAAGCACCGGTGTAAATATTCAGACAGGCATCAGTCAGAAGGTGTCCCGGTTTAATACCGTACTGCGACAGTTCACCCTGGTGTTGCGAGTCGATCTGCATCAGTCCGGCACCGTAGCCAGATCCCGGGTTTTTCCCAATGGCATTCACCTTCCATTTAGACTCCTGCCATGAAATAGCCCGCAGTAGATCGGGATCTATTCGATAGTCCCGTCCTGCCATATCAAAACAATCCGCAGACCAGGCAGGCGTGGAAATTAAAAGCAGGGTAGCTAATACCAGTTGTTTTCTCAAAAGACTCCCTCCGGGTCGGTTCCCGCAAATACGTTAACCCAGACCAGAACCAGACTCAACAGATATGCACTCCTCACCACAAAATCACCACACCCCACGCAAAATTAAAATTTTGCAGATTTATTATTTAAACCATAGAGTTATGGTCAACTAAATTACACTATCTTTCATTATGTAATATAAATATGAATCGCAGATGAATCGCTAACGATTCACTTATAAATCGTGGGTGAATCAGTAACGAATCAACCCTTATGAAATCTAGCTTTATTGGCGAATTGACTCTAGATTCAATTCGTGGTGTGATTCGCCTTATGAATCGAGTTTCAAGGCGGTGAATCTAGATTCGAATCGCGAATTGAATCGTTGGTGAATCGTCTGAATTGGTTGGCTGTAAATAGTATCAAGATTTCTTTTTATATTAAGGGATGGATATGGCAAAGATACAGGCATATGTTAGCGATGAAGTTGCTGAAAAAATTAATGCCATTGTGGAGAAACGGAAAGCTGAGGGCGCCAGGGAGAAAGATGTTAGTTTTTCCAGTGTGTCTACGATGCTTGTCGAGTTAGGCTTGAGGGTTTATGAAGCGCAAATGGAAAGGAAAGAAAGCGGCTTTAATCAGATGGCTTTCAATAAGGTTTTGCTTGAAACAGTTTTGAAGACACAATTTGCAACCAACAAAATTTTGGGAATTTCTTGTTTGAGTCCACATATCTCAGGTAACCAAAAATTTGAGTGGCGATTTATGATTGATAACATTCTGGAAGACACTAAAGAAGTGGTCGATACATTCTTTCCAGAATCAGAAGATGGTGACGAAGAGTAAACTACACAACATTAAGTTATCTAGATTATTAAACTAAAATATAAAAAATAAAAGCGGAATGATCTGCGTATTTTTAGTGACAGGGAAGTGGGTTACATTTATCATAGTTTGAGAGGCTCAGGTCTCACAAAATTTGAGAATCGCTGATGTGAAGGGTTGGCCCCCTTCACATCAGCTGCCCATAGAATCCTGTTGAGGAGGCTCCTATGTGTTCGATGGATCGTATTGAAAACACCAACTGTAGTCAATTGGATTTCTTTCGTGAAATGCAATTAACTGTCAACCTTTCTAGCCATCCTGCTTGTATAAGGCTCCGTGATGGATCCTTTTCCCATTTCAATCATTCTTTCGCTACAACTTTTCTGCACAATATTAACGTTAACATATGGTTTAACCGTTTGGAAATCTCCTCTTCTTTACGTCTGTCAGCTCTTGACGCAGAAGTTTACTCAGGCGATCGAAAAATGCTCGTTGAGGAAAATTTGCCCATTAATGGGAACCGATGGGATTTTATAATAGAACGGATGTCATTTGATGGAACAGAGTTCACTCTGTGGAAGTTCTGTCATCTTCAACGAGGCGGTTTTTTACTGTCTCCTGTTCGCTCAGGTTTTATAAAAAAACTCAACGAATTTAAAAATGCAGTCGGTTTTTTAACTGATGTTCAGATTGAGACTCTGGCTCTATATTCTTTTGGTGCCTCCCACAATCAGATTTCAGAGGTTTTAAATATAGCAATTGGAACATCGAAAAACAGGGTGAATCGTATTCTTGCTGCTTTACCAATCCGCACGAGAGAAGAGGTATTTTATTTTTTATTCGCCAGTGGAATGGCCTTTTCATTCTGTAAGGTTGTTACAGAATTAATTGGAAGTCGCGTTAATAAATTGTTAAATAAATAGTGACCTTTTGTCTATTGTGTTAAGGGGTTTTATTTGTGAGACTACTCCTATTGAAAAGTAGAGTGGAGGTGCAAGTGAGGCGAATGACTACTCGTCCGGCATTAGGTCCATGCGTTAGTTTCAAACTTGATGAAGATACGCATCTGAAATTGGTAAATGCCAAAGAGAGAAGCGGACGTAGTAAGGCTGGGGAGGTTGTGCTTAGGGTTAAGGATCACCTTTTACGCTATCCAGATTTTTATCCAACTGTAACATATAAGAGTGTGAGTTTTGGTCCTGTTGTTATGGCCCGCTTTGATGAGGATACAAACAAAAAACTGATTGCAGCTAAAAATAAAAGTAACAGAAGCAAGTCGCATGAAGTTTATCTTCGTCTCAAAGCACATCTGTTCGAATTTCCTGATTTTTATAGTTCTGAAGTCGAAGTGATAAGGAGGTCAGTATCTGAAACATAAGTAGTCCCGAAGGTATTACCATTTAAACATTATCTATTTAAAAGGAAATAAATATGAATGCTGTATTAAGTGTTCAGGGCTCTGCTGTCCCTGAAAAAACCAAACCGTCTTTTATGTCCCGCGTTTTCAATAAAAAGAAAGCCCTGAAAGCCGCTAAAGTTGTGCTGCCGGTTGCTGCTGTGGCGGCGTTCTTCCCGGATGCTGCGATGGCCACCACCACGGCAACCGACCTGATGAAGTCCGGGGATGCGACCGTTAAAGGCACGTTTGGTAAGCAATCCAGCGTCGTCAAATGGGTGGTTCTGGCAGAAGTTGTCGCCGGCGGCATCATGTACATGATGACCAAAAACGTGAAGTTCCTGTTTGGCTTCGCGATTATTTCCACCTTTATCACCATCGGTATGTCGGTCGCCGGTTACTGACAGGAAGCACGTGATGACGGGAGACGAATTAAAGCGATACCGTTTCCCGGAAACACTGACTAACCAGTCCCGCTGGTTTGGCTTATATCTCGATGAACTTATCCCGGCCGTGATTTGTCTCGGCTGGGGTTTCTGGACCAGCAAGTTCATTTTTGGTATGGCTGCAGCGGCACTGGTTTTCTGGGGTATCAAGAAACTGAAAAAAGGGCGGGGCAGTTCCTGGCTACGCGACCTGATTTACTGGTATCTGCCAACCTCCCTTCTTAAAGGTTTCTTTCATGATGTTCCGGACTCCTGTTTCCGGCAGTGGATTAAATAAATCAACGGGGAAATAACATATGGAACATGGTGCCAGACAAAATACCACTCGCGTTATCGCTGTGGGATTTATCAGTCTGGGGACACTCCTGACCCTCAGTCTTGCGACCAATATTATCCAGGGCATAAATAATTACCGTCTGCAGACGGAACAGAAAGTGGCGGTGACACCGATGTTATTCCGTGCCCCCTTTGCGGTGTCTCAGAACCAGGCTGACGCTTCTTATATTGAGCAGCTGGGCCTGTCCTTTGTTGCCCTGCGTCTGAATGTCACGCCGGAAACGGTTGATGCCCAGCATCAGCAGCTTCTCCGGTATGTATTACCCGCTGCGCAGAACAGCCTAAAGGTCCAGCTGGCTGAAGATGCGAAACGCATTAAAGACAATAACGTTAATGCCACCTTTTATATGACCTCGATCCGTGCGTGGCCGGCAGAGAACCGCGTGGATATCCGGGGTGAGCTGAAAACGTGGATTGGGGATTCCAAACCCTACAGTGAAATTAAAAGCTATGTCATTCAGTTCAGTCGTGTCGATGGTGTCAGCTGGCTGGCGCGTTTTGGAGAAATAAATAATGAAAAAAATTAACCCGTTATTTATTTCAGGTTGTCTGCTGTTGGTCGCCCCTGCGATGTCAGCGACCCTTAGCGGTACGCTGGCGCCGACAGTGGTTCCCCTGACCAATGGCGGTCAGGCAAATATTGCCGTGAGTAACACCGATCCGAATCTGTTCACAGTACCTGGAGATCGCATCACGGCGATAAACAGCCTGGACGGCGGCCTGACAAACCAGGAGCAGACCGACAGCGGCGGCGCCATTCTGGCGACCGTCAGTAAAAAACCATTCACCTTCATTGTGGAAACCGAACGCGGGCTGAACTTCTCCATTCGTGCCGTGCCCCGTGCGGGCTCAGGCCGGACAATTCAGCTGGTCAGCGAGCTGGCGGGTACCCCCGGTCCGGCAAAAGCCTGGGAAGAGTCGAATCCCTATGAATCGTTACTGGTTTCGCTGAATCGCGCCGTGCGTCAGGGCAGCGTACCCGATGAGTATCAGTCTGTCCCCGTCACTTCTGAAGTGCTGCAGGTGCCGGCTGGTCTGCGCGCCACTGCCGATCGGGTCTGGGTCGGTCATCACCTGAAAGTTGTCCGTTACAGTCTGGACAATGTCTCCCTGTCGGCCCGAATGGTGCGTGAAAGCGATTTCTGGCAGCCCGGAACACGTGCCGTCATGTTCAGTACCCCGGCGGGCCTGCTGACTGCCGGTGGTCGCATGCAGATCTGGGTCACGACGTCAGATGAAGGAGTGAAGCGCTGATGGCCAACTTCAACACGCTGATCAAACGTAAGCAATATATCTGGCTGGGACTCATTCTGGCGGGCGGCGCGGCAGCAGTCGGAGGCGGGCTGTATCTGTCAGATCTGAACATGAGCTCTGATGAGGAAGCCCCGACTCAGGGCGAACCCGCACCGGATATGACCGGGGTGGTCGACAGCAGCTTCAACAGTAAGGTGGAGCAGCACGCGACAACAGAAATGCAGGCGACTGCCGCTGATCTCAACAAGCGTTTTGACTCCCTGCAGGGGGAAGTGGACCTACTGAGTAAGGCGCGAACCGCTGACCAGATACGTATCGACAAACTCAGCAGTGACAATGAAGCCATGCAGAATCAGCTGAAGGCGCTGGGCGTGAAACCGGCTGTCTCTGGTGGCGAGCCCGCGCCGACTCCTCCGTCACCGCCACCCGGTCCGGAAGGGGAGCCGCAGCCAGCCAGTTATCCGCCGCAAACCGGCGCCGCGGTACCGCCTCCGACGGCATTCTATCCCGGGAATGGTATGACACCGCCGCCGCAGGTCAGCTACCAGTCTGTACCGGTACCAAACCAGATACAGCGTAAAACGTTCAGTTACGACAAAGGAAAAAAAACGAAGTCATTGCCGTACATTCCGTCGGGGAGCTTTGCAAAAAGCATGCTTATCGAGGGGGCAGATGCCAACGCGTCTGTTACCGGGAATGAATCAACTGTACCGATGCAGTTGCGTATCACCGGTCGCGTGGAAATGCCAAACAGCAAAACCTACGACCTGACAGGGTGTTTTGTGGGCCTTGAAGCCTGGGGCGATGTCTCCAGCGAACGCGCCATTGTCCGTACCCGCAATATCAGCTGTATCAAAGGTGATAAAACCATCGATCAGCCCATTAACGGCCACGTTTCCTTTATGGGGAAAAACGGGGTTAAGGGAGAGGTGGTGATGCGTAACGGAAAAATCCTCGGCTGGGCATGGGGGGCCGGTTTTGTTGACGGGATTGGTCAGGGCATGGAACGGGCTTCACAGCCGGCTGTTGGCCTGGGGGCAACAGCATCTGTTGGCGCCGGTGACGTTCTGAAAATGGGGGTCGGCGGTGGTGCATCTAAAGCTGCGCAGACGCTGAGCGAGTACTACATCAAAAGGGCCGAGCAGTATCACCCGGTCATTCCGATTGGTGCCGGCAACGAAGTTACCGTCGTGTTCCAGGATGGATTCCAGCTGAAAACGATTGAAGAACTGGAAGCGGAAAAGAACGGGCAACAGCAGGCTCAGAATCAGGAGGCGGAGCCGGCACCGCAGGCTGATGCACATCATCAGTCAGGCGGCGGTATGAACGGATTCAATACTGACGAGATGCTGAAGAAGCTGGGCAAACTTGATCCGCGTGAGTTCTCTCCGGGCGCAGCGCCGCAGGGGGAAAATAATGGCTAAGTCTCTCATTACTACTGTTCTGTCAGCACTGCGCTGGGCTCACTGGCTGGTTAAGTGTGCGGTGGTCTATCCGCTGGCCATGATGATGTTACTGGTTGTTCTGGTGTTCCGGACGGGACCGTACACGTTCGGCCAGACGCTGGTGAAAACCGTAGAGTCTGTGCAGCAGGAGGGATATGTCATTCAGGACTGCACGGGGCCGAAAGAACTTAATGGTGATGCGGTGAACGCTCCACTGCCTCCGGTTTTACAGGAAGACTGCACCACCGTCAGTACGGATGCGGCAGGGTATGCAGCATATATCGACCAGAGCTATACGCATAATATTCTCTGGCTCTGGCTGCTGATGGCGGTGGTGTTTACCGGGATGGCTGTGGTTTTCCGTAGGACTCCTGTCCGCAGGGGATTTCTCGGGTGAAGGATGTCAGGGGGGTACCTGCGTAATGAACAGGAAGCAGGAGAAAAGGAGCCTAACACTGTACCTCAATCTGCAAATTATTTAGACCCCAAACTTTATGAGGAGCTTGTAAGGGCTGCTAATAATCTTGCAGAAGCAGTATTCAGGAAGACTGACTGGAAATCGATTTTTAAAAAATAAACAGATTACGGGTGAATATATGAAGGAATTAATGCTGTTAATTCCTCTGGGCAGCGCTTTGCTCTTAACCGGGTGTGCGGGCACAGAGACCGAATTTCAATGTAATGCCACGACGTCGGATACCTGTATGACGATGGAGCAGGCAAATGAAAAAGCGAAGCTGAAAGAGGAACGCAGTGATGCAAAGCCGGCTGCGGCCGGGTTGCCACAACTGGCTGAGGGTAATTTCAGAACCACATCAGTTAATTCGTATCCATTGCCGCCACAGCCAAATTTAATGCGTCCCGGAGCAACGACAACTGCACCGACTAATACAGTAACGTCAGGATTGCTGACGAATAACAGGAAAGTCAGTATGCCGGTGTATCGGCCCGTGGCTGTAGCGCCAGCTGTTCGACCAGTGAGTGTATCAACTTTTACATCGCCGGTGACGGTTCCTGGTAATTATCCCCGGCCATTAAGAAAAGGGGAGGAGACAACGTCATTGTGGATAGCGCCGTATGTGGATGCAGATGATGTATATCACCAGCCAGCAACGGTTCTTTTTGTCGTGACACCATCGGCGTGGGGACAACCTCGCCTTAATTGATTCACAGCGCCATTACTGGCGCTGCAGGAAGTTCTCATTTCTGAATTAAAACGAGTGCCCTCTGCGTTGAAAGGGATGGGCGGTAGCGTGTGAAATGAACGTCGATAACGAAAAATGAAAGGATTTGAAAAATGACTGACTCAATGAAATATCTATGGCTGCTTTTACGCGAAGATTCGTCATATATTTTTATGTTGATGCTGATTGTTGGTTCTGCCGTAATCGTGTCTGCCTTTTTTCAGAGAGTAATCACATCCTGGTGGGGTAAAACCCTCAGTGTGATACTGTGTATGGTGAGTATGATTACTACAGCAACAGGAGTTCTTGATCCTGAGTCAACATATAAACAAATTATAAACAGGAAAGAAAATATCATCTATACGCTGAAAAACTGCAGAGTCTCCGCATTTGAAGCGCAGCAGGCAGGGTTTCTGGCTAAAGCAAAAGATGCCTGGTCTTGCCCGGATGGCGTAACACGGTATATGGATGTGAGATACAGGGATAAGGCAGAGATTAATAAACTCAGTACGGAAGGTAAGTAACGTTATGGATGAATTATTCAAATGGACGATGATGCTGGTATTTTTATTGGCAGGTTATAGCCTGCTGTTTTCTACTGACAGTAATACAGTGCCCGAAGCTCTTTCTCATCACTGGAAAAATGACTGCCGGTTGCTTGAGACCAATATTGATAAAGGGTTTTTCTCTCCTGCGCAAAATCGACTTCAGTGTGGTGATGTTATTGAAAATGTAAGCAAGTCTGATTATGACAGAGCGATGAGTGGCGATAAGCAAACAACTCTCGCAGAGGCAATGAAAGAAATATTCATTCGTTAATATATAAACAGAGGCAATAAAGTATGCATGCCTTTATTTTTCTGGTGCTGATGACGCCGAGTAGTGGTGGTGGAATTTGGGATATTACTCCTATGCCTAATACAGATGTCTGCATAAAAATGCTACGGGTACTCGAAGCACGTGGAGGCAGAGGTTACGGAAGTAATACAGGAGAGTGCATTGAAATTAAAACACGCGAGCCTTTGAACAGCGTGATGGAAACATTGAGTGAGGGTGGGTAAATGGCTGAGTCTCTGTTAATTTTTGATAGTGATGGTTATGTACGACTGTTTTTTGCAATGGCAATCATTATCTGTGGTTACGGCTATGTAATTATGGGTGTTTTTATAAGAGATGCGCTTGCCTATATTTTAATGTTGTTTGGGCTTACAGGTCTCAGTGCTTTATTTTCTTTCATGGTATTTATGGATAAAAACATGTGGGCCGGTTCTCCTGATTTGACGCTGTCAGTAATAACGGGATTTTTTACAGCCACAGTGATCTTTTATATGTTTTATGTCTTGATTTATTCCTTTGATCGGGTGGGGGCCGGTGAATAGTAAGACCGATGGTCAGTATTAACAATCTCACGTTATTTGAAAGTATGCAGCATAAGGAATAAGAAAGTGAAAGCGTACTATATACTTGGACATAACGTTGCATGGCTTAACGGTATATGCCTGATTCTTTTTGTTATTGGTGTGGTCGGTGCGCTGGCAATGGTTGCCATCCCTGAAAAATTCAATCTTCGAGTTAACAGAGGCGATACATTCATATACTGTGCGCTTATAGCGGTGGTTGGGTTTTGCGGGATGTTCGTTATCTCCATTCACTCATTTTCGATGGATGAACTTGAAGCAGGTAGACACTGGAAAAACGACTGCAAGACACTTGAAGTAAACATACCGACAGGCGCTTTTACCAGCCCTGTTAATAAACTGGACTGTGATGGCATCATCATTAATGTGCCAGGTGAGCGGTATTATGCGTATATCCATCAGTGGGAATTATACCAGACGAATAAAAAATGAAAGTAAACGTCGCGAACGCGGTTAAACACATTGTTAACTGGGCCTTTCCACTCTTTTTTTGGGGTGGTCTGCTGTATCTTGTTTACGATGATTACAGAGATAACGGTACAGCGACTGAAGAACAGTTATTAATGATTTCTCATGAAATACCCTGTGCCGGTGAGGATTTTCGAACGGCACTCCGTAATAGCCCGGGACCATTAACCCTTCACGATGCGAAGAAAATTGCCGCTAAATGTAACGAGAAACATAAACAACTTAACGCACTGAACAATGTGAACAAATGATCAGGGGATGGATATGATGCTGTTTTTTAGAAAGTATGGGTTTTTGTTTATCCCTCCAGTCTACTGGCTCATCTATCTGGGAGCCAGGCTGACATACAATGGACTGGCAGGAGAGTTTTCTCCTGATTTCCTTCAGGGTATTCGACATGAAGGCCTCTATATTATCTGTAGTCTGTGTGTCTTTTATTTTTTCTGCCTGGAGGTGGAAATTAGTGATGGGGAGTTCTCAGCGAACCTTCTGTTCCTGATTGTTTTCTTTCATGTGGTTTTGTTATTTATCACTCTGCTTATTTGTTTGTGGCAAGGGGCGATGTTGTTGGATGCGATCTTTATGGGTCAGATTATTGCATCCATGTGTTTATTGTTTTTTATTCCAGTGCTTTCCATTATAAGAAGGAGTTTCTAGTGCGGCTGTGAATATTCTTCTTGCCATTTATTACCCTTGTTATTTTGAAATGCTCTTAAAGGAACGCCCGCATGAGTAATAACATCATCGATACTGTCACCCAGGCTGTGAATTCACTGGTGTCAGCACTGAAGCTGCCCGACGAATCCGCGAAAGCCAATGACACGCTGGGCAGCATGAATTTCCCCCAGTTCAGCCGTATTCTGCCCTATAAGGATTATGATTCCGCGACCGGTCTGTTTATTAATAACAAAACCGTCGGTTTTATGTTTGAGGCGCGTCCTTTACCCGGTGCGGATAAAAGTATCGTCGCCACACTGGAGCATTTACTGCGCAGCAAACTTCCCCGGGGCGTCCCGGTCAGTTTTCATCTGGTCTCCAGCAAACTGGTCGGCAATGATATCGACTATGGTCTGCGTGAATTCCGCTGGAGTGGTAAACAGGCTAAGAAGTTTAACGCCATTACCCAGGCCTACTACCTCCGGGCAGCGGAGACGAAGTTCCCCCTGCCTCCTGATCTGGATTTGCCACTGACGCTGCGTAACTACCGCGTGTACATCTCCTGCTGCGTACCCAGGAAGAAGAACTCCACCACGCAAATTGTCGAGATGGAGAACCAGATAAAAATCCTGCGGGCGTCACTGGGCGGTGCCTATATTCCGACGCGTATCCTTGATGCTGCCGGGCTGGTCGAACTGATGCGTGAGCTGATAAACCCGGACCCGCACGAAATGTACCGCGTACCGTATAAGCTGGACCCCTATCAGGATCTGAACTATCAGTGTGTCGATGACAGCTTTGATATGCAGGTCACCGCCGGTCATCTGAAAATTGGCCGCCTGGGGCGCGACGGGAAAGAGTGCGTGACCCGGGTGACGAGCTACCATCTGGAGAGTGATCCGGAAATGGCCTTCCTCTGGACCGCTGCGGACAACTACGCCAACCTGCTTAACCCGGAGCTCTCCATTTCCTGCCCCTTTGTCATCACGCTGACGCTGATGGTGGAGGACCAGGTGAAGACCCAGAACGAAGCCAACCTGAAGTTCATGGACGTGGAGAAGAAAAGCAAAACCTCCTACGCGAAGTACTTTCCGAACGTGATAAAGGAAATGCAGGAGTGGGGCGATATCCGCCAGCGACTGTCGACCAACCAGACCTCCCTGGTGTCCTATTTCTTTAATATCACCACGTACACCGCAGACAGCACAGAGGCCTCTCTCGCCGCTGAACAGCAGGTGCTCAACAGCTACCGTAAAGGCGGTTTCCAGCTTATCCCGGCCCGCTACCATCACCTGCGTAACTTTCTGGCCATGATGCCGTTCAAGTGTGGTGAGGGTCTGTTTAAAGAGCTGCAGGCGGCAGGCGTGGTTAAGCGGGCGGAGACGTTCCAGGTGGCTAACCTCCTGCCGATCGTCGCTGACAGCCCGCTGGCGCCGGCGGGACTCCTGGCGCCCACCTACCGAAACCAGCTGGCGTTCATCGACCTGTTCTACGAGGGAATGAACAATACCAATTTCAACATGGCGGTCTGCGGGACGTCCGGGGCGGGTAAAACCGGTCTGATTCAGCCCCTCATTCGCAGTGTGCTCGACTCCGGCGGGTTTGCCTGGGTGTTCGATATGGGCGATGGCTATAAGTCCCTGTGTGAAAACATGGGGGGCGTATATCTCGATGGCGATACCCTCAAGTTTAACCCATTCGCCAACGTGCTGGATGATGCTCACTTCGACATGTCAGCAGAACGTATACGCGATCAGATGTCGGTGATGGCCAGTCCGAACGGCAACCTCGATGAAGTCCATGAAGGCCTGCTTCTGCAGGCAGTTCAGGCGGCCTGGTTAAGCAAACGTAATCAGGCACGCGTTGATGACGTAGTGCAGTTTTTACAGGACGCGAAGGACAGCGATGAATATGCTGATTCCCCGACAATCCGGGGCCGTCTGGACGAGATGATAATCCTGCTCGATCAGTACACGGTGAATGGGATCTACGGGGACTATTTCAACTCAGATAAACCAACACTCCACGATGATGCCCGGATGGTGGTACTGGAACTCGGTGGCCTGGAGTCGAGGCCCTCTCTGCTTATCGCTGTGATGTTTTCATTGATTATTTACATCGAGAACAGGATGTATCAGTCACCGCGTGGCCTGAAAAAACTGAACGTCATCGATGAAGGATGGAAGCTCCTTGATTTCAAGAATGAAAAAGTGGGGCAGTTTATCGAGAAAGGCTACCGTACCGCGCGTCGACATACCGGCGCATACATCACCATCACGCAGAACATCGTCGACTTCGACTCCCCGACCGCCTCCAGCGCCGCACGTGCAGCGTGGGGGAACTCATCGTACAAGGCCATTCTGAAGCAGTCAGCGAAGGAATTTGCCAAGTATAACCAGCTGTACCCGGATCAGTTCAGCAAGCTGGAGAAAGACATGATTAACGGCTTCGGTTCGGCCAAAGAGCAGTGGTTCTCCTCTTTTATGCTGCAGGTGGAAGCGAACTGCTCCTGGCACCGCCTGTTCGTCGACCCGCTCAGCCGGGCGATGTACTCCTCCAAAGGCCCGGATTTTGAGTACATGCAAGCTCGCCGGCAGGAGGGGGTCGATATCCACGATGCGGTATACGGACTGGCGTGCCGCAACTTTAAAGACGAAATGGCTGAGCTTGAATCCCGAATACCGGTGAATGACATGGAGGATAAACAGTGATGAAAAACAACACCGAACAACCGGTCAGTACGACCTCTCATACCTTTCGCCGGATATCTGTCATCGTTGCTCTCGTGCTTTTCGCCCTGGCAACCAGCGCGTTTCTCTCGCGCGTGGTTCTGGAGTACTCCACGCCGCGGGTGGTGGCTTTTGATATGAAGAAGACGCTCGACAGCTTTATGGACAGTGTCAGTCAGAAGCAGCTGACAGAAGCGCAGTCAAAAGCGCTCTCTGACCGGTTTAACGACGCGCTGGAGAAGAGTCTGGCGGAGTATCAGCAGCAGCATCATGTGGTCATTCTGGTTTCACCTGCCGTGGTTCAGGGCGCGCCCGATGTGACCCGCAACATCCAGCACGACATTGCCCGCCGGATGAAAGGAGAACAGTAATGATACGACTGAAAGACTGTCTGCTCTCCGCCTGCCTGGTATCGCCGCTGACTCAGGCGGCTGATCTCGGTACCTGGGGGGATTTATGGCCCGTCCGGGAGCAGGACATGCTGCAGCTCATCACGCAGCGTCTGCAGTCACTGCAATCCTCTGGCCAGTGGGACCAGACGATGGATGCGTTTAAGCAGCGGGTTATCGAGAACAGTCAGCGCCCGGCACCGGTGGAGGGCATTAAGCGTGCGGAGAAATACGAGCAGCGCTGGTTTGATCCCAGCATCCGCCTGACCGAAGACCTGAAGGACAATGAGGGGCGGGTGTTTGCCCGCAAGGGCGATGTGGTGAACCCGCTTAAAACCGTACCGTTTGTCCAGACCCTGTACTTCATCAATGGAGACGATGCCGACCAGCTGGCCTGGATGAAGCGTCAGGTGCCGGAAACCCTGATGAGCAAAATTATCCTGGTGCGTGGCAGTATCCCGGACACCTCCGCAGCGCTGGACAGCCGGATCTATTTCGACCAGAACGGCGTACTGAGCAAGCGATTTGGCCTGACGGCGGTCCCGGCGCGGATCACGCCGGCGCCATCCGGTGAACGCCTGAATATTGAGACCTTCCCTGTAAAATAAGGATGTTTCTGTGAAAACCCTGACGCTTTTCCTGAGTGCCCTGATGTTGTGGGGGTACAGCCTCAGTGCGGCTGCTGATCCCTCCTGTGAGGGCCGGTTTGTTAACCCGATCACCGATGTGTGCTGGCGCTGCATATTTCCTTTATCACTCGGCAGCGTGCAGGTTGGTAAAGGCGATCTGCCTGATACCAGCAATCCGGGTAGTCCCCTGCAGCTGTGTCCGGCGCCGCCACCGATTTTTGTTCGCCCCGGCCTGGCCATCGGGTACTGGGAGCCGATGGCCATGACGGACGTCAGCCGTTCGCCTGGCTGTATGGTCAATCTGGGGGGCTTCAGTATCAATCTCGGCAAGACCGGTATGGGGACCGCGAGAAAGGACGACAAGCAGGTGAACGGCGCTTTTTATCACGTTCACTGGTACAAGTACCCGCTGACCTACTGGCTGAACATCATCACCTCCGCAGGCTGTCTGGAAGGCGGAGACATGGATATAGCCTATCTGTCCGAGATTGACCCGACCTGGGTGGACAGCAGCCTCACCACCATTCTGAATCCGGAAGCCATCCTGTTTGCCAACCCCATCGCACAGGGGGCGTGCGCGGCTGACGCTATGGCCAGCGCGTTTCATATGCCACTCGATATTCTGTTCTGGTGTGCCGGCTCTCAGGGTTCGATGTACCCGTTTAGCGGCTGGGTAAGCAACGAGTCCAGTCCGCTGCAGTCCTCGTTACTTGTCAGCGAGCGCATGGCGTACAAGCTTCACCGGCAGGGACAAATTATGGAGAGCATCGGGAAGGACAAGGCGGTCTGCTATGAGTATCCGACCCCGATCATCCCCAAAGAGCGCTGGCGCTATCAGATGGTGAACATGTACCCGGACAGCGGCCAATGCCATCCCGTGGGGCGCAGCGTGATGCGCTGGGAGGCCGGTAAAAATCCACCCAACACCCGTAAGAACTATGGCTATCTGATGTGGCGTAAACGCAATTGTGTCTTTCTCTGACAGGAGTCTCTCATGAAATTAATGAATCTGTTTATGGTCATGCTTTTGCTGACCGGACGAGCAGTGTTGGCTGAAACCTCCTCTGTTACAGACAGAGAATGGCTGAAGCAGCAGGAGAACCTCAGCGAACAGCTGCGCCAGCATCCGGATAAACAGCTGCAGCAGGAGCTTGAGGCGCAAATCAACCGTAATCCTCTGCCCAAATCAGACCGCCAGTTTATCGATAATCTGGTCAGCCAGCAGAAAGCGGCGAATCAGGAAAAGCCAGCAGAAGGGGCGCTGTACTTTGTCTCCTTCTCGATACCTGAAGAGGGGCTGAAGCGGATGCTGCACGAAACCCGGCAGTACGGCATTCCGGCGACACTGCGTGGGCTCGTCAATAACGACATGAAGACCACCACTGACGCGGTGCTGCAGCTGGTGAAGGATGGCGTGACCGACGGAGTGCAGATCGACCCGACACTATATACGCAGTACAGCATCCGGAGTGTGCCGTCTCTGGTGGTACGGTGTCAGGCCGGGTATGACGTGGTACGCGGTAACATTCACGTCAAACAGGCGCTGGAGAAAGTGGCACAAACCGGTGACTGCGCACAGGTGGCCCGGCAGATGCTTGATGCGCCCTCGAATGCCGCCGGGAGCCAGCCATGAAAGATAAACCGTACTTCATGGCGTTACCGGAAATGGTGGGGGATGAGGGAGGGTGTAAATGAAGACGGTTATTTCCGTGCTGACCGCGCATTTTTTTGTCCTGAGCGCCTTCATCTGGCTGGCATCCCCCGCCTGCGCTGACAGTGGAAGTGACTATAAAGCCGGTTCGGATTTTGCGAAACAGGTGCAGGGCAATGGTCTGAACTCACTAAAAAATTTCAGTGGTGAGCAAAACCTGCCGGGGTATACCGACAACCCGGATCAGACAAAATACTACGGCGGCGTCACTGCCAGCGGAGACAGCTCTCTGAAAAGCGATTCAGCCCTGGAGTTCAGCCAGGGAGATACCGGCAAAACGATTACGGAGTCGTTCACGAACCGGCCACCGGATCAGATATCTCAGGATGCGCCGTTTATTCAGGCCGCAAAGGATACAGAATCCCGTGCCGACAGCATTGTCGGTGATACCGGACAGTCCTGTACCGCCCAGGTTGTGAACCGCAGCGAGTTCACAAACCATACCTGCGAACGTGATCTGCAGGTGGAAAATTTTTGCACACGGGAAGCGACCCTGAAGGATAACGCCACCACGCAGAAAGTTAACCGAACCTATCAGCAGGTGGTGACGCTGAATTATGCCCGGAGTACCCGGCAATGGAGTGGCAACCTGACGATCCCGACCAACGGTCGTCTGCTGAATGCCTCGGTGGATGGTGAGCCTCTGGTGATCCCCTGGATTGAAGAATGCGATTCCGAAGGGAAGGTGCGGGATAGCTGCAAGAGTGCAGTCAGTGAAAGCCTGACCCTCTTTGAACGAACGTTCCCCATAGATGTGATCAGCTGGCCACGTTCAGAATCGATGTGTTCAGGCGGTCAGAACACGCATTGTACGAAATATACCTATGACGGGAAGGGGAAGATTCATCAGTCGTTTGGTGTGGACAAAGCGGTTACTGCAGGGCAGAACTTTTCAGTAAGCAAAACATCACGGACCGTATCATCGGGTAGCCAGAAACCCGTACAGGTCACGGTCACCCTGGTGATGGAAGAAACCGAAACCGTCTACGCACCTGAAGTCGTCTGGGTTGAAAGCTGTCCGTTCAGTAAGGATGAAGGAAAAAAAACGGGGGAGGAATGTATCAGTCCGGGAGGAACGCGAACCATCACCCTCGGAGGCAGGGATTACTCGTTCACGGAAGCCTGCTGGAAATATAAGGATACCTGGCTCACGCAGCCGGCGGACAGCGGCTCCTGTGAAATCCTGATGAAAAATACGGCCTGTACTCTGTCATCCCGCCAGTGCGCCTTCTCCAGCGAGGAAGGCACGTGCCTGCATGAATATGCAACGTATTCCTGCGAAACCAGGACGAGTGGCAAGCAAATGATCTGCGGCGGTGATGTCTTCTGCCTTGATGGTGAATGTGACAAAGCCACGTCCGGGAAGAGCAATGACTTTGGGCAGGCGGTATCTGAGCTGGCGGCACTGGCAGCCGCGGGGAAGGACGTCGCGGCACTGAACGGGGTGGATGTCCGGGCCTTCACCGGAAAAGCGAAGTTCTGTAAGAAATTTGCTGCCGGCTTCAGTAACTGCTGCAAAGACAGCGGCTGGGGCCAGGATGTGGGGCTGGCACGCTGCAGCAGCGAGGAAAAGGCGCTGGCCAAAGCGAAAAAAGACAAGCTGACGGTCAGTATCGGGGAATTCTGCTCTAAAAAAGTTCTGGGTATTTGCCTGGAGAAAAAAAGGAGCTATTGCCAGTTCGACTCAAAACTGGCGCAGATCGTTCAGCAGCAGGGAAGAAACGGTCAGCTGCATATCGGTTTTGGCGGCGCCAGCAGTCCTGACTGTCGGGGCATTACCACCGCGGAACTCCAGGGGATTGATTTTAACAAGCTTGATTTCACCAACTTTATGGACGACCTGATGAAAAATCAAAAAATACCGGAAAACGATGTTCTCACCAATAAGACCAAGGAACGAATTAAGGAAATCATGAGTCAGCAATCCGCGCAATAAACCATGCTGACTAATAAAGAGACCGATAATCATGAAAATTAATTTTCACAAACAGCCTGCCATTGATTTTGTCCTGAGATTAACGCTGACAATAATCATTATTTCTCCGGTGATTTATTTCTCCTGGGATGCCGTCAAAGGGACGTCGGGGAATGATTATGTCGAGAGTGTGGTTTTTATTGTTGCGGTTGGTTTTTTCTGGTTCGTGAGCTATCTCTTTTTTAGTTCGCTTGCCGCGTTGTTACGGAAAAAGACGGAGGAAGAATGAAGACGGTGCGCAGGTTTAATAAGTTTAAAGATTGGTTCAGGTTAGCAGGGGTAATCCTTATTCCTGTTCTGTTGATAATTAACATGGCAACGTTATTAACGAGCGATGCTGGGTTCGTAATTGTTAGATCTTTATTGTTTATTTTTGTTCTCACGATTATAGCAAGACGATTACAGCCATAAAGACGGGCGTCACCGCTTTAATCAGCAAAACAGACAGGAGTGTTCATGGAAGAGAAAAAAGCCTACGGGCTGGTCATGGTTTTTGTCGGGGTGTTTGTCTTTTTCCTGGTCAACATTATGTCGTACAGCCTGTGGCGGGACAGACAGGTTAACGCATTTATGACCACCAACCGGGCCTGGGGGATCCAGTGCGACACTGTTTCTCAGGCCGCGTGGGTGGTCAGGGACGGGGAGCGGGTGGACCTTCAGATAAATCATCTGCCTCTGTACTGCAGCGGTTACCGCTTTGAAGCCCGTGATGATGCAGGAAAGATACAGCGCCAGCTCGATAAATACAGTGTCTATCAGCATCTGTCACGCCAGTCGCAATAATTCATAAAAGGGTATTTGCCATGCGAACAATACATGCCGCCATGCTGGCGGGATGCCTTTGCTGCGCCCTGATGCCGGCTTTCGCCAAAGACGCGGGCTGGCAGTGGTACAACGAGAAACTTAAGCCCCATGATGAGGAAAGGAAAGCCGCACCAGCGGCACCACCGCCGCAAATGGATATTCTGGAGAAACTCGCCACACTCCAGGCGGCCACCAAACGGTCGTTGTACGAAGCCATTCTGTATCCATCGTCTGAAAACTTCGTTAAGTATTTCCGGCTGCAGAACTACTGGACGCAGCAGGCAGGTTTGTTCTCGATGAGTGCGAAGAAAGCGATGCTGGAAAACCCCGAACTCGATTACAACCTGCAGCACAGCTACTACAACGGCACGGTAAAAAACCAGCTCGCTGCCGACTATGCCGAACAGCGACAGGCTATCTCCACCCTCGCACAGCACTACGGCGTGATGTTCTTCTACCGGGGCCGGGAAGCGATCGATGGCCAGCTGGTCCAGGTGATTAAAAATTTTCGCGAAACCTATGGCCTGAGCGTGATACCGGTGTCGGTTGACGGAGTGATTAACCCCATGCTGCCCGATAGCCGGACGGACCAGGGCCAGGCAGAGCAGCTTGGCGTGAAGTTCTTCCCCGCGATGATGCTGGTTAACCCGAAAAGTGGCCAGGTGAAGCCTCTCAGTTACGGCTTTATCAGTCAGGACGACCTGGCGAAACAGTTCCTCTATGTCTCCAGCGACTTTAAACCGAATTTCTAAGGAGTGTGTCATGCGAAATATTCGTTTTCCGGATTTAGATATCACCGGGATGTGGGTGCTGGCCGTGGGCGTGTTTTTCCACCTGATAGCCAGGCTTGTCAGAAAACAGCCTGAGCTGGCCGTCCAGGCCGGGGAAATCTTCGGGCTGGGTATGGTGGTGTTCGGGGGATACCGCATTCTAAACGCCCTGATTGCTGAAGCCGAAAAAGAGGAGAAACAGCCTGATGAACCTCGCTAAGACGCCGCTGGCGGCACTGGCTCTTTCCCTTGCACTGGCCGGGATGGCACATGCGGGAACGCTCGATGAGGTGAAGTCGCTCTGGGATCCGCGGGGTATCTCCGGTACTGAAACGGCCTCCCCGCAGAGCGACACTCCCCAGGCGGTGAGCGGGGCATCTCAGCCACGCTGGTTACGACTCAGCAACGGAAAGCAGGTGGACCTGCGCGACTGGAAAGTGGTGCTGTTCATGCAGGGACACTGTCCCTACTGTCATAAATTTGACCCGGTGCTGAAGCAGCTGGCCGGACAGTATGGCTTCTCCGTGTTCTCTTACACCATTGACGGACAGGGTGATGACGCGTTTCCGGAAGCGCTGCCGGCGCCTCCTGACGTGATGCAGACCTTTTTCCCCAATATCCCGGTGGCGACCCCGACTACGTTTCTGGTGAACGTAAACACGCTGGCAGCGTACCCGATCCTGCAGGGCGCCACGGATGCACAGGGCTTTATGGCCAGAGTGGATACGGTATTTCAGATGATGCATTAGCCTCTGTTATATCCGGTCTTAGCAAGTGATTAAGGAAAATAGCCATGAACAAATATATACGTTCGACGGGACTGTACGCGTTTTTATTTCCAGCAAGTTTAAAGGACTCCGGGCAGACAGCAGCCGAAAAAATTGAACAACTGAAGCCGGAATTTATCCACCGGGAAAGGCGTCTGGAAATCTATCTGGAATTATTCATTGTGTTTCTCACTGCAGGTGCTCTGCTGTTATGGATAATGAGATTTTTATTTAATATCTGCGTGGATGACTGGATAGCCAGCGGCGACCTGCGAGTAAAAGACCTGTGGAATATTATGATGTACGCCATCCCTTATGCGCTGATTGCTGTTGGGGTGGGGTTCTTTGTTGCCGGAGTGACATTAGCGATCCGCAATTTTTTCAGTTATCACCTGAAGACCCTTTTTATTCTGAGAAATGACAGAGTTAAAAAGAATGCTGTGCGTAATGGAGGACTGGATGCGAATTAAACTTCTGTCACTCTTCTGCGGTGCCGTGCTTGGCCTGTCATTTAGCGCCGCCGCCGACGTGAATGGCGATATGAACAACTTCTTCAATAAGCTGGGCTTTGCGTCCAATACCAGCCAGCCGCAGGTCTGGCAGGGACAGGCTGCGGGTTACGCCTCCGGCGGTTCGCTGTATGCCAGAACGCAGGTGAAAACGATCCAGCTGGTCAGCATGACGCTCCCTGATATTAATGCCGGCTGCGGAGGGATTGATGCCTATCTAGGGTCATTCAGCTATATCAACAGCGAGCAGCTGCAGAGGTTCGCAAAACAAATCATGAGCAACGCCGCGGGGTACTTTTTTGATCTCGCTTTGCAAACCACGGTACCGGAGATTAAAACCGCAAAGGACTTCCTTCAAAAGATGGCCACTGACATGAACAGCATGAACCTCAGTTCCTGCCAGGCTGCTCAGGGAATTGTGGGTGGCCTGTTTCCTCGTACCCAGGTCGCTCAACAAAAGGTCTGCCAGGACATTGCCGGTGAAAGCAATATCTTTTCGGACTGGGCCGCCTCGCGCCAGGGTTGTACGGTGGGCGGCAAGATGGACAGCGTCCAGGATAAGGCCAGCGATAAAGACAAAGAACGTGTGATGAAAAACATCAACATCATGTGGAATGCCTTATCGAAGAACCGGCTCTTCGACGGCAATAAGGAGCTGAAGGAATTCATCATGACGCTCACCGGTACGCTGATTTTCGGGGAGAACAGTGAAATCACGCCGCTGCCGGCACGCACCACTGACCAGGATCTGATTAGAGCCATGATGGAGGGCGGCACGGCTAAAATCTACCACTGCAATGATTCGGATAAGTGTCTTAAGGTCGTTGCTGATGCGACCGTGACCATCACTTCCAATAAAGCGCTAAAAAGCCAGATTTCCGCTTTGTTAAGCAGTATCCAGAATAAAGCAGTGGCTGATGAAAAACTGACGGATCAGGAGAAAGGGTTTATCTCCAGCACCACCATTCCGGTATTCAAATACCTGGTCGATCCGCAGATGCTCGGGGTGTCTAACTCACTTATTTACCAGCTGACGGACTATATCGGCTACGACATCCTGCTGCAGTACATTCAGGAACTTATCCAGCAGGCCCGGGCGATGATTTCAACCGGTAATTATCCCCAGTCGACAATGGATATGATCATGGAAAACCTCAATCAGGCGAGTGTCCAGATTGCCGCTTTTCAGTCCCGTGTTCAGGTTCAGCAGGACGCCTTGCTTGTGGTTGACAGACAAATGAGTTACATGCGCCAGCAGGTCTCTGCCCGCATGATGACCCGCTACCAGAATAACTATCATTTTGGGGGGAATCTGTAATGCTTGAGATATATGCCATTGCTGGCGGCGACTGGTTACGGGGCAACCTGAACGCGATTGCGGCGTTTATGGGGACCAGCACATGGTCGACTATAGAAAAGATGTGTATCGCCATCTCGGTACTCATTGTGGCGGGGAACTGGGTAAAAAAACACAACGTAATGGACCTTATTGGCTGGGTCTTTTCCCTCACCCTGGTCTCTATGCTGGTTGTCATTCGTACCCCTGTGCAGATCATCGATTACAGTAACGTTGCGCAGGTCTATGAAGTCGATAATGTGCCTATTGGTCTGGCGATTCCGGCGTCGCTGACAACACGGGTAGGAAACGCGCTTATCCAGAGTTATGAGATGGTCTTCGCTCTGCCGGACAGTGTCACGTACAGTAAAACGGGGATGTTATTTGGCAGTAATCTGGTCGCGAAAAGTACGGATTTTTTGTCACAAAATCCTCAGATTACGACGCTGTTTTCCGATTACGTACAAAACTGTGTGATGGGCGATATTTTCCTCAATCATAAGTACTCTTTTGAGGAATTACTGAATTCACCTGATCCGTATACCCTGATTTTTGCAAACCCGAGTCCACTGCGTGGCGTGTTTGACAAAAACAACCAGTTCCAGACATGCGAGGAGGCCTCACGGGATCTGAAATCGGCTCTCGCGCTGGATACTCAGACAGGCGGTAAAACCTGGAACTACTATGTTCGTCAGCTGTTTGGCGGCAAACCTAATCCCGATCTGCTTTTCAGCCAGATGATTGGCGACAGCTACAATTACTTCTACAGCTCGGGACAGAGCGCCGGGCAGATTATCCGCCAGAACGTCACGATGAACGCCCTGCGCAGTGGGATCCAGAGTTATGCGGCCCGCAGCGGGGACACCGCCAGTCTGGTCAATATGGCTAACACATCATCCCTTGAAAAGCAGCGGCTGGCACAGGCCACAATGGGGCACCAGGCGCTTCGCACACTTCCGCTGATGCAGACCGTTATCATGGGGATAATGATTGGGATGTTCCCGATCATGGTGATGGCCGCCATGTTTAATATGATGACGCTGCAGGTGCTAAAGGGGTATGTGTTTGCGCTTATCTGGCTGCAGACGTGGCCATTACTGTTCGCCATCCTGAACAGCGCAATGGCCTACTATGCGAAGCAAAATGGCGTCCCAGTCGTTCTCTCTGAGTTGTCGCAGGTTCAGCTCAAAAACTCGGATATTGCGACCACCGCGGGCTATATTGCCGTGATGATACCGCCTTTGTCGTGGGGGATCGTGAAGAGCATGGGAGCAGCCTTCTCCAGTGCCTACAGCCATTTTTCTTCATCGGGTCTCAGTGCAACATCGCAGGCTGCCTCCGGCGTGGTGGACGGCAATTACTCGTTTGCCAACATGCAGATGGAGAACGTCAGCGGCTACAGCTGGGGTACCAACAGCACAACCAGTTTCGGACAGATGTCGCGGCAGCTGGCGAATGGAGGCATGAGCACGCAGACGCGGGATGGCTCGATGGTCTGGGACAGTGGTGGTGCAATGTCAAAACTGCCGGTGGATATCAACGTCGGTCGTCAGATAGCCAGTGCGCAGCAACAGATGGCCCGTGAGTCTGATGTCCAGGCCGAAAGTGCGCTGCATGTCTATAACAGCAGCGTGACAAGTGCCTGGAATAGTCTGCAGCAATTTGGCACCAATAAAGGGAACAGTGCATCAACAACGACCGGGGCCGATACTACCGAGTCTTCGCAGGATTCGATGGCCAGAAGCAAGATGATGAATGCTGTAGATTCGTATGCTAAAGCTAACCATATTAGCCGTGATGAAGCATTCGGCCAGCTTATGGACAAGTCAGTGAGAGGTGATGTTTCTGGCGAGGCTTATGTAGGAGCCAGAGGTGGTGTTGGATTCGAGCTCTTTGGTAATGGCGGTAAAGCTGAATTCGGTGGGAGGATGTCGGCGAGAGGGACAGCAAGTTCTGGATCTCAAGACAATACTACTGAGTCAGGACGCCAATCTAATGCTGACAATCATGATACCAGCAGTCAGGCAGTTAAAGACTTCAGAGAGTCTTCTGATTACTTCATCAACCAGAAATCAAGCCAGTCTGGAAACATCACTGATAACAATGCATCTTCTCGGGTTGATCAATTTTCCGCCTCTTTGGCCAGTGCGAAAAATAGCTATGACCAGTACACGACGAGCAAAACACGTAGCCATGAGTATAGTGAGATGGCCTCACGAACAGAAAGCATGAGCGGCCAGATGAACGAAAACCTGACTCAACAATTTGCTAATTTCGTACAGAAAAATGCCCCACAAAATGCTGAAGCTATTCTTACTGACACGTCTTCACCTGAAATCGCTGCCCAAAGGGAGCAACTGGCTCGTGAATTTGTGAAACAACAGGTTGAACCTAAAGTTGATGAGGCGTACCAGGAGGGCAGAAGAAACATTGGCGCAAATATGCCATCAGTTTCTGAAGGTAAAGGAAGCGGTACAGTATATGCGGACTACAACTCTCACGGTGATAGTATCGATGAGATGACCAAAAATGCAGGTATCAAAAATGATGTTCACCAATCGGTTGAACACATGGTTAGCGAAAACCAGCAAGCTCATAAGGATAGGCAAGATAGCATACATAAGCAGGAGGATGATGTTCAGAATGAACACACTCGTCTGGAAAACCACCATAATTTGGAAGGAAATAAATTTGAGAAAGAATACAATGACAAAAAGGCTGAACAGAGAGCACTTCCTGGAGCGGATACAAGAGACGAACTCCTAGCTAAGGCCCAGGAATTTGAGCGGAAGCATAAGCCCTAACTAAGGGGGGAGGAAAGTAAAATATGAAAATGATTGCTTTGCTACTTATTCAGGGTATATCGTGCCTATTAGCAGGATGGCGAGTATCAGAGACTATTTTTATAGTTGTAGCATCCGCGATGTGGTTGTTGGTGTTCAAATATGTTTTCATTAAAGTTGGTGCGAAAACAAAACGCCCAGTGCCTGATGTTAATAATCTTTATCTTGTTCTGACCGGAGTCTGTTGTATTGTTAATCCCATTGCCTGTTTGATAAGTATTGTTTTATACCCACTTTGGATTATGAATAAAGCACTAAAGTTTGCATCTGTGAAATTTAGTAATGATAATGAAAGTGCATTCGAAAATGGGATCGGCAGGAATTATGTCGGGAGAACACAATCATTGACAACCTTACCATACAAGGAAATGCTCTCCGAGCGGGAGTTTATGAGTTATCAGCTTGAGCATTGTTCTGACGGTTCAGTCAACCTCGACCAACCTAATAGTACATGTAGCAGTGCTATGGGGCCATATGGAAATGAGATATCTATAAATACCCATGATATTAATCCTGCGAGTGGGCTTCCTATGATTGAAAATGTAGACGTTGCAGGAAACGTGTATGGTATAGATCGGAATCATTAACAAATGATTAAGTCAATTTGACCACTAAAACTCAGCAGCGAGAGTGGCTGGTTTTAAAAAATGCCCCCCTCAAATTTGGCCTATCAATTATGGTGGTTAGTTGGTAGGCTAAAAATACATATACGAAATTATTAGTGCATTAATTTTAATAAATTTCCACTCAAATAAAAAGTTGGATATAGTAACTGCGCATTCTGGATGCAGAAATGGAATGTGTATGTCTCATAATGATTATGGCACAAGAAATTTGTATGCAATTAAATAAATTGATGACTGTTATGGTTGTCAGCTCTGCGCTGGCGTTGTCTGGATGTAGTGCAATGGGAACCGCTATTAAAAAGAGAAATCTGGAAGTAAAAACCCAGATGAGCGAAACAATCTGGCTGGAACCTTCAAATAATAAGACGGTTTATCTGCAAATCAAAAATACCTCTGATAAGGATATGAGTGGCCTGCAGGCAAAAATTGCCAGCGCCGTCACTTCAAAGGGATATCAGGTCGTCAGTAACCCGGATACGGCGGGCTACTGGATCCAGGCGAACGTGCTCAAGGCCGATAAAATGGACCTTCGTGAGTCTCAGGGCTGGTTAAGCCGGGGTTATGAAGGCGCAGTGACTGGCGCCGCGCTTGGGGCAGGGATTACCGCTTACAACTCCAGTTCTGCAGGGGCGACTCTGGGTGTAGGACTTGCAGCCGGTCTGGTTGGTATGGCTGCTGACGCGATGGTGGAAGATGTGAACTACACCATGATCACCGATGTTCAGATCGCGGAAAGAACCAAAACTCAGGTTCAGACTGATAACGTGGCCGTATTACGTCAGGGAACATCCGGCGCAAAAGTGCAGACAAGTACTGAAACGGGTAATCAGCACAAATACCAGACTCGCGTCGTCTCTAACGCTAATAAAGTTAACCTCAAGTTCCCTGAAGCCCAGCCTGTTCTTGAAGACCAGCTGGCAAAATCGATCGCTAATATTCTGTAAGCTTTCTATTCCACGGCCCGGTCCCCGGGCCATACTGGGATCCCCTTTCTGGTGTGTCATAATTAATTCGTCAAATAATCTATGAATTCCAGATCTGAACGGTGAACAGTTGCGCAATTTATTTGTGCATCTGTGAGGCGTTGCCGCCTTCGGCGGAATCTTTTCGTCTTTATTTGAATAGAGGTTATTTATGGCAATATCTGAACCTGTCAGGTCTCTTGAAACACATAAACTGATACCTGGCGATATTTATCCACACCCTGCTATGGGGGAGGCTTATTCCCTGCAACCCCGTGAGGTCTGTTTTCGCTGATTAATTTGTCCTTCCGACCCTAATAATTTACTGACGGATTAGTGCCATGAGTTTCAATGCCAAAGATATGACGCAGGGCGGTCAGATCGCCAATATGCGCTTTCGCATGTTTGGTCAGATTGCCAATATTATTTTCTACGTGCTGTTTATTTTATTCTGGGTACTGTGCGGGCTGATGCTGATGTATAGGCTTAGCTGGCAAACCTTTGTGAACGGCTGCGTATACTGGTGGTGTACGACGCTGGGTCCGATGCGCGATATTATTCGTTCCCAGCCGGTATACACCATTCAGTATTACGGTCAGTCGCTGGAATATACCTCAGAACAAATCCTGGCCGATAAATATACTATCTGGTGCGGAGAGCAGCTGTGGACCAGTTTCGTCTTTGCTGCCGTGGTTTCTCTTGTTATCTGTATCGTGACGTTCTTCATCGCCAGCTGGGTGCTGGGCCGCCAGGGGAAACAGCAGAGTGAGGATGAGAATACCGGCGGGCGCCAGCTTTCCGATAAGCCCAAAGAAGTGGCCCGCCAGATGAAGCGTGATGGTATGGCCTCTGATATTAAAATTGGCGATCTGCCTATTCTTAAAAACTCCGAAATCCAGAACTTCTGCCTCCACGGTACCGTGGGTTCCGGTAAATCAGAAGTGATCCGCCGGCTACTGAACTACGTGCGTGCACGTGGCGATATGGCCATCATTTATGATCGCTCCTGTGAGTTCGTCAAAAGCTATTATGACCCGTCACTGGATAAAATCCTCAACCCGCTGGATTCGCGCTGCGCGGCCTGGGATTTGTGGAAAGAGTGCCTGACGCTGCCGGACTTCGACAACATCTCCAACACCCTTATCCCGATGGGTACCAAAGAAGACCCGTTCTGGCAGGGCTCCGGTCGCACTATCTTTGCCGAAGGCGCGTACCTGATGCGTGAAGACAAGGATCGCAGCTACGAGAAGCTGGTCGATACCATGCTGTCCATTAAAATCGACAAGCTGCGCGCCTATCTGCAGAACACGCCGGCAGCGAACCTGGTTGAAGAGAAAATTGAGAAAACGGCCATCTCCATTCGTGCCGTGCTGACCAACTACGTCAAGGCTATTCGCTACCTGCAGGGCATTGAGAAGAACGGCGAGCCGTTCACTATCCGGGACTGGATGCGCGGTGTCCGTGAGGACCGACCCAATGGCTGGCTGTTTATCTCCTCCAACGCTGACACCCATGCTTCCCTGAAGCCGGTTATCTCGATGTGGCTGTCAATTGCTATCCGCGGCCTGCTGGCGATGGGGGAGAACCGTAACCGGCGCGTGTGGATTTTCGCCGACGAGCTCCCCACGCTGCACAAGCTGCCGGACCTGGTCGAAATCCTCCCGGAGGCGCGTAAATTTGGTGGTTGTTATGTGTTCGGTATTCAGTCCTATGCCCAGCTGGAAGATATCTATGGCGTCAAGCCTGCCGCCACGCTCTTTGACGTGATGAACACCCGGGCCTTCTTCCGCTCCCCGAGTAAGGAGATTGCGGAGTTTGCTGCCGGTGAAATTGGTGAGAAGGAAATCCTCAAGGCCAGCGAGCAGTATTCTTACGGTGCTGACCCGGTGCGTGATGGTGTATCGACCGGGAAAGAAAAAGAGCGGGAAACGCTGGTCAGTTACTCCGATATTCAGACGCTGCCTGACCTGTCCTGCTATGTCACGCTGCCCGGGCCGTATCCGGCCGTGAAACTGGCCCTCAAATACAAACCGCGTCCGAAAATTGCCGAGGGATTTATTCCTCGCACTCTCGATGCGCGGGTGGATGCGCGGCTCAGTGCGTTGCTTGAAGCGCGGGAAGCTGAAGGCAGTCTTGCCAGGGCACTTTTCACGCCGGATGCGCCGGCATCCGGGCCCGCTGATACAAACAGTCACGCCGGTGAACAACCTGAGCCGGTCAGTCAGCCTGCGCCAGCAGACATAACAGTATCTCCGGCACCGGTAAAAGCGCCGCCGACAACGAAGATGCCGGCAGAGGAACCTTCCGTCAGATCAACGGAGCCTTCCGCCCTGCGGCTCACGACCGTACCGTTGATCAAGCCAAAAGCAGCCGCTGCTGCCGCTGCAGCCGCAACAGTATCCTCTGCCGGTACCCCTGCTGCAGCTGCAGGCGGGACAGAACAGGAGCTGGCGCAGCAGTCTGCGGAACAGGGACAGGACATGCTGCCGGCCGGCATGAACGAGGACGGTGTCATCGAGGACATGCAGGCGTATGACGCCTGGCTGGCAGATGAGCAGACACAGCGGGATATGCAGCGGCGTGAAGAGGTCAATATCAACCACAGCCACCGCCACGATGAACAGGATAATGTCGAGATTGGGGGGAACTTCTGATGATGTCGATTGGCTCCGTTAAATCGGCGGGCAGTGCCGGTAATTACTATACGGATAAGGATAATTACTACGTCATAGGGAGCATGGACGAACGCTGGCAGGGTAAGGGGGCTGAGGCGCTGGGGATCGACGGGAAAGCCGTGGATAAGGCGCTGTTTACGGAACTGCTGAAAGGGAAGCTGCCGGATGGCAGCGACCTGACCCGGATACAGGACGGCGCCAACAGGCACCGGCCCGGTTATGACCTGACCTTCTCGGCCCCCAAAAGCGTGTCGGTCATGGCGATGCTGGGCGGCGATAAACGCCTTATCGATGCCCACAACCAGGCGGTAACCGAAGCGGTGCGGCAACTGGAGACGCTGGCCGCGACCCGTGTCATGACGGACGGTAAAAGCGAAACGGTGCTGACCGGAAATCTGATTGTGGCGAAATTCAACCACGACACGAACCGTAACCAGGAACCTCAGATACACACCCATGCCGTCGTCATTAACGCCACGCAGAACGGGGACAAATGGCAGTCTCTCGGCACAGATAAGATCGGTAAAACAGGTTTTATCGAGAACGTGTACGCGAACCAGATAGCGTTCGGGAAGCTTTACCGGGAGGCGTTCAAACCCCTGGTTGAGAAGCTTGGCTATGAGACGGAAGTCGTGGGCAAACACGGGATGTGGGAGATGAAAGGGGTCCCTGTGGAACCCTTCTCCACCCGGTCTCAGGAGGTCAGGGAGGCTGCAGGACCCGATGCCTCCCTGAAGTCACGGGATGTGGCCGCGCTCGATACCCGCAAGTCGAAAGAAGCCATCGATCCGGCAGAGAAGATGGTGGAGTGGATGAACACGCTGAAGGAGACCGGGTTTGACATCCGGGGGTACCGTGAGGCCGCCGATGCGCGAGCCGCAGAGCTGGCCCGTGCACCTGCCGCGCCGGTGAACACTGACGGTCCGGATATCACGGATGTGGTGACGAAAGCGATTGCCGGTCTCAGCGACCGCAAGGTGCAATTCACGTATGCCGACCTGCTGGCACGCACGGTCGGCCAGCTGGAGGCGAAGGACGGTGTGTTTGATCTGGCGAGAAAGGGCATCGATGCCGCCATTGAACGGGAGCAGCTTATCCCTCTCGATCGCGAGAAAGGCCTGTTCACCTCAAACATCCACGTTCTCGATGAACTCGCCGTCAAAGCCCTGAGTCAGGAGGTACAGCGCCAGAATCATGTCTCCGTCACGCCCGATGCGTCTGTGGTGCGCCAGGTCCCTTTCAGCGATGCCGTCAGCGTGCTGGCGCAGGATCGCCTGGTAATGGGTATTGTTTCCGGTCAGGGCGGTGCAACCGGCCAGCGGGAGCGGGTGGCCGAGTTAACCCTGATGGCCCGGGAGCAGGGGCGTGACGTCCATATCCTGGCGGCCGATAACCGCTCACGTGATTTTCTCGCCGGTGATGTGCGTCTGGCCGGGGAAACGGTGACCGGTAAATCCGCCCTGCAGGACGGGACGGCGTTTATTCCGGGCGGAACACTCATCGTGGATCAGGCGGAGAAGCTGAGCCTGAAGGAAACGATTTCCCTGCTCGATGGCGCGATGCGCCATAACGTGCAGGTCCTGCTCTCAGACAGCGGGAAGCGCAGCGGGACCGGCAGTGCGCTGACGGTGCTGAAGGACAGCGGCGTGAATACGTATCGCTGGCAGGGGGGCCAACAGACCACAGCCGACATCATCAGTGAACCGGATAAAGGAGCACGCTACAGCCGGCTGGCACAGGAGTTTGCCGTCAGCGTACGTGAAGGGCAGGAAAGCGTGGCCCAAATCAGCGGGACGCGTGAACAGAGCGTACTCAACGGCCTTATCCGTGACTCCCTCAGACAGGAGGGGGTGCTGGGTGAGAAAGACACGACCATTACAGCCCTGACGCCGGTGTGGCTGGACAGTAAAAGCCGGGGCGTGCGGGATTATTACCGGGAGGGGATGGTGATGGAACGCTGGGATCCGGAGAACCGGACGCACGATCGCTTTGTCATTGACCGGGTGACCGCGAGCAGCAATATGCTGACCCTGAAAGACCGGGATGGGGTCCGTCTGGATCTGAAGGTTTCCGCGGTCGACAGCCAGTGGACGCTGTTCCGGGCAGATACACTGCCGGTGGCAGAGGGGGAACGTCTGGCGGTGCTCGGGAAGATACCGGACACACGCCTGAAGGGCGGGGAAAGCATCACGGTGATGAAAGTGGAGGAAGGGCAGCTGACGGTACAGCGGCCGGGGCAGAAAACCACGCAGACCCTGGCCGTGGGCGCGGGCGTGTTTGACGGTATTAAAATCGGCCACGGCTGGGTGGAAAGTCCCGGCAGGTCGGTTAGCGAGACGGCAACGGTCTTTGCGTCGGTGACGCAGCGTGAGCTGGATAACGCCACCCTCAACCAGCTGGCGCAGAGCGGAAGTCATCTCCGGCTGTACTCGGCCCAGGATGCGGCGCGTACGACGGAGAAGCTGTCGCGGCATACCGCGTTCAGCGTGGTCTCAGAGCAGCTGAAGTCCCGATCCGGCGAGACGGACCTGGATGCGGCCATTGCGCAGCAGAAGGCCGGGCTGCATACCCCGGCAGAACAGGCCATTCACCTGGCCATCCCGCTGCTTGAGAGCCAGGACCTGACCTTCTCCCGGCCCCAGCTGCTGGCGACGGCAATGGAAACCGGGGGCGGGAAGGTTTCGATGGCGGACATCGACACGACCATCCAGGCACAAATCAGGTCGGGGCAGTTGCTGAATGTACCGGTGGCGCACGGCTACGGCAATGACCTGCTGATTTCCCGTCAGACCTGGGACGCCGAAAAAAGCATCCTGACCCACGTGCTGGAAGGTAAAGACGCGGTGGCCCCCCTGATGGACCGCGTGCCGGCCAGTCTGATGACGGACCTGACCGCCGGACAGCGGGCGGCGACCCGGATGATTCTGGAAAGCACGGACCGCTTCACGGTGGTTCAGGGGTATGCCGGGGTGGGGAAAACCACCCAGTTCCGGGCAGTCATGAGTGCCATCAGTCTGCTGCCGGAAGAGACCCGTCCGCGCGTCATCGGTCTGGCGCCGACGTATCGCGCGGTCGGGGAAATGCAGAGTGCTGGCGTGGATGCGCGCACGACGGCATCGTTCCTCCACGACACGCAGCTGCTGCAGCGCAATGGCCAGACACCCGATTTCAGCAACACCCTGTTCCTGCTCGACGAGAGCTCAATGGTGGGGCTGGCCGATATGGCAAAAGCCCACTCCCTCATCGTCGCCGGCGGTGGACGGGCGGTGTCCAGTGGGGATAACGACCAGCTGCAGCCCATCGCGCCGGGCCAGCCGTTCAGGTTGATGCAGCAGCGCAGCGCCGCCGACGTTGCCATCATGAAAGAGATTGTACGTCAGATGCCTGAGCTGCGACCGGCGGTCTACAGCCTGATTGAGCGGGATGTGCACCGCGCCCTGACCACCATCGAGCAGGTCACGCCGGAGCAGGTGCCGAGAAAAGAAGGCTCATGGGCGCCGGGCAGTTCTGTGGTGGAATTCACGCCAAAGCAGGAAAAGGCGATAGAAAAGGCGCTGAGCGAGGGGAAAACCCTGCCGGAAGGTCAGCCCGCGACGCTCTACGAGGCGCTGGTGAAGGACTATACCGGACGGACCCCGGAGGCACAGTCGCAGACGCTGGTGATCACCCATCTGAATAAGGACCGGCTGGCGCTGAACAGTCTGATCCATGACGCACGGCGGGAGAACGGGGAAACCGGCAAAGAGGAAATCACCCTGCCGGTGCTGGTCACGAGTAACATCCGTGACGGTGAACTGCGCAAACTGTCGACCTGGACGGCTCACAAGGAGGCGGTGGCGCTGGTTGATAACGTATACCACCGTATCAGCAAGGTGGATAAGGATAATCAGCTGATCACCCTGACAGACAGTGAAGGAAAGGAGCGATTTATCTCACCCCGGGAGGCATCGGCAGAAGGCGTCACGCTCTATCGTCAGGAAAAGATCACCGTGTCTCAGGGGGACCGAATGCGCTTCAGCAAAAGTGACCCGGAGCGCGGCTATGTGGCCAACAGTATCTGGGAAGTGCAGTTTGTTTCGGGTGACAGTGTCACGCTGTCTGATGGCAAAATCACCCGTACGCTGACCCCGAAGGCGGAGCAGGCACAGCAGCATATCGACCTCGCCTACGCCATCACCGCCCACGGTGCCCAGGGGGCCAGCGAACCGTATGCCATCGCGCTGGAAGGGGTGGCCGGTGGTCGGGAACAGATGGCCAGCTTTGAGTCTGCCTATGTGGCTTTATCCCGCATGAAACAGCATGTTCAGGTCTACACCGACAACCGTGAGGGCTGGATAAAGGCCATCAAGAATTCACCTGAGAAAGCGACGGCGCACGATATTCTTGAACCCCGTAACGACCGGGCGGTGAAAACAGCCGATCTGCTGTTCGGGCGGGCAAGGCCACTGGATGAAACCGCCGCGGGCCGGGCAGCCCTGCAGCAGTCCGGTCTGGCACAGGGAAGTTCACCAGGAAAATTCATTTCTCCGGGGAAAAAGTACCCTCAGCCGCATGTGGCGCTGCCGGCATTTGATAAAAACGGGAAAGCCGCCGGTATCTGGCTCAGCCCGCTGACCGATCGGGACGGACGGCTGGAGGCTATCGGCGGAGAGGGACGAATTATGGGCAATGAAGACGCCCGGTTCGTGGCGCTGCAGAACAGCCGCAACGGAGAAAGCCTGCTGGCCGGGAATATGGGGGAGGGCGTCAGAATGGCCCGCGACAATCCCGATACGGGGGTGGTGGTGCGGCTGGCCGGTGATGACCGCCCCTGGAACCCCGGGGCCATGACCGGTGGGCGGGTATGGGCTGAACCGGCGCCGGTGGCTCCGGTACCGCAGGCCGGGGCTGACATTATCCTCCCGCCAGAGGTACTGGCACAGCGGGCGGCAGAAGAACAGCAGCGCCGGGAAATGGAAAAAAAGGCGGAACAGACTGCCCGGGAAATGGCCGGGGAGGCGCGTAAAGCCGGCGAGCCGGCGGACCGGGTGAAAGAGGTTATCGGGGACGTCATTCGCGGACTGGAGCGTGACCGGCCGGGTACGGAGAAAACGACGCTACCGGATGATCCTCAGTTCCGGCGCCAGGAGGAGGCGATTCAACAGGTGGCCTCAGAACGTCTGCAGCGTGAGCGTCTGCAGGCTGTGGAGCGGGACATGGTTCGTGACCTTAACCGCGAGAAAACCCTCGGGGGCGACTGACGCGCCTGCGGCTTGTCTGCTCCGGCAGCCTCCCCGATTAAAATCGGGCAGTCTGCCGGAGCGCTAAAAGGAAAAAAACATGAGAGCACAACACACATTTCCAGGTGCGACAGACCGCTGGCTTCATCGCCTGCTGACCTGGGCACCGGGACAAACGGATATGATTAAAACGGTCGCACTGGTACTGATGGTGACTGACCACACCGGCTTACTGCTGGCCGGAAACAATGAAGTGATGCGCCTGCTGGGACGGGGCTGTTTTCCGCTGTTCGGTCTGGCATGGGGAATGAATCTGGCCCGGCACGCGGAAATACGCCAGTCGCAGCTGAACAGCCTGTGGGGCTGGGCGCTGGTCGCCCAGGTGTCGTTTATGCTCATCGGGTACCCGTGGTATTCCGGGAATATTCTGTTTGCCTTTGCCGTCACGGGCCAGGTCCTGCGGTGGGTCAGCCAGCCGTCCTGGTATTAGGGGTCGGTTCCGGCTGAGGGCGAAATGACACCCTAAGCGTTAGCTCTGTGTCGTTGCACGATGTCAGCGACGGTATTCTTGCTGATACCGAGCTCGCGTGCGATCCAGC
>NZ_JCAXWU010000026.1:0-46098 GCF_059759695.1 Klebsiella sp. M041
CACGGTTGATGAGGGCTTTATTGTAGGTGGGCCAGTTGGTGATTTTGAACTTTTGCTTTGCCACGGAACGGTCTGCGTTGTCGGGAAGATGCGTGATCTGATCCTTCAACTTAGCAAAAGTTCGATTTATTCAACAAAGCCATGTTAATGGCCAGTTTTTACTGATTACCTGAGGTGAATGAGTAGCAATTATAACTTTTTCATACTCATTTATTTTTTGAATTTTCTTCAAAGAATCCAAAAATGTTTGCTGCCAAGCGACGTGCAAAGATATTTCGGGCTCATCGATTAGAATCACTTTTTGAGTGGCTAGATCAAAAATCAAATTGAATAGAAGAACTATTTGGTTTTGTTCACCTGATGAAAGCGAGTTTCGCTCAACCACATCTCCACTTAAGCTTCTAAAATAAAAACCGTTTTCTCTATCAATAACAACATTTTTAAAAGCAAGTATTTTCTCTTTAAGAATTGATTCAAAAAGATCAATTTTCTGATGCAAAATTTGAAAAGGCGAAAGCTTACCTAATGCATCTTCTATATAAAGATCAAGAACCCCTAAGTATTCATTGCTACTATTTAGCGAAGTGCTTTTATCTGGCATTAAATTATCTTCAGAATGAATCAATCCATAATGCATATAATTACGCCGTTTATCTTGAATACCGCTCAAACGTGCTTGAATATTTGTAGAGGAAAATCTTTTTTGTTGTTCCAGACGTTCAAAAAGTCTAATGGGGAATGTAGCGTCTAATTTTTGACTTAATGCTGCAGATTCATCCTGAGCAGTTTCCATTAGATTTTTAAGTTTAGAGGCACATGAATCTATAACACTGTCATTCCCTTCTTCCGCCTGGAGTCTATCAGCACGGATAAAAGAGACAATTTCATCTGATGTTAAAAAACTTAAAATTTCAGAACTTAGTTGCTTTTCTTTTACGTTTTTATAGGTCCGTTTAGTCTCTTCAGAGCTCCATTGAAAAATAACCAAATCATTATTTTTAACTAATTCTGTTTCCAACTCTAGATTTTCAACAGCGAAAACATTTGAATCACTATCGTAATGTTCTAAATTCAGGGCATTATCCTTATCACCATGCTGAATAGATACACCACCTCCCTGAAAATGTAAAAAAATACTTTCGAACTTTAACTTACATAATATATTAAGCTTATTTGACAAAATACTGTTAATAATCTTAAGAATCATTGTCTTACCATAACCGTTAGGACCGGTAAGCATGGTTATTTCATCTTTATCCAATGGGAGTTCATAATCAAGAAGCCCAAAAAGTTTATGTATTTCCAATTTAATTAAATTCATTTGCTTCCCTTAAAAGGATGATCATTAAAGAATTATAGTATTTCAGAAGCTACCATGGAAGAGTTTTAGTGGGACAGTAAGTTGCTCATGCCAAACTCGGCTCTCCCCTTTACAGCATCGAACAAGCTGTTCCGATATCTCAACATCATTCACAATCACTTTTTATAAGCCCTTGGAAGACTGAGGACAGTTATTGCCACAAGTCCAAGGGCGACGGGGTCGCCCTTGGCGGCGCTTTCAGCGCCTAGGTTAGCGAGAGCCTTTTTCGCCATCTTCCATGTGTGAACGTGGTTGCATATTTTGTTTTCCTTGCCGGTGATTGGTGACCAAATGCAATAAATACAGATCCCGTGCTCACCATAGGTTCCTGGTTTCATTGTCGACTCGTCGGCGGTATGAATGAGGTAATTAGTACAACGCTCTGCTTCATGATGTAGGTTGCAAAACAGCCAACATCAGCGGCAAGCACAGCATCCAGTTTTGGAGCCATAAGTACCGGAGCACCCGGTTTGCTGGTTTTCGTTGCACGAGTAGCCTGCGATGCGAACAATCGTAACTCGCGGTACGCCTGGCGGCCTGGAACCCTAAAAAACGGAATTGTTAAACACGGTGCAACGATGCCCACGCAGTGACGTTCTCGGCACTATAGCGTAGTGATTTCCTTGTCTCCTTACTGACGGTGCCACCCAGTCCACGCCCATCGATGTTTTGACTGACGTGCTTTGCAATATAGCTGGCCGGAGTCCCCTTTCGCGGGTCTATCAGCTTTGATTTGAAACGAGCGCCAGTGTTATTACCTAGTTCGGCGCGATCTTCTAGGATAGCGAAACGACGCAGCATCTCTGTGATTGCACGTCGATGTTTTTTGCGCAAAAAACACAACAAACGCCAGTGCACGGTACCGTCATGGTACGGCTCAGCGACACGAACGCCATACAGCGCAGCTCCTTTTATGCATCGCTATGCGGAAAGTGGCTAACATATCAATCCGATAACCGCTACTCTCCCTGACCGTCGAGTGATTCCATAATACTGGCCATCATCTCATTACAGCGTTGTGCTGGGTTGCTACGACACCACAGTTCGCGGCGCATTTTATAATTAATGGGGGAAGCATCATTATCATCACGTTGAAATCCACGGTTTCCTGAGTGATCTCCCTTCGACGGGGCTTTTTTTCCCGCCGTGTCGACAAGTATTCCCCAGACAGATGTGATAAATTTAAAAATATCACTGTTTACTCGACGCTGATGTCCGTTTGCAGCCCAATATGCTGGGGTGACGTTTGGCGTGCTGGAGCTGTATTATTCATGTCAGATTTTATTCTTGCCCGGGTGTCGCAAACCCTCGCTACGGAACAGTCCCTGGAAACCCTGGTGCGCCAGCTGCTGGAGATGCTGGAGGCGGTGACGCGAATGGAGTCCACCTACCTTACCCGCATCGATATTAACGCCCAGCGGCAGCAGATCATGTTCGCCCACAACAGCAGCGAAATGCAGATCCCGGAAGGATTTTCCGTCCCCTGGGATGAATCTCTGTGCAAACGCGCCCTTGAGGATCAGTGTACGTTTAGCAATGACGTCGCCCGTCGCTGGCACTCCTGCATCGCCGCCCAGGAGCTGGGGATCGCCACCTTTTTAAGCATTCCTGTGCGCCTGGCCGACGGCTCTCTGTTCGGCACCCTCTGCGCCACCAGCCGGCAACAACAGCCTTATAATCTTGAAGGTGAACAGGTCATGGGCCTGTTCGCGAAGCTCATTTCCCACTACGTGGAAAAAGACACCCTGGTGCAACAGCTGCAGGCGGCAAACGTCGCGCTGGAGCTGCACTCATCTACCGATGAGCTCACCCAGCTCCCTAATCGCCGCGCGCTGTTTAAGCAGCTGGCGCTACGCTTTGCCTCCGCCCGCGCTCAGCAGCAACAGGTCGCGCTCATTTTTATCGATCTCGACGGTTTCAAAGCCATTAACGATCGGTTCGGCCATCCGTGCGGCGACAGCTTTCTGGTGCAGGTCGGCGAACGACTCACCGCCGTCGCGCGCCGTGAAGATATCGTTGGCCGCCTTGGCGGCGATGAGTTTTTGATCGTCGGTAGCGCCCAGCCGCCCGCGGCGCAGCAGGCGTATGTCACCACCCTGCGCCAGGCCCTGTGCGGCGTCTTCTTCCTCGGCGAACAGCGTATCAACTATGAGGGCGCCAGCTTCGGGGTGGTCATCTGCGATCCGCAGAGTATCGATGTTGAAGCGGCCTTACGCGCTGCCGATGAGGCGATGTATCAGGATAAGAAGTCTCGCCGGCAGGAGAATTTTATTCATATTGACTAAAGTCACGCGATATCCAGTATCATGCTGGGCATCATTCGTGGGTACAGGGACACTATCATGAAATTGGGTATTCTTTTCCCGGTGGCGATCTTTATCGTCGCCGTCGTCTTTCTCAGCTGGTTTTTTGTCGGCGGCTATGCGGCGCCGGGCGGGGCATAATGAAAAAAAGCACCATTATTATGCTGGTTGTCGCCATCGTGGCGGTGGC
The DNA here is from genome assembly GCF_059759695.1 of Klebsiella sp. M041. NCBI lineage: Bacteria > Pseudomonadati > Pseudomonadota > Gammaproteobacteria > Enterobacterales > Enterobacteriaceae > Klebsiella > Klebsiella sp. M041. The sequence goes on from NZ_JCAXWU010000026.1 coordinate 3,854, forward strand.
CGGCGCCCAGTTCGGCTGGTGGTGATCGCCGCGGCGATATTGCGGAGTTGTCCTATCCCATCAATAAGTTAACGCTTTACACTCACGTTATCCGCCGCGGCATTCTCGGCCCCGGGGAAAGAAAAATAGCGGGAGAAGTAAGGATGAAAAAACCGATCGTGTTACCGTTGATCATTGCGCTGTGCACGCTGTTATCGGGATGCATTGTTGACGATGGCCATCACCACCATCGCCATCACCACCATCATCACTATCATGACGATGATTAATGCTTCACGCTGTTGATGAGCCGATAAAACAGGGCGAACTTTGGTTCGCCCATTGACGCTTAATCCTGACGCTCGTCGCCGAGGAAAATAAAGCCGAGCGGAATAGCGAAGAGCGCGGTAAAGACGATGCTGTAAACCGTCACCATCGCCCCCTGCAGGAAGAACATGGACGTCGTCCACTCCGAGTACGGCATATTGTACTCGCTCACCACGCCGCCAAAGGTCGCCCGTCCTACCACCGCCAGCGCGATAGCAAACACCGTCGCGAGCGACAGACAGTATTTTTTGCAGTTTTTATTGCTGAGGAGTTTTTGCAGAATCATCCGGGCTTCCTTTTTGCTGAGCGATAAACGGCTGTATATGTAACACCAATGCAATAAAAAATGAAGGGTTTTTGTTACAGAGCAGAATAAGAGGCGGCGGGCCGGTCTGTGGGTAACCGGCCCGTGGGGATCAGGACTGCAGGGTAGCCAAGCGCGCGGCGAACCCAACGAAAACCAGGCCAATCAGGCTGTTGCCAAGTTTGGCCAGCTTCTTGCGGGTTTTGACGTAGCGGGTGACAAACGAGCCGGAGAGGATCAAAAAGCTCATATAGCAGAAGCTTATCACCTCGAGGGTCAGCGCCAGAATAAAGAACGCCACCCCGGGAGCTTTGGCGTTGACGTCGATAAACTGCACGAAAAACGACACATAAAACAGAATCGCTTTCGGGTTGGTCAGGCTCAGGGTCAGGGAGCGTTTGAGGATCGCGCTCGCCGGCTCTGCGCTGGCGTCGGCCTGGCCGTCACGCTGGGTCAGCACCGCATAGAGCATTTTGCCCCCCAGCCACAACAGGTAAATCGCCCCGAGGTAACGGACGACGTTAAACAGCACCGGCGTGGTCTTAATCAGCGTCGCCACGCCGGCAAAGGCCAGAAACATCAGCACCGCGTCGCCAATAAAGACGCCCGCCGCCGCCAGATAGCCTTTCTTTACGCCGTGGGCAATGCCCGTCTTCAGCACAAAAAACGTATTAGGGCCAGGGACGAGGATGATAAACACCGCCCCGACCAGGTAGGTCAAATAATTCAGAACACCAAACTCAGCGAACACTCTGCACTCCTTCGCGCACGACTAAAACATGATCCGGCTCACGTTACCCCAACTGTCGGGATTTTGAAAGCGCAGCCTGTGCGGGAAGGTTAATAGACGGAGGGTTCACCCAGCGGGCGGGTTTTAAAACGGCGATGCACCCACAGATACTGCTCGGGGGCACGCAGGATCTCGCGCTCAATCACCTTGTTGATATAGCCGGCGGCAATCTGCTTATCCTCACCCGGATAGTCATTCATCACTTCGCTAATGTGCAGGCTGTAGCCCTGGCGATCCAGCTTGCGCACCATGCTGATGCTCAGCATTTTCGCCCCTGATAAACGGGAAAGCACATAGGTGCCGTTGGTGGTAGCCGCCTGCGGGACGGAGAAAAACGGCGCAAACACGCTGCCCTTGGGGCCGTAATCCTGGTCCGGAGCAAACCATACCGCTTCGCCTGATTTTAAGGCATGTACCAGGCCAGTCAGATTGTTGCGATCGATCATCGCTTTGTTCGAGCGCAGGCGACCGCGGGTTTGCACCCACTCCATCAGCGGACTGTTGTGCGGACGATAGGTGGCCATCATTGGACGACACAGCCCCATGGCGCGTCCGCCCAGCTCCAGCGACATAAAGTGTACGCCGACGACCATCACCCCTTTCCCGCCGCTAAGCGCATGATTAAGGTTGGCAAAGCCCTCGACATCAAACCATTTTTTAACCCGCTCATCGCTCCAGAACCAGGCCATGCCGGTTTCAATCAGTCCCATTCCCAGCGACATAAAGTTTTGATCGATGAGGGTCTCGCGCGCCGCCGGCGACATCTCCGGGAAGCAGAGCTCAATATTGCGCCGGGCGATATGTTCGCGGCGTTTGAGAAAGCGTCGGGAAAGACGACCCGCGCTGGTGCCGATAAAATGCAGCAGCGGATAAGGCAGTTGCACGATCAACCAGAGAATGCCGAGCCCGAACCAGGTCAGCCAGTTGCGCGGGTGTAAAAGTTGTTTATGAAATACGCAGGCCATGATTTTTCCTGTAAACATTAATTATGTGGTAACGCTTAAGGAAAACAGAGTCCATTTATCATCATTAGGCGGTACGTACAGCAAGTTCGACAATACTAATCCGGCGAAATTCCTTCCGGCAAGTAAAAAACTGCGTGCTGACAAAAAAACATAATTGCGGCACAAATGTTACTAAATGTAAACTTAAATCTTGCGGCCCTTTTAATATATTCATCATGTATATCATTTTCACGCTAATCATCCGCGTTACTAGCAGAAAAAACCGAATTCTTCATCGGGAGCGCCCTGCCTGCGGGGAGATGTCGTCCGCTAAGCCGCGCGGCCAGCGGCGTGGCGCATCGCGTCGCATCGTCATTTGTGGGCGTGATAATTAAAGCGCGCGCGCCGTGGAATGCATCATGTTTAATCTATCAGCATAAGGAAGATTAAATTCGCCTTAAGACAATAATTAAGAATAGGCTTATTTAAGCCTGCTTTAAAAATACTCGTCTTTCCCTGCGGAGGCATTTTAATGGCGCCCTCGCCGGCTGCTAAAAAAATATTTCTTTACGCCTCGCGCATAAAAACAGGCGGGGGTGAATGACGGACAATGATCCGCCGCCGGTTTGCACTCGCGTCGGGTCATTGAGAGAACAACGCGGCCAGGGCGCGAACCACGCCCTGGACGTAGAGGATCAATAGGTGTGGAAGTATTGCTGGATCAGCTGCGGATTTTTCGTCTGCGTCAGCGCCGTCATCAGCAGAATACGCGCTTTCGCCGGGTTGAGGGAATCGGCCACCAGCCCTGGCTGGCTGTCGTCCGGGGGCACCACGCCGCTGCCGGTGCGGGAGGCGCGCACCACTACAATGCCCGCCTGCTGCGCTTTTTTAATACCAGCAGCGCTACGTACCGATACAGAACCCGCCCCCGTGCCGGCGTAAATAATACCGTCGGCATGATGGGCGATCGCCGCATCGTACATATACTCCGGGTCGTCCTGGTAACCATAGATGATCACCACTTTCGGCAGAGCCTTCAGCTGACGCACATCGAAGACCGAGCGCAGGGTATGAATTTTATCCACCCGCGTTTCAAACTGGGGTTTTCCCCCCACCACGACGCCAAGATAACCCTCCTCCGGCGCCCGGAAAGTATCCAGCGAGGTGGCATTGGTTTTGGTGACGAAGCGCGCCGCGCCGATGCGGTCGTTAAGCACCACCATGACCCCGCGCCCACGGGCATCCGGGTCGGCGGCGACGGTGACGGCTTCCAGCAGGTTCATCGGCCCGTCGGCGCTGATCGCCGTCGCCGGACGCATCGCGGCGGTAAAGACCACCGGTTTATTGCTTTTCACCGTCAGATTGAGGAAATAAGGGGTTTCATCGAGGGTGTCGGTGCCATGAGTGATCACCACGCCATCGACATCATCCCGGGCTAATAACGCATTCACCCGCTTCGAGAGCTGCAGAATAATATCGCTGGTCATATTCTCACTGCCGATATTCGCCACCTGCTCACCTTCGACGTGGGCGATTTTACTTATTTCCGGCACGGCGCTAATCAGCGTCTGCACGCCAATTGCCCCGGCCTTATAGCCCGTCGTCTGGGTATTGCTGGCCGCCGAGCCGGCAATCGTCCCGCCGGTGGCTAAAATGACAATATGCGGTAAGCGCGTCTCGCTAAACGCCAGGCTGCTCATCGTCAGTAACGCAATGGCAAGTAATGCTCTAAAATTCATACAAGTCACTCCCTTCATAGACATTAATCAAACTTACGCTTGCTTAATGCAAAGGGCTTGCCAGAATTGATATCTTTTACGGGGGGTAAATGGTTAACTATCAGACAATAATAAGGTTCTCGCATCAACATCGCCCAAATCTGGTGCATGACTGGATCTGAACCGGGCAGGCGCCATGAACCCATACATTATGAGTTTTTACCCTTTCAGCAACACACAACACGCATTGGGATCAGATTATCGACACTTCCGGCACCCCCGAGGTCATTTATGCCCGCCGGGTGACGCGAACGGAGAACAGAAATGCGTATTGCCCTGAAGTCGGCCCTGATGCTGACCACCAACGTCATTCAGATCATTAACCCTGATCTGCACCGGCATATGCAACGAACGGCCTTAATCGCCCTGACGCTGGCGCAAAGGCTGGGCTTGCCTGCCGAGCGGCAGCAGACCATCTTTTGCGCCGCGCTGCTGCACGATATCGGCGTACTGGGTGATAGACGCACCATTCATTCGCTGGATGCCATCGATAATATCCATGATCCGCATCAGCGCCAGGGGGCGGCGATGCTCGAGGGGTTAGCAACCTTCCGGCCCATCGTCCCCTTGATTCGCGACCACCACTTTAGCCCGGAGCACCGCGGCAGCCGCGAACAGCATATTGTCTATTTCGCCGATGCCTTTGAACGGCTGCTGCCGGCGGATAGCCGCGTGACCGCCTGGCCCACGCGGGCAGTGGTGGAGCAGTTCGTCACCCTGCACCGGGAGATCGATCCGTTACTCTGCGATACCCTGTGCGAGGTCGCTGAAAATGCGAACTTCTGGCAGCACCTGCATCCCGGGCATATTCAACGGCTGCTGGAAATTATTGCCCCCATCAACACGCTGTATCTGGATATTGACGGTCTGAAAGATGTCTGCCTGCTGATTGCCAAAATTGTCGACACCTACAGCAGCTTTACCGCCAGCCACAGTATTATGGTGGGGGAAATCGCCCGCCAGCTTGCCCACTGGATGCAGCTGCCGGAGCCCATCTGCCAGCAAATACAGGTTGCCGGCTATCTGCACGACATTGGTAAGGTTTATATCCCTCTTTCTATTCTGGAAAAAGAGGGGGAGCTGGATGACGACGAGCTGAGCCAGGTACGCGAGCACAGCTACATGACCGGGGATCTCCTTAGCGACTACAGCGAGCTTGGCGACATTATCAACTGGGCCTCGAATCATCATGAAAAACTGGACGGCAGCGGCTACCCTCTGCATCTCGAAAAGGATCACCTGACCCTCGCCGACCGCATTATCTCCATCGCCGATATTTTCACCGCCCTGACCGAAGATCGCCCTTATCGTAAAGGGATGGCCTGGCAGGAGGCCTTACAGATTATGGAAACGGATGTTATAAATGGCGCTCTGGATCGCGATGTCTTTCTCGTTTTGCGCCACCATGCGGAAACGCTACACGCCATCATTCTTCAGACCCTCGAACACCCCCGCAGCGAGCACCGTCCCTGAAGCGGACCACCGTCGTGACGGGGACGGGTTCTATAAATTAAAACAGCTTCATCTGCATGCAAGGAAACACAGGGTGAGAATCGCCACCATCACCAACTGGGCCTACGGGATCACCGTCGGCCTGACGCTGGCCTCCGGGAGCGCCATGCTCATGGCCTCCAGCGCAGACCGCGTCGAACGCCAGGCGGTACAGCAGCGCCAGGTCTTTGATACCCTCTCCGACAAGGTGGAAAACGACGCCTGGGCGCTGTCAGACCTCGCCCGGCTATACGTGGTTAAGCCCTCGCCGGAGACGCTGGAGCAGTACCAGCAGCTGCAGCGGACCGACAAAAGTATTGAGCTGCGGCTGGCCAGATTGAAAGATAACGGCGCCAGCCGCGAGGAGCTGGCGCTGCTGCACGATGGCCTGCAGATTGCCGCTGAACTGCAGGATGAACAACAGGCCGCCCTGGCGCATGTCGCCCACGGCGATGCGCCAGCGGCCATCGCGGTGCTGTACGGTAATGCATACGAGACCGAGCTGGAACGCATGCAGACGCAGATCGATCGCTTCCGCCAGATGCTCGAAAATCGCGCCGCCGTCGCCATTGACCAGGCCACCGAACGCTCGCGGATCTGGCGCACCCTGTCGGAAATCATGGTCGGCCTGACCGCGCTGATGTTTTTGTTCGTCCTCGGCTTTATTCTCAAACGTCGGGTGCTCTATCCGGTGGTTCGCCTGAGCGACGTGGTGCAGCGTCTCGCCTCCCAGGACTATGCGGTGGAGACGCCGCAGTTCACTCAGGTGGATGAGATTGGCGATATGGCCCAGGCCATCCGCATTTTTCGCGAGAACGGCCTGGCCCGCCAGCAGCTGGAGCAGCAGCGCGACGCTGACTGGGCGATCCGCGAACTGCTGGCGCGCATGACCCAGCGTCTGCAGGGCTGTGAAACCATTGAGGATGTGATTAAGGTGGCGGAACTGTTTGCGCCGAATATCGCCCCGACGATCCCCGGGAAACTGTATATTCTGGATACCGACCCCTGGCAGATGCGCTGCGTGGCGCAGTGGCTGGCGCCCGCCGGGGAGACGACGCCCTTTTCACCCGACGACTGTTGGGCGATACGTCGGGGACTCAGCCATCCGCCGGTGCAGGGCGAACCCGATATCACCTGCTATCATCTGCCGGAGGCGCACGCCGGCCAGTCGCTCTGCGTACCGCTCATCGCCCAGGGCGAAGCCATCGGGCTGCTGACCTTTCAGAACGTTACCGCCAGTGACGCCCCTTCCCGGGCCTACCTTGAGCTGATGGCGGAAGCGCTGGGCCTGGCGCTGGCCAATCAGCGCTTACGCAGCGCCCTGCTGGAAAAAGCGCTGTTCGATTCCCTGACCGGCCTGCGTAATCGCCATCATCTTGACGAAGCGCTGCATTCACAGATGGCGCTGGCGGTCCATACCCACACCCCGCTGAGCTGTCTGATGATCGACATCGATCATTTTAAAGCCATCAATGACCGCTACGGCCACGAGGCCGGCGATCTGGTGATTAAGAGCGTCGCCACCATCGTGCAGCGCGCGGTGCGCGATATCGGCACGGCTTTCCGCTACGGCGGCGAAGAGTTTCTGGTGCTGCTCCCCGGCCTTGACGAAGCCGAGGCGCACCAGTGCGCCAGCGAGATCTATACCCAGGTGCACGCGATGACGCTGCGCGATGGTCTGACCGAGATAGGCCAGGTGGATGTGTCGATTGGCATCGCCAGCTACCCGCAGCACACCCAAAGCGACAGCCTGCTGCGCGCGGCGGACGCCGCGCTGTACCGGGCGAAAGAGCTGGGCCGCTCAAGGATTGTCAGCTTTGGCCGCCTGAAGACCAGCTAACCGGGTGATTGCTCGGTCGCATTGAGTAGCGAGATAACTTTCCGCACCACCGCCGAACGGATATGGCGGTGGTAAACCATGCTCAGCTCACTCTCCGCCAGCCGGTCCTGAAGATCGATATACACCACGTTATCGAGGCGTAAGGCCCGCGCCGAGACCGGAACCAGGGCCACCCCGACCCCGGCGGAGACCAGGCTAATCATCGAGGTGACGTCGTTAATCCGCTGCGCCACCTGCGGCGTAAAGCCCGCGACGCGGCAGGCGTCAATAAACACCTGCTCCAGCCCGGTGCCCTGCGGATCGTCAAGCGAGATCCAGTTATCCGCGCGCAATGAGGCCAGATTGAGCGCCCCCACGCCCGCCAGCGGATGCTGTTGATAGAGCGCCAGGCAGAGCTTTTCCCGCACAAACGGCCTGACCACCAGCGCCTCCGGCGGCGAGGCCAGCGGCGCGCGGATGATGGCGATATCCAGGCGCAGATCCAGCAGCGCTTCGTAGAGCATTTGCACATCGCCATGCACCAGCGACAGCTCAATCCCCGGCCAGTCGGCGCGCAGCTCGCGCAGCAGCCCCGGCAGTTTACTGTCGTACATCGCGCTGGAGACATACCCCAGATGCAGCCTTCCCTGCTCGCCCCGCGCGGTGCGCTGGGCGTCCAGTGCCGCCTGGTCGACCATCTCCAGCGCCAGCCGCGTCTTCTGCCAAAAGACCTCGCCCGCGGCGGTCAGGGTCAGACGGCGGTTGGCGCGGGAGAAGAGCACCACCCCCAGACGCTGCTCGAGCTGTTTAATCTGCTGGCTGAGGGCGGGCTGGGCGATATGTAACCGCTCCGCCGCCCGGTGCATATGTAACTCTTCGGCAACGACCACAAAATGGCGTAACGCTCGCAAGGACATGGCCGGACTCCATGGGTTTTATTGATAATAAAAATCTTATCAATAACGCATAAATGATGCAATTGATAACCATTAGCCTGCGAAGCATACTGTGCGCATCGACACGCTAAGGAGAACATCATGACCGCACCGATTCAGGATCTGCGCGACGCCATCGCGCTGCTGCAACAGCATGACAATCAATACCTCGAAACCAATCATCCGGTGGACCCTAACGCCGAGCTGGCCGGCGTATATCGTCATATCGGCGCCGGCGGCACCGTGAAGCGCCCCACCCGCATTGGCCCGGCGATGATGTTTAACAATATTAAAGGCTATCCGCATTCACGCATTCTGGTGGGCATGCACGCCAGCCGCCAGCGGGCGGCGCTGCTGCTGGGCTGCGAAGCTTCGCAGCTGGCGCTGGAGGTGGGTAAAGCGGTGAAAACACCGGTCGCGCCGGTGGTGGTTCCGGCCGGCAGCGCCCCCTGTCAGGAGCAGGTTTTTTTGGCCGACGATCCGGACTTTGATTTGCGCACCCTGCTCCCGGCGCCCACCAACACCCCGATCGACGCCGGCCCCTTCTTCTGCCTGGGCCTGGCGCTGGCCAGCGATCCTGACGACGCCTCGCTCACCGACGTCACCATCCACCGCTTGTGCGTGCAGGGCCGGGATGAGCTGTCGATGTTTCTTGCCGCCGGCCGCCATATCGAAGTGTTTCGCCAGAAAGCCGAGGCTGCCGGCAAACCGCTGCCGATAACCATCAACATGGGTCTCGATCCGGCCATCTATATTGGCGCCTGCTTCGAAGCCCCCACCACGCCGTTTGGCTATAACGAACTGGGCGTCGCCGGCGCGCTGCGTCAGCGCCCGGTGGAGCTGGTGCAGGGCGTCAGCGTCCCGGAGAAAGCCATCGCCCACGCCGAGATCGTCATTGAAGGCGAACTGCTGCCCGGCGTGCGCGTCAGGGAAGATCAACACACCAACAGCGGCCACGCGATGCCGGAATTTCCCGGCTACTGCGGCGGCGCCAACCCGTCGCTGCCGGTGATCAAAGTCAAAGCGGTAACCATGCGGCACAATGCCATCCTGCAGACGCTGGTGGGACCGGGGGAAGAACATACCACCCTCGCCGGGCTGCCGACCGAAGCCAGTATCTGGAATGCCGTCGAGGCCGCCATCCCGGGCTTTTTACAAAACGTCTACGCCCACACCGCGGGCGGCGGTAAATTTCTGGGGATCCTGCAGGTGAAAAAACGTCAGCCCGCCGACGAAGGACGTCAGGGACAGGCTGCGCTACTGGCGCTGGCGACCTATTCCGAACTGAAAAACATCATTCTGGTTGATGAGGATGTCGATATCTTTGACAGCGACGATATCCTGTGGGCGATGACCACCCGCATGCAGGGGGATGTCAGCATCACCACCCTCCCCGGTATCCGCGGTCACCAGCTCGATCCTTCCCAGACGCCGGAATACAGTCCGTCGATCCGCGGGGAAGGTATCAGCTGCAAGACGATTTTTGACTGCACGGTCCCCTGGGCGCTGAAAGCGCACTTTGAGCGTGCGCCGTTTGCCGATGTCGACCCGCGTCCGTTTGCCCCGGAGTATTTTGCCCGTCTGGAAAACGGCCACGGCCAGTAAGTCAGTCAAGCGGGGCGACAGGCGCCGGACACACGGCGTCTGTCGCCCGATGCAGCGCCATCCGGAGCGGATGGCGAAGGCGGGTTAGTTGATCGCCGCGGCGAGGTCTTTTTTCACCTGCTCACGCTGCTCGGCGGTCAGCAGCTGGCTGACGTCGAAGTAGTATTTCACGCGATAATAGCGCACCTGCTGATCCAGTTGGCTAAAGGCAGCCAGCTGCTGTTTGACTTTGGCTTCATCCCATTTCCCGGAATGAATCACGTCGGCCAGGGCACCGTCCTGATAGCCGCTGATTTTAATCTGGCTCACACTGTTTTCGAAGCCCTTACGCAGCGCCTGGATTTTGGCGACCTGATCCTCACTCAGCTTCAGGTGCTGGACGACCGGGTCCTGCGAGACAGACGGCACGTCAGCCGAGGTCGACGCCTGGCTGGCGGCGGTGAAGCAGGTGGTCAGCGCAATGGCGATCAGGGTGTTACGCAAGCGTGTATTCACAATGAGTTATCCTTCAGGCAAGTAAAAGAGACTGGATTATCATCGCGGGAATAAAGACTATCTGTAACAAAGCATTCGTTTAAAACTGGATAAGAAAAGCATGGCAGGTAACCGAACCTGGCCCCGGCGGGCGCTCAGCAGCAAAGAAAGATATATTCATCCTTCCAGTAACGGCCCTGACCAATGATATCCCCGGCCGCATTGATGAGCCGTTTTTGCTTTTCGGTTTCGATCCCCTCCACAATCACATGCCCGGTCAGGGTATGAATAGCCTGTAACAGCCCGGGCAAAGCGGGATCGTTTTCTTTGTCCCAGAAATAGTCTTTATCCACTTTGACGCAATCAAAGCGAAATCGCTCCAGCAGCCGGAACGTCGTTCGTCCGCGACCAAAGTCATCCAGCCAGACCGGGCAAAGCGCCGCCAGCGTGCTCAGCGCCGTCAGTTCACGACCGGCGATAAATTCATGAAAATTCTCATTTATTTCCAGAGCAATGTTTTTACAGGAGCGCAGAAAATCACAGAGATAGCGGTCAGTCAGAATAAAATGGCTTAATAAATCATCAATATTCAGAGAGATCGGCTTATTATCGACCTGGGAAAAATCAAATACGGAAAGCAACTCGATTTGTCGGGTAAATAGTGCAAGCTTATCGCTTTCGGTGAGCGTGGAGAAAGAAAACGTGGGCGCTGAGGTGTTATTTTGTGCGGGTGCTATAATGTCTTTAGTGAGCAATTCCCACGAGTGGTAACCGCCACCATCGCTAATAGCGGGCTCCAGAACGAAGCGATAAGAGGTATTTTTCACGTTTTCTTTAACCATTTAAAAAATACCAGAAATAAGAAAGGGTTAAAGCATGTCATATATTTCCCGCTAACAAAAATAGTTTAAAATGATCGATAAGAAACATTCGATAGCTAAAAGCTATCAAGATATAATTTATTGATCGGTAAAGTGAATTAATATAAATTTGCCACCGCTGTCAGACCCGCGTAAATCACAATTAAAATATCGTTTCAAACCAGCCAGTTACAAGATAACCCCTTCGCCAGGCATGGCGACTTCATGCTTTTCCCTGCAGGATAAAAAACATGGTGTAATAAAAACGAAAAAAACAAGCCGCCAGTTTTGTCATATTGTTATGCCGAAGATGAATAACGCATCACCCGGCACGCCCCGCCGGCCATGCCTTCTGCGGGCGATAAATCAGGCAGCCGGGTCAACGAAACGTCATATTTTCCCGCTACCTTACTGGCAGAAAAGGCGAAGCGGGAACAGGGTAGTGAAAAGAATATACGTGGTTCCGCTGGCGCTGATGCTGATCATGCTCAGCGTCAGCGCGTGGCGGGAACCGGCTCCGCGGCATGCTGCCAGAGGGCTGTGCGTCTGGTTTGATGGCGCAATGGTCGACTGCCTGCAGAGGCAGCGGCTGGGCGAAGCGAGGCCCGCTCACGCGCTGGTCAGACGATAAACCGGTACCCGCCGGGTGGTATTGAACAGATTGTCGCTGACCTCCACCTCCTCAGTGACAATAGCCATCCCGGACCGGCGCAGCTGGGCAATGTCCGCCGCCACCCGCTGACTGCCGAACCAGAACAGAGCATCAAGCGTGGTAACCGGCAGGCCGGCGATTAATGCCTGGCGGAGTCGATCCCGGGCAGGTTTAATCTCCCGGGCGATCTGCTGGTACGGCGCCGCCGTCAGGCCCGTCGCTTCGACGCGACGAATGCGGTTTGTCAGGTGGTAATGAAAGCTCTCCGGTACAGCCTGTAAATCCTGCTTCAAACTGTAGACGCAGCCGTAACGTTTGCCGTTGAACACGGCGGCTTTACGGCTGAGCTGCAGCGTCTCGCGGACGTCGGCGATCAGCTGCGGCGCGCGCACTAGCAGCAGGCGAAAAGGCAGCTCGAAGCTGGTGACATAGTCGACGTTCAGTAACGCAATGCGCAGGCGCTCCTCTGCCCCGGCCTGCAGCTGACGGCACTCCTGATAGACTTCGCGCCACTGCTCCCGCAGCCGCGACGTTTCACCGGCTTCGGTAAACTGGTATTTTTCAATATCGTAATCAACTCTCCCGGCCACCGCGCATTCCTTCCTGAATCAGTCCCGGCGTTATACTATCATCCTCCGGCGCTGTACCCTACGCCGAGCGCCGTCGCCGCTGTCGGTTATTTACGATAAAGATAACGGGTGATGACCACATCAAGAACAAACAGCAGGAAAATAACGCTGCTTAACCACAATAAGCCTGCGAATAAATCAAGTAATTGCATCGTTGTTCCCTCGCCGTTGGCCATAAAAAATAAAGCCCCATCACCATAAAGTAGTTAAGAACTACCTTAACAGCCACAGAATAAAAATTATTTAGCGATATGAAATCCCGAGCCCTTGCAGGTTCATTTTACTGACATCAAATTGTCATCAAACAATGTCTATCATCAGCCGACGCCACAGGATTGTTCCTGCCGTCATGGTATCGCCGGCAAACGCGCGACCGCACGGTTTAACAACACGGAATAATATCGCCCTACCCCACTCTTACTGTCATTGCATAATCTTATATCAGGCCCCATTGCCATTCTGCTGAATAATCCGGAAAGCGCGATAAGTCATAAACGCCCTGCTGATTGGTTGACCATGGAGAAATACGATGCCCAGCGAAAAAGCCCGCAGCCTTGACCATTTCTATGAATTACTAGCGACAGGACAACATCAGAAAATTGAACTCGATTTCGACGTCGCCGCGGACGATTTTTTTAAAATCGCCACCGAGTTTGGCGACATTGGCGCGAGGATCACCCGGCTGAATGAGCGATTTATTATTAAGATCAAGTCGCCGAAAGCCTAAGCCCCTACCCGCCCTCTCTGGCGGGCGTCAGGCCAGCGGTCGTCGCCCGTCCCTTTTTCTTAACGAGTGCCGGTCTGCCGTTCGGCAAAATAGTGCGCCGGCGTCGTCCCCATCGTTTTTTTAAACAGGGTAATGAAAGCATTCACCGACTCATACCCCAGCTTAGCCGCCACGTTTTGTACCGAAACGCCGCTGGCCAGCTCCTGCAGGGCAATAATCAGATGCAGCTGCTGGCGCCAGCGTCCGAAGGTGAGGCCGGTCTCCCGCTGCATCAGGCGCGCCAGGGAGCGTTCACTCAGCGCCAGACGTTTCGCCCACACCGGCAGGGTACTGCGATCGTCAGGATGACTCACCAGCCTGTCGGCCATGGCGCGTATTTTGGGGTGCGCTGAGACGGGCAGATTCAGGCGCTGCGCCGGCATGTTCGCCAGCTCGTCAAGGGTCACCCGGGTCAGTCTCCCGGCATGGCTATCCGCCGCGTAGTCCGCCCCTTCGCGGGTGAGCCGCCCCACCAGCTCATGGATCAGGGAAGAGAGCGCCAGCGCGCAGCAGCTGTCGGGCAGCGCCGCCGCCCCGGGTTCAATAAACAGGTAGTTGAGGCGCGCGTTCCAGGTGGCGGTCACACTGTGGGCAATACCGCCCGGGATCCATACCGCGCAGCGAGGCGGCACGATCCACAGGTTATTTTCCGCCCGACAACGCACCGCGCCATACAGCACGATAATCAGTTGTCCTTTGCGATGGCTATGCACCGGCACTTCGGCTTCATACTCGACAAAATCAAGATGACGCGCGACGGCCGGGCAGGAAGACGCGTCCGGATCGTACAGCGTATTGGCAAAGGGTGATGGCATACGGTTGGCAAGATTCAGGTATTTTTTGACAGAATAGAGTATTTCTCCGCAAGCGCAAGCCGGCAATAATCGGCGGCATGAACATCATCCTCTTTCGTCAGGCCCGCTGGCTGCGGGCCGCAGGCGCCGTCGCGCGCCGTTTCATGCCGCAAACACCCTCAGCCGCGCTGCGCAGCGATGGCCAGGCGGTGATCTATGCCGCGAAGAGTTTCGCCGCGGCGATGCTGGCTTACTATCTCGCGCTCTCCATCGGTCTGCAGCGGCCTTCCTGGGCCATCATCACCGTCTATATCGTCTCGCAGACCTCGGCGGGCGCCTCGTTGAGCCGTAGCGTCTATCGGCTGGTCGGGACCGTCGTCGGCGCGGCGGCCACCGTGATCATCGTGCCCACCTTCGTCAACCAGCCGATCCTGTGCAGCGTCGTGCTGGCCCTGTGGATCGCGGGTAGCCTCTGCCTGTCCCTGCTTGAACGCACGCCGCGCGGGTACGCCTTCCTGCTGGCGGGCTACACCGCGAGCCTGATTGGCTTTCCCGCCGTCTCCGCGCCCGGGACGATTTTTGACCTCGCCGTCACCCGGGTGGAAGAGATCGTCATCGGTATCTTATGCGCCGGCCTGATCCATCGCTTCGTGCTGCCGGTGCGCATCGCCGGGCGGTTTAACAGCACGCTGGCACAGACGCTGGCAACCGCCCGCCAGCGGATCGCCGATACGCTGGCAGGCAAGCCGGTGGCGGCGGAAACGCTGCGGCTGGCGCTGAGCCTGCAGTTTCTCCAGGGCATTAACCACCACCTGCCCTGGGATGACGGCCTGTCTGTCCCTCACCGCCAGGCGAGAAAAGCGATCCACGACCGGCTGGCGCGACTGTTGATCGTCAATGGCGAATTGTATGACCGTTTACAGCGGAGCGGGCCGCCACCTGACGACCTGCAGGCGCTGCTGGCGGAGGCAGAGGCCTGGCTGACAGGCCCGCAAGCCGCCAGGTCGGCGCCCTCGGCAGACGGACTTCTCTTCCGCTGCGAGCGGCTCATCGCCCGGTACGCTACTGACGCGCAGACCATGGACGAGGCGCTGCGGCTCAGCCTGGCGCGCCATCTGGCGGAAGCCATCCGCCTCCTGCAGGAGAGCGAGCGGCTGGCGAAGGCGGTTTATCGCCGGCGGTCGCCTGCCCTGCCCCCCGACGCCGGCGCGGCGAAGGGTTATGTTTTCCATCGCGATCCGCTCAGCGCCCTGCGGACTTCCTTCGGCGCCTTCGTCATCATCCTTAGCGGCTGCCTGATCTGGATAGGATCCGCCTGGCCCGATGGCGGCACCGCGGTCTCGATCCTCGGGGTCTGCTGTAGCCTGTTCGCCAGCTTCGACGCGCCGGCGGCGCATCTGGTGAAATACCTGATCGGCTGCGTGTGGGGCGTGCTGTTCAGCCTGCTCTACAGCTTCGTCCTGCTGCCGCAGGTGAACGAATTTGCGCTGCTGGCGGCGGTGCTCGCCCCGGTCTATCTGCTGGCCGGCTCGCTGCAGGCGCGGCCAGCCACCACCTTTATGGCGATGGGCATCACCCTGACGCTGCCGATATTGTGCGAGCTGGGGGCCAGCTACCGCGGCGACTTCGCGACGGCGATCAATACCGCGCTCGCGCTGTTTATCGCCGTCGGTTATGCGGCGTTTGGTATGCGCCTGCTGCAAACCGTGCAGGCGGAAACCGCTATCCGTCGTCTGCTGACGCTGTGCCAGCGCGATATCCGCCGCGCCGCTCGCGGCCGGCTGGCGCACAATGCCCACCGCTGGACCAACCTGATGATCGACCGAACCGCATTACTGCTGCCCCGCCTGCCGCAGAGCGGACCGGCAGCCGGTCAGTTGCTTGACACGATGCTGCGCGATATTCGTACCGGTCTCGCCGTGATCCATCTGCGCCGTCGCTATCAGCAGGCGGACAGTGCGTCGGCGGACGCAGTGCAAGCGCTCCTGGACGCGCTGAACCCGCAGCCGGACATGACGGCCCTGGAGCAACCGGTCAATGCGCTGCTGGCCCAGGCTTTACCGGCGACCGATGCCGCCTCGCGCGAACGTGCGGAAGCGCTCATCGCGCTGTATTGCGCCTTACACCTGCCTGAGGAGAGCCAGAACCATGCGTGACCTCGCGCTGGGCGGGGTATTTTTCCCCGGCCTGCTGATTGTCGGCCTTATCGCCCTGCTCGCTACACTGTTGCTGCAACCGCTTATCTTCTCCGCCCGCGGCCCGGGTCGCCTGCCGTGCCGGCCGCTGTGGGGGCTGTCCCTTTTTATCGCGCTTTTCTTCCTGCTCCTGCAGGGCGTTCACTCGCTGGGGTTATCCGTATGACACTGTATCTGACACTTCTGGGCCGCTATGCCCTGACTTTAGGCGCCGTCGCCGCCGCCGCGCTACTGGCTTTCATTTTCTGGAAACAGGAGGCGCAGACGCCCTGGACCCGCGATGGCCGGATGCGGGCCGACGTGGTGCAGATCGCCCCCAATGTCTCGGGGCCGGTGGCCAGCGTGGCGGTGAAAGACAACCAGTGGGTCAATCGGGGAGAGGTACTCTATACCATCGATCCGCGCTGGCTGAAGCTGGCGGTCAGCAGCGCTCAGGCGGAGGTGGAAGCCCGACGCCAGGAGATGGCGATGCGCCAGGATGCCGCCAGACGTCGGGCGCAGATCCAGGGCGTCATCTCCAGCGAAGATCTGAAACAGACCAACAGCGCGGCCAGCGTCGCGGCCGCTAACTACCAGGGCGCGCTGGCGGCACTGGCGCTGGCGCAGTTGAATGTAGCCCATGCCACCGTGCGGGCGCCGGTATCCGGCTACGTGACCCATCTCCGGCTGCGCCCCGGCGACTATGCCACCGCCGGGGTGACGACAGTCGCCATTATCGATGGTCAGAGCTTCTGGGTGGTGGGGTATTTTGAAGAGACCCGTCTGCGCCACATCCACATTGGCGATACCGCGCACATCACGCTGATGGGCTATGACCCGGTTATTACCGGCCATGTGGAGAGCATCGGGCACGGGATCGGCGATACCAATGATGAAACCGGCGCCCTGGGCCTGCCGCAGGTCGAGCCAACGTTCAGTTGGGTGCGGCTGGCGCAGCGTGTGCCGGTGCGTATCCATATCGATACCCTGCCCGCAGGGGTGGAGCGGGTCGCCGGTCTGTCCGCGACCATTTCGGTCATCCCTGACCGGACGGCGCGGCGCGCCGGCCAATCATCAGTAGCCGACTTGCTGTCCTCTCAGTGATAGCCTTCGCTACCGGACACTTTGCCGCGAAAGACGTAATAGCTCCAGGCGGTATACATCAGGATCACCGGGATGATCAGCAGCGCCCCCGGCAGCATAAATACCTGGCTGGAGGGCGGCGCGGCGGCATCCCACAGGGAGATGTGCGGCGGAATAATGTTCGGCCAGACGCTGATCCCCAGCCCGCTGAAGCCGAGGAATATCAGGCCCAGCGTCAGGATAAAGGGACGAGCGTGGCTGGCGGGGCGCGCGCTCAGGCGCCAGATCCACAGGCTCAGGGTCAGCACCAGGATCGGCACCGGCACGAACCAGAAGAAATTGGGCAGCGTAAACCAGCGTTCCGCCACGTAGCGCCAGCCCAACGGCGTCCAGACGCTGACCACCGCGATCACCGCCATCAGCGCCAGCAGCACCTTGCGAGTCAGTTCGCGCATCCGCTGCTGCAGCGCGCCTTCACTTTTCATGATGAGCCAAGTGGTGCCCAACAGCAGATAGGCCACCACCAGCCCCAGACCGCAGAATAGGTTAAAGGGGGTAAGCCAGTCCAGCGTCGAGCCCGCGAAGCGGCGGTCGGCTACCGCAAAGCCGTTGATAAAGGCGCCGACGACAATCCCCTGGCTGAAGGTCGCCAGCAGCGAGCCGCCGGCGAAGGCATAGTCCCAGAAGGTGCGATGCGAGGGAACCGCTTTAAAACGAAACTCAAACGCCACGCCGCGGAAAATCAGGCCGATGAGCATCGCCGTCAGCGGGATAACCAGCGCATCGGTGATCACCGCGTAAGCCAGCGGAAACGCGCCGAACAGCCCTGCCCCGCCGAGCACCAGCCAGGTCTCATTACCATCCCAGACGGGCGCCACGCTGTTAACCATCACATCGCGCTCTTCGGCGTCATGCACCACGCTGAACAGCATCCCGATGCCTAAATCGAAACCATCCATCACGATATACATCAACGTGGCGAAGACAATGATGACAAACCAAATCACCGAGATATCGATGCTCATGATGCGTTCTCCTCATCCCGCACCGGCTCTGCCGCCGAGAGCGGACGCGCCGGGGTGCCTGCGGTTTGCGAGGTCAGCTCCGTCACCGGCTGCGGCCCTTTTTTGATAAGCCGGAAGATATAGTAATACCCCACGCCAAACACCGCGCAGTAGACCACGATAAACACCAGCAGGCTGATAGCCATCTGCAGCGTACTGTGCAACGACACCGCGTCCCGGGTGCGCAGCAAACCGTAGATCACCCACGGCTGACGGCCCATCTCGGTGGTCACCCACCCGGCGACCAGCGCAATAAGACCGGCGGGCCCCATACAGAGCGCAAACCACTGGAAGGGACGCGAATGGTACAGCCGCCGACGATAGCGCAGCCAGGCGCTGCAGATCCCTAAGGCGATCATCAACACGCCCATCCCAACCATGATACGGAACGACCAGAACACGGCGGGCGAATAGGGCCGGTCCTCTTTCGGGAAATCTTTCAGGGCCGGCACCTGCTTATGCAGGCTGTGGGTGAGGATCAGGCTGCCCAGCGCCGGGATCTCCAGGCCATAGCGGGTCCGCTCCTCTTCCATATCCGGCAGGCCAAACAGTAACAGCGGGGTGGCCTCGCCCGGCCGGTTTTCCCAGTGTCCTTCAATCGCCGCAATCTTCGCCGGCTGATGCTCAAGGGTGTTAAGGCCATGCATATCCCCCACCACCGCCTGGATGGGCGCCACCAGCAGCGCCATCCACATCGCCATCGACAGCATTTTGCGGATGGCCGGCGAGTCGTTGCCGCGCAGCAGATGCCAGGCGGCGGAGGCCCCGACGAACATGGCGCTGCTAAGAAACGCGGCGATCGCCATATGGAACAAGCGATACGGGAATGAGGGGTTAAAGATAATCGCCAGCCAGTCCTGCGGGATAAGGTGGCCATTTTCGAGGGTAAAACCCTGCGGCGTCTGCATCCAGCTATTGGAGGCGAGGATCCAGAAGGTGGAGACCAGGGTGCCAAGGGCTACCATGCAGGTGGTAAAAAAATGCAGCGCCGGCGGCACCTTGCTCCAGCCGAACAGCATCACGCCGAGGAATCCCGCTTCGAGGAAGAAGGCGGTCAGCACTTCATACAGCAGCAGCGGGCCGGTAATACTGCCGGCAAACTGGGAGAATCCGCTCCAGTTGGTGCCGAACTGATAGGACATGACTAATCCGGAAACCACGCCCATGCCAAAATTGACGGCGAAAATTTTCAGCCAGAAGTTGTAGAGCGAGCGCCAGACGTTATCCCGGGTTCGCAGCCACATCCCTTCCAGCACCACAAGGTAGCTGGCAAGGCCGATGGTGATGGCCGGAAACAGAATATGGAAGGAAACGGTAAAGGCAAATTGCAGTCGGGCCAGATGAAACGCGTCAAATTCAAACATAATCCGCACCCATCATTATGAAACGCCCCGGCCGCAGCCGGGGCTTATGCGAACATCACTTAGCCGATGATGAGGTGTTTTGCTTACCGGCGCCCAGTTCAGCGCCGGTCAAAGGATCACCCTGCGGGTCAGACTCTGTTCGCTTCAGCATCGCTTTGCACAGCGCTTCCTGCTCCGGCGTCAGGCCGACAGAGGCGCTGCCATCTCCGCCATCCACGGCCGGCTGCGGATCCTTGACATAATCGAAGTGTTTGTCACTGTTCCAGCTGCCGCGTACTTCTCCACCTTCAGACATATTGTAGTAGGTGTTCGCGTACTCGCTAATGGGCGGCAGTTTGCCCGGCGGATAGTTGTTGCGAATTGACTGCAGCGCCTTCTCAAAAGAGAGCTGATGCGCCGCTTCGCGGGTCATCAGGAACGCCAGCGCGTCTTTTACGCCGGGATCGTCGGTCACGTTGATCAACCGTTCATAGACGATCTTCGCCCTCGCCTCCGCCGCGACGTTTGACCGCAGGTCGGCGGTGGGTTCGCCGATAGTATCAATGTAGGCCGCCGTCCACGGCACGCCCGCCGAATTGGTCAGCGGGGTACCGCCGCCGTACAGTAACGACGTAATATGGCTGTCGTTGCCGTTGGCGGTGAGCGAACGATAGAGTTCCGCCTCGCTTTCGGTGCCCTCCGCCAGCGCCCCTTTGGCGCCTTTATTTAGCATGCCGACCAGGGTGCCAATGATCTCCAGATGGCTCAGCTCCTCTGTCGCGATATCCATCAGCATGTCTTTGCGGCCGGGATCGTCATCGCTTAATCCCTGAGTGAAATAACGACACGCGGCGGCCAGCTCGCCCTGAGGGCCGCCAAACTGTTCGAGCAGTAAATTCGCGAGCCCCGGATTGGGTTCAGCAACGCGCACGGTATACTGCAGTTGTTTCACATGACGAAACATAGGCCTGCCTCCTGGTTATTTTTTCGCTTCTACGCCGTCAGCATCTGAACGCAGGAGAAATTGCTCCGTAGTCTGAGGAATATGTTTGATCAGCCAGTCGGCCATGGCCTGCTCTTCCGCCAGGATGGCCTCAATGGCCGGAATGGAGGCGGTATCGCCCGCTTTTTCAGCCGCCGCCAGCAGAGAGGTATAGCAGGCGATCTCAAACTGCTCGAAGACGTACCCGCTGATCGAGCCTTTGACTATTTCATCGGAAGGAAACATCCCGCCGATGGACTGGCCGAGAGCCGCCATTTTACTCATTGAATCTTTAATCACCGAGCGCGAAATCTCGTTGCGGTCGAGGATCTCTTCCAGCACGGTAATTTGCCGTTTGGTCTCATTAATATGCTGTTCGATTCTGGCACGGAGATCCGGATAATTATCGATACGGCCAGCCATTGATTCCAGCATGGATTCTGCCTGTTTTTCCATGGCATGCGCATCTCGTAGCCAGTCATGATAATGTTCAATGTGATTCATCGTGATTTCCTCGTGTCAGGGAGCGTTTATTTTTCTGCTTTTTTATTAATATTACCTACCGCCAGGTCGGTTAATTTCACATCGGTTTGTTTTTCTTCTTCCAGGGTTTCGGCCAGCAGTTTGACCGCTTTTTTATAACCCAGCTGTTCCGCCAGGGTCACCAGGGTACCGTAACTGGCAATTTCGTAATGCTCGACCTTTTGCGCAGCGGCAATTAACGCGGCATCACGTACTTCATTTTTTTCCGTGCTCTCAACGACTTCATTGGCCTCTTCAATTAATCCTTCCATGGCCACGCATTTCATGCGTTTGATTTTCAGACCGGATTCCTGCTCAACGATCTGGTCGATACGTTCAATCTGGCCCTGGGTTTCTTCAAGATGAGCATTGAACGCCGCGCTGAGTTTTTCACTGGACGCCGCTCTGGCCAGTTTAGCCAGCCCGCGGGTTAATTGTTTCTCTGCGCTGTAGGTATCTGAGAGCAGGTGAATAAATACATCTTCAATGCTTTTCATATTCATAGAAATACCTTCTGGAGTCAGAAAATAACTGCGAGCCCGTGACAGACTCGCAGGAGATACTTTCACTTCAGGGTGCAAGGAAAAGGATAATCAGGAATTATCAGACTTGCGGCCACCGCCGTGGCTGTTTTGTCCGCCTTTTTTACCCGCTTCGGACGCACGCTGCGGATCATTTTTAAAGTTCCCGCCGCTGTGCTGACCACCTTTACGACCTGCTTCAGAAGCTTTTTCACGGTCTTCAGCAAAATTACCGGAACCACCACGATGCTCTGCCATATTTTCACCTCATGTATATCGGTTATGTCAGTACGATACGAAAATATTCCGTATCACTCGTCGTTCGATATTTAAATCTAGCGGGTAATGCTGGTTAGTCAAATTATTATCCGGTGTTTC
The DNA here is from genome assembly GCF_059759695.1 of Klebsiella sp. M041. Taxonomy (NCBI): domain Bacteria; kingdom Pseudomonadati; phylum Pseudomonadota; class Gammaproteobacteria; order Enterobacterales; family Enterobacteriaceae; genus Klebsiella; species Klebsiella sp. M041. The sequence goes on from NZ_JCAXWU010000026.1 coordinate 26,068, forward strand.
CGATACCTTTTAGCAGCAATTCGGAATAATTCTATAAAACACATCAAAAACAACCAGACGGCACATTTCGGCTAACCCCCTGTGTTCAGGGAAATAATGCGTACCCCCCCCCCGTGCGGCAAACAATTATTTATACCGGCGGGTTACTCCCGTTGGGTTATATAACGAAGCGGCAGTATTGCCTGTAGCCCGACCGAAATTAGGAATTTTTCTTGTTTTTAAGGCAAAAAAAAAGCCGCTGGGGAAGCGGCTGGAAAATAAAATGGAGCGAATATCATGCCCGATTAAGCCTGGCATATTCAGGGGAAACAGGCAAATAACGCCAATAAATAAGCGAAGCGTGGCATATATTCAGCGACTGGAATATCACGCAGTTCCATTATTAGTACTCTACGCTTTATTTTCACGGTGGTTTATCGGCGGCATTAGCGTCAGGTCACTTTGCCTTTGCGCCTGATGCGATCAGCCATTCTCTCCAGGAGAAGACTCTATGAAAGCACTCACTTATCATGGCCCCCATCATGTCAGCGTTGACACCATGCCTGACCCATCCCTTGAGGCGCCGGACGATATTATTCTGCGCGTCACGGCGACGGCGATCTGCGGTTCCGATCTGCACCTTTACCGCGGAAAGATCCCCGGCACGCACCATGGTGATATTTTCGGCCATGAATTTATGGGGGAAGTGGTGGACGCCGGTTCGGACGTCACCGCGGTTCGTAAAGGCGATCGGGTGGTTATCCCGTTTGTCATTGCCTGCGGAGACTGCTTCTTTTGTCGCCTGCAGCAATATGCCGCCTGCGAAAGCACCAATAGCGGCCAGGGGGCGACGCTCAATCGCAAAGGTATTTCGCCACCCGCGGCGCTGTTTGGCTATAGTGATTTGTACGGCGGGATCCCCGGCGGCCAGGCGGAATATGTGCGGGTTCCCAAAGCTAATACCGGCCCGTTTAAAGTGCCGGACACCTTACCCGATGAAAAGGTGCTGTTTCTGTCGGATATTCTGCCCACCGCCTGGCAGGCGGTAAAAAACGCCGAGGTCAAACCCGGCAGCAGCGTGGCTATTTTTGGCGCCGGCCCGGTTGGCCTGCTGTGCGCCTCCTGCGCCAGGCTCAATGGCGCAGAGCAGATATTCATCATCGATCATAACGATTACCGACTCGACTTCGCGCAGCAGCGCTATGGCGCGATCCCGATAAACTTCGACCACCATGACGACCCGGCGCAGTGGATTATCGACAACACCGCCGGCCATCGCGGCGTCGACGCGGTGATTGACGCCGTCGGCTTCGAGGCGAAAGGCAGCCTCACGGAAACCGTCCTCAGCACCCTGAAAATCGAGGGCAGCAGCGGGAAAGCGCTGCGCCAGTGCATCGCCGCCGTGCGCCGCGGCGGCATCGTCAGCGTGCCCGGGGTTTACGCCGGTTTCATTCACGGATTTATGTTTGGCGATGCCTTTGATAAGGGGCTGACCTTCAAAATGGGGCAAACCCACGTCCATGCCTGGTTGCCGGATCTGCTGGCGCTAATTGAGCAAGGGTTGCTCACCCCGGAGGAGATTATCACGCACCATATGCCGCTGGAGGAGGCCGCGCGCGGCTATCAGATCTTTGAGAAGCGTGAAGAGGCATGCCGCAAAGTGATCCTCGTGCCGGGGATGCAGCCCGGAAAGGCAACGCTTTGAGGCGGAGGTTAACGCAGCGAAACCCCTCGGCGGCCAGTGCGGGCCGTGATATAAAAACAGTATCCGCTGGCCCGCCGTGGCGGATACCGCCATTAACCACAGGAGAAGGTCATGCTCGAGTTACGCCCGAATTGCGAATGCTGTGATAAAGATCTGCCGCCAGACTCACCCGAAGCGTTTATCTGTTCGTTCGAGTGTACCTTTTGCCAGGACTGCATGACGGCCCGGCTGAACGGCCATTGCCCGAACTGCGGCGGCGAGCTGGTGCGGCGCCCGGTGCGTCCCGAAGAGGCGCTCCGGCGTCACCCCGCCTCCACCCTGCGTCGCCCTACGCAGTAAAACCGGATGAGCAGGCGTCGCGAACGGGAGCCCTCAGGCTCCCTTTCTTCACCCTTATTTCTCTGCCGAAAAGCGCCACTCTGCCGCGGTCGACAGCGTCACAAAGGGCCCCGCAAGGGTGACATTGTGATGGCCAATGATGTCAGGCGCTGATAAACGTTCGTTATCCATGGTTGAGTGCGCATCCGAGATTAACACCGTCCGTAATCCCAGCGCCGATGCCGCTCGGCAGGTCGTGTCCACGCAGAATTCGGTTTTCATCCCGGCAATAACCAGCTGTTTTACGCCGGCCTGGGCGAGCTGATGCTCAAGGTCAGTTTGCTGGAAACAGGAGGGGTATTTTTTAATCAAAACGATATCCCGCTCGCAGTTAACCCCCATCTCAGGCAGCAGTTGGGTTAATGGACTTTGCGCGGAGAACGGAGAGTCGTCAGGTCCGGTATGGCGGGCAAAGAAGACTGGCACCTCAGCCTGTCTCGCTTTTTCAATCAGCAGGCAAACGTTCGCCAGAAGCGCATCGGCCTGATACGGGGAAACCGGGCCACGGAAAAGCCCCTGCTGCATATCGATAATTAACAGGGCATGTTCAGATGAAATCATGATGGGTCTCCATTCAGTCTGTCACGAACGGAGAAGACGCTCCCCGTCCACATTGGCGGGGAGTGAGGATCTGTTTGTCAGGAGCCGGTCACAGATACGCCCACACCACCGCAGGTTACGGTCGTGGTGGTGACGGTGGTGGTTGGCTGCACTGACGTAATCATTATCTGACCTTCACTTATTTCTTTACAGATAAAACATAAGCGCCATTATAACGGCTCTTTTCTTATAGCATTGAGCTGAGACGGATTGCAATTTATGCCTGAACATCGCAGCCGCTTTACGCAACCATTAACGGCTTACAATATAGGCGCGAAGGGTTTCGCCTGCTGAAAGAATATGTTTCACGGTATATGCCCGAGCCTCCTGTGGATTATTTTGCTGGCAGGCCATCAGGATCTGCTGATGCTCATCCTGGAATTTCAGCGTATCCGACAGCAGTCTGTTCTGAAAAAGCTCATATCTTTCAATCTGCTCGCGCAATTCACCGATCATCTTCAACAGGCGCTGATTGTTACACTTCCGATACAGCAGTTCATGAAACTCCCGGTTATACCTCCCCTGCTGCTCGGGTTCAGAAGCGCTGCTCAGCAGCTGATGCACCAGCTCTGCCCGGGCAAGCGTTTCCGGGTCCATATTCTTCAGGCTATGAAAAATGGCTTCACCTTCCAGGAGTGCCCGCAGCTGATAAATTTCATCGACATCTGCGGCCGTCAGCGTTTTCACCACCGCGCCACGATTTCTGTAAATCTCAACCAGACCTTCGCGCTCAAGCTGCTGTATCGCTTCTCTCATTGGGATACGGCTGACAGAAAACTGGCAGGCCAGGTCGCGCTCCACAAGCCGGTCGCCATCTCGCAATGCCCCCTTGTTGATTAAGATTTTTAACTCACTGGCAAGGATGTCGGCGGTCGAACGGGTAGCAGCGTTCATTTGGCTCTCTTTACATCATTCATAAATGGTATACCATTATGCCATTCTAGCCAACGTCATGACAACCTTGCGATTCTACCTGCAGCTTCGTTCAGGCAATGCACCTGGACGATACCGCAGTGAAGAAATTCATCCCTCTATAGAGAAAGGCAAACCAATGGAACACGCTTATACCAGTCACATCACATGGACCGGCAATCAGGGCACGGGTACCTCGGGTTACAAGGCTTATGCCCGAACCTGGGATATCGCGGTAAAGGGAAAAGAACCTATTCATTGTTCAAATGATCCATTACTGGGCGGCGATCCCGGCAAAATGAACCCGGAAGATCTCCTGCTCTCTTCTCTCTCTGCCTGTCACATGCTGTGGTACTTACATCTGGCCTCAGATGCCGGCATTACGGTCATGGAATATCAGGACTCGCCGGTGGCAACGGGTGAAGTATTAAAAGGGGGCGCGGGTCGCTTTATTTCTGCTACCCTCAGGCCGAAAATCACCGTATTACCAGGTACCGATCTCGACGCCGCCGCGGCCATTCATCAGCAGATCCATCACGTCTGTTTTATCGCCCGCTCGGTCAATTTCCCGGTCAGCTACCAGCCTGAATTTATTATCTTTAACGCAGAGTAACTCGTTTCTGGCGCGGTCATCCGGCGCTCAGGAAATGTGGCTGGGGTATCCAACCTCAGCCACACTTCGCTGCACACCGAAGCATCCTGCTCTGGCCGTCATTAGACTGCAGGGAAATTCACCACGGAGCAGACTTATGATTGCGGTACTTTTTGAGGCCGACGCCTTACCGGAAGCACAGGAAAGATATCTTCAACTGGCGGCCGGGCTGACGCCTTTGCTTTCAGACACGCCGGGGTTTATCGCCATCGAGCGCTTTCAGAGCCTGAATTCGCCCGGCAAAATCCTTTCGTTATCCTGGTGGGAAGATGAAACATCGGTGGCCAACTGGCAGCAAAATGAGCGGCATCTGGCTGCCCAGCGCGAAGGCAAAGCATCGATTTTTTCATATTACAGAATACGCGTTGCCCGCGTGTTCCGGGATTACTCATCGGATCGGGGAGCACAGCCAGATGTATGATATTCACGTCATTCTCAGCAACACGCCGGGCTCGCTGGGCGCAATGGGTATAGCGCTGGGCAACAACGGTGTGGGTCTCGAAGGTGGTGGGGTATTCACCACGCCTGATGCCGGACATGCGCATTTTCTGGTGGAAGACGGTGAGACAGCCCGCAGGGTGCTGACCGAGGCCGGATTTACGGTCAGCGATGTATGCCGTCCTCTGATACGCAAGTTACCCCAGGAACGACCCGGGGAACTGGGGGACATTGCCGACACCCTGGCCCGCAACGGTATTAATATTCTGGTACAGTACAGCGACCACCGTAACCGGCTCATTCTCCTTACCGATGATGACACCCGGGCAGCGGAAGTGACCAAAAAATGGGCCATACTTTCTGAATGAATCTCCTCAAAACGCAGCAAGACAGTGAGCCAGAGGCGGCACTGGAAACCGCGATGGCGATGGTGGCCTCAGCCCTCTCCGACCCGTCAAGGGTCAGTATTCTCTGCGCGCTGATGGACGGGCGCGCATGGACGGCGACCGAGCTCAGCACGGTCGCCGAGGTCTCCGCCTCCACCACCAGCGGACATCTTGCCCGGCTGCTCAGCAACGGGCTGGTGGTGTGTCTCGCGCAGGGGCGCCACCGCTATTACCGCCTGGCGGGCCCGCATATCGCCGGGCTGCTGGAAAACCTGATGGGCGTCTCAATGCAGGCGCATAAGGCGCTGGCCACCAGCACGCCGGTTACGCTTCGCTACGCCCGCACCTGCTACGACCATCTGGCGGGCGAACTGGCGGTGAATATTTATGAGTTTATGCTGCGGGAAAAATGGCTGACGGCCGATGGGCAGTCCCTGACGTCAGCCGGTAAAACCCAGCTTGAAAGCCTGGGCGCAGTACTTAACGCTCGACCGCGACGTAAGCCTTGCTGCCCCTGTCTTGACTGGAGCGAAAGACGTTTTCATCTGGGAGGCGACGCCGGATCGGCGCTGTTGGCGCTGTTTGAGCAAAAAGGATGGATAACCCGCGCGCCGGGATATCGGGAAGTGCAAGTGACGGATAGCGGCAGAGCGGCGCTGTCCCGGCTGTTTAATCTCAAAGATAGCATCCGCGGATTAGACTATGTTGAGCCACCAGAAAACGTTAATCATAGTGAGCGCAACGCATAGATTACTCACATTTTTTCTGGCGTACCTGCAGAAAATGGTTTAGTTCCGGGCACCCTTTTTCAGCTCCAGCATATATTTATTGCCGACGCTGCCGAGCTCAAAATTAAACACTAGCTTCGTATTACCTGCTTTCTCCACTCGCGACACTGGAGGAAGCGGTGGTGTAAAAAAACCCGCCGCAGCGGGTCTTTTTTCCGGGCAGCCTATCGGCCGATAGTGCCGCCGGTATCGTTCGCATCGTTGAACCAAGTTCCTAGCTCATTACCGTGCGTGCTGGTGATGGAGAATTGTGCCTCCTGCACGGAAAACAGCAGCACGCCGTTGACGACCCGCGGGCGCTCCGCCAGGTGGCCGTTGTAACGCACCTCATGGGGCTTCACCACAATGATTTTGTTGCCAATGCGCTGACCATTCCGAAGGAAAACGGAGTAGGTACCAGCGAATTTCGAAAAGTTCTGGCTCTTCTTCGCTTCTGCGGCGTTTTGCGCTTTAGTTTTGTGGATGTCGCAGCCCTGCCCGGCGTTCATCTCATTGCATCCGGAGCGCTCCAGCTGTTCGCGATATTTAGCGTTAATGGCGTGTGCCGGTGCTGCAGCGACGGTCGCCAGGGTGATTGCTATCATCAATTTTTTCATTATTTTCTCTATTGTTGGATCTTGCCACTACACATGTACAGTTTTGACACTTCGCCTTTCAGGCAACCGCGGATGAATATATTCGTCTCGGAGCATTCAGTTTTGGCGAGTTCATCGACAGCCTCCGCGCCGGTGTACCCCCATTTTTTGCAGATTGCCGCCGCCTTCTCCTGCGCGCCGTTAAAGGTCGGCGTGAAGTTAGCAGGCTGGCTACCGTTTAGCAGGTACGAAAATTTAACGGTAGCGTCAGCGCGGCTCGGGTTAGTGACGCCCATTGGAGGGGGAACGGCACACCCGGCCAGCGCCGTCGTCAGTGCTACGCCAGAAAGCGTCTTCAGGATGTTCATCTTTTTGCCTCTTCATTAACGGCGTTGTTTTCTTGATGCAATTCAGCGCGGCGTTGCTCATAAAACGCATGAACATCGGCAGGTTGAGCATCCCACAATGCTCTCATTTTCCGGGCATAATTGTCAGCGCAGACACGGCGCTCTTTCTCATACCCGCGGGAGACCGCGACACGCGCTTCACCTTCAACCCGGACAGAGCCATACAACTGGCCATGATATTTCTTGTTAGCGATCTCCTCGCAGCGCAGTAGCGCTTTGTTGTAAAGGCTCCTGGTTTCGCGAAACTTCGCGACGTGCTTTTCCTGATCGTTTATTTGGTTTACGGTGCAACCAACCAGTGCGCAAGCTAACAGCAGCGCGGTGGGGGGGATTTTCTTCATCATATAGTTGTGTTTCCATGTGGTTATATTCAAATTTATAAATCAGTGCTTCAACGGTCGACTGTCGATCCAGGCTGATACGCTCTTCGTTCCAGTAGATGAATCACCAAGCAACAGACCCAGCACGTCTCCTGCCGCATACAGCGTTGCTTTCGACTATGAGCCCATGAATCAACTGCAGGCCTTGGTAGCAAATAACGTGAGCGGCCCCTGATATCTCATTTGCCTCACTTCTCATCTGCGCAATGACATCCCCAAAAGCAGGGCTAGCCAGGAATAACATCGTGACAACAATGAAGGTATTAATCCTTTTCCATTTATAATCCTGTATTTTTGATAAGGGTTGGATGTTTCAAGTGTCTGGCTTTTACTTTTCCCGTACTCGTAAGATCGGGCAATTGTCAGCAAAAAGAATGAGAACACAAAGTTATTAACTTGTGAAATGTGTTTTTTTATTGAGGTAATGTCAATACATCGCTTTATCGATGATTAATTTCTCGCCACGGGAAGATGCATAACTCTAGTATGTTTTGTTATCTCTATTCCTGCCACCCCAGTATAAGCTTCATCTTATCATATCGGAATGGGGCAAGACTTACAGATTAACCCCATGAAGCTCATTGCGTGTTTTATTGCCCACTGATAAATAATATGCATTCACATTAATTACCCCTGTGATAATTCATGATAACATAAGCAAGTTTTATCAAAATAATGATATAAAAAGCTAACCACCACCGGCTCAAGTACCGCCATGCCACACGTACTGTAAAAGGCAGCGACGGATGACCGACGGAGTCCTCAGGCTTGTTTTTCATTAGCGACACCCAGCGCATAAAATAATTCATCACTGATCTTTGCGAAGCTTTTTTGCAATTCAAAAAGGTTGTGTAATTCGGTGCAAATGGTTGGATTATATTTATTGTTAATAGCTATGATTAGATGTGTTAACTCACATTCAATAACAGCACACAAAAAATTAATATTTGCATTAAATTCTGACGGGCGTTCGACTGGAAACTGTGCGAGCGTGACCGATGGAACGGAAGCGCCTGTTGTATTATTCATGTTGTATCATCATTAATTATTTTCGAGAGGAAGACCCAATAAACATTTAATTATTTTGCAGCATAAAATAAGGCTAAACGACCTATTCTTCAAGAAATATCTCATTAATTTTTGTGTGGATTACAAAATATTCCACCAAATATCCGGCGATTCTTTTCTTCTTCAGGTTTAAATGCGCCCCGTTTATCCCCTTCCTCGTGCAACCATGTGTACAAAGTGTCGACTGAAGTTGCATGCTTGCGGCAGAGGTCTCTGGCAGAACTGACTGCTTCAACTGCGTGAAAAATAGGGATGATCGATTTATGGGAGCATTGCGTCTTCATTGGGTTGCCCTCATGTAATTTATAATGTTGTGGCTCACATCGCGGATGTATTAACCAATGGGGAGACCAGTCAATGTGCTCGTACATAAAACGCAATAGCAAAGGATAGGTCACCTGGTGATCGAGGTAAGGAGTGGAAAGAAGTGGCCTTATGAGGTTTTTCGGGAGGGGTTTTGATAACTTGTTTTGATAAAATTTTGTTAACCGTTCGAAAACTAATAATAAAAACGGGAACCACCAGGTTCCCGTTCTGACATAATCTGGGGGCCAGATTACATGTTCGCGATAATCGCGTCGCCAAACTCGCTACATTTCAGCAGTTTAGCGCCTTCCATCAGACGTTCGAAGTCATAGGTCACGGTCTTGGCGGCGATAGCGCCTTCCATGCCTTTGACGATCAGGTCTGCGGCTTCGAACCACTGCATGTGGCGCAGCATCATTTCTGCGGACAGGATGATGGAGCCCGGGTTCACTTTGTCCTGGCCTGCATACTTCGGAGCAGTACCGTGAGTCGCTTCGAACAGCGCGCACTCGTCGCCGATGTTGGCGCCCGGGGCGATACCGATACCGCCAACCTGTGCCGCCAGCGCGTCAGAGATGTAGTCGCCGTTGAGGTTCATACAGGCGATAACGTCGTATTCCGCCGGACGCAGCAGGATCTGCTGCAGGAAGGCATCGGCGATCACGTCTTTTACCACGATCTCTTTGCCGGTGTTCGGGTTCTTGATTTTCACCCACGGGCCGCCGTCGATCAGCTCGCCGCCGAACTCTTCGCGAGCCAGCTGGTAGCCCCAGTCTTTGAACGCGCCTTCGGTGAACTTCATGATGTTGCCTTTGTGAACGATGGTCACAGAGTCACGATCGTTGGTGATCGCATACTCAATGGCTGCACGAACCAGGCGTTTGGTGCCTTCTTCAGAGCACGGCTTGATGCCGATGCCGCAATGTTCCGGGAAGCGAATTTTCTTCACGCCCATCTCATCGCGCAGGAATTTGATCACTTTGTCTGCTTCTGCAGAGTCGGCTTTCCACTCGATGCCGGCATAGATATCTTCGGAGTTTTCACGGAAGATAACCATGTCGGTCAGTTCCGGGTGCTTAACCGGGCTCGGAGTGCCCTGGTAGTAACGTACCGGACGCAGGCAAACGTAGAGATCCAGCTCCTGACGCAGCGCCACGTTCAGGGAACGAATGCCGCCGCCGACTGGGGTCGTCAGAGGACCTTTGATAGCAACGCGGTAGTCACGAATCAGATCGAGGGTTTCAGCTGGCAGCCAGACATCCTGGCCATAGACGTGGGTCGATTTCTCACCGGTGTAAACTTCCATCCAGGAAATTTTACGCTCGCCCTTATAGGCTTTCTCAACGGCGGCATCAACCACTTTCAGCATCGCTGGGGTAACGTCAACGCCGATACCGTCACCTTCAATGAACGGGATAATCGGATTATGAGGGACGTTCAGTTTGCCGTTTTGCAGGGTGATTTTTTGACCTTCCGCCGGAACTACTACTTTGCTTTCCATTAACCTCTCCTTCGAGCGCTTCTGGTTCTGCTCTTCCCTCTTCACGCGAGCCTGGTGTTGGCTGAGTCGGCCAGCTTCGGAGTACCGGGTCTTCCCGCTAACCGGAGCTATCGCGTCCGTGTCGCCTTCCTGTCTGTGTTGCGAATCGGTTTGAGCAATTTTTTGTTAATAATTTGTAATGAGCATGTCAATACTACCTGAATGTTTGCGTCCATGAAAGGCATTCGTAATTAGGCTATAATGCGGCAATTGATAGAGCCTGAAAATACCATGCAGAAAACTTCATTTAGAAAACATCGCGTTGAGCGATTCAGCACACAACAAGTCACCAGACAACGCAAAGAACGCCAGCCAAAAACTGTGATCTTGTTCAATAAACCCTATGATGTGTTGCCACAATTTACCGACGAGGCCGGGCGCAGCACGCTGAAAGATTTTATTCCCGTAGCGGGCGTCTACGCCGCAGGTCGACTCGATCGCGACAGCGAAGGGCTGCTGGTGCTGACCAACGATGGCGCGCTGCAGGCGAAGCTGACCCAGCCGGGTAAACGCACCGGCAAGATCTACTACGTCCAGGTGGAAGGCGAACCCACCCCCGAGGCGCTGGCCGCTTTGCGCGACGGCGTCACCCTCAACGATGGCCCCACCCTGCCTGCCGGCGTAGAACTTGTGGAGGAGCCCGCCTGGCTGTGGCCGCGCAACCCGCCGATTCGTGAGCGCAAATCGATCCCCACCCGCTGGCTGAAGATCACGCTCTACGAGGGACGCAACCGTCAGGTGCGCCGGATGACCGCCCACGTCGGCTTCCCTACCCTGCGGCTGATCCGCTACGCCATGGGCGGCTACACCCTCGACGGGCTGGCCAACGGCGACTGGCGCAAAGCCGAATAACCGAAAAGGAAAAGCGATGTTTAAACCTCATGTCACTGTTGCCTGCGTGGTTCACGCTCAGGATAAATTTCTCATCGTCGAAGAGACCATTAACGGCAAAGCATTGTGGAACCAGCCGGCGGGCCATCTCGAGGCCAATGAAACGCTGCTGCAGGCCGCCGAACGTGAACTGTGGGAAGAGACCGGCATTCGCGCCACGCCGCAGCACTTCATCCGCATGCATCAGTGGCTGGCCCCCGATAACACCCCGTTTCTGCGCTTCCTGTTCGCCATCGAACTTAGCGATCTGTGCGCCACTGAACCGCACGACAGCGATATCGATCGCTGCCTGTGGCTCAGTGCTGAGGAAATTCTTAACGCGCCAAACCTGCGCTCGCCGCTGGTTGCCGAAAGCATTCGCTGCTACCTGCAGGACCCGCGCCAGCCGCTGTCGCTGATTGGCGCATTTAACTGGCCGTTCACAGGGGGTGAATGAACGGTGAGCGCGTGCTAGAATACGCCGCCTCGAAGTTCAATGTAGCGAGTATTTCCATGTCAGAAAGCCAGAAAAAAGTGATCGTCGGCATGTCCGGCGGCGTCGACTCCTCGGTCTCCGCGTACCTGCTGCTGCAGCAAGGGTATAAGGTGGAAGGCCTGTTCATGAAGAACTGGGAGGAAGACGACGGCGAGGAATACTGCACCGCCGCCGCCGACCTTGCCGATGCGCAAGCGGTCTGCGATAAGCTGGGCATTGAACTGCACACCGTTAACTTTGCCGCCGAATATTGGGATAACGTCTTTGAGCTCTTCCTGGAAGAGTACAAAGCCGGCCGCACGCCGAACCCGGATATTCTGTGCAATAAAGAGATCAAATTTAAAGCCTTCCTCGAGTTTGCCGCTGAAGACCTCGGCGCCGACTACATCGCCACCGGGCACTATGTGCGCCGCGCCGATGTCGACGGTAAAAGCCAGCTGCTGCGCGGTCTCGACGGCAACAAAGATCAGAGCTACTTCCTTTATACCCTCAGCCACGAGCAGATTGCCCAGAGCCTGTTCCCGGTGGGTGAGCTGGAAAAACCGCAGGTGCGTAAGATCGCAGAAGAGCTGGATCTGATCACCGCGAAGAAAAAAGATTCCACCGGCATCTGCTTTATCGGCGAGCGTAAATTCCGCGATTTCCTTGGCCGCTATCTGCCGGCGCAGCCGGGCAAAATCCTCACCGTCGACGGCGAGGAGATCGGCACCCATCAGGGGCTGATGTACCATACCCTGGGCCAGCGTAAAGGACTGGGTATCGGCGGCACCAAAGAGGGTAGCGAAGACCCATGGTATGTGGTCGATAAAGACGTGGAGAATAATATTCTTATCGTCGCCCAGGGCCATGACCACCCGCGCCTGATGTCCGTCGGCCTGATTGCCCAACAGCTGCACTGGGTTGACCGTGAACCGCTGCAGGGCACCCTGCGCTGCACGGTGAAAACCCGCTATCGCCAGACCGATATCCCCTGCACCGTTACCGCGCTGGATGAAGACCGTATCGAAGTCACCTTCGATGAGCCGGTCGCGGCGGTGACCCCGGGCCAGTCCGCGGTGTTCTATTTGGGTGAAGTGTGCCTCGGCGGCGGAATTATTGAACAACGACTGCCTCTGCAGTCCTGAACGCGCGTTATTTCCGCCGGGACGAACCGCCCCGGCGGCTGACAAGGAGTATGTGTGGCGAAGAATTACTATGACATCACCCTGGCGCTGGCTGGCGTTTGCCAGGCGGCGCGACTGGTTCAGCAACTGGCGCATCAGGGACATTGCGACAGCGATGCCCTGCATGTGTCGCTGAACAGCATCATCGACCTCGATCCCGAGTCGACGCTGGCGGTGTTCGGTGGCAGTGAAGCCAATCTTCGCCTCGGCCTTGAAACGCTGCTCGGGGTGCTCAATACCAGCAGCCGTCAGGGCCTCAATGCGGAACTCACCCGCTATACCCTGAGCCTGATGGTGCTGGAGCGCAAGCTCGCCGCCAGTAAAGGGGCGATGGACACGCTCGGCAACCGCATCGCCGGCCTGCACCGTCAGCTGGAGCACTTTGACCTGCAGTCCGAAACGCTGCTCAGCGCCATGGCGGGCATCTATGTCGATGTGATAAGCCCGCTGGGCCCGCGTATTCAGGTGACCGGCTCCCCTGCCGTGCTGCAAAGCCCGCAGGTGCAGGCGAAAGTTCGCTCAGCGCTGCTGGCGGGGATTCGCGCCGCGGTGCTCTGGCATCAGGTGGGCGGCGGACGTCTGCAGCTTATGTTTTCCCGTAATCGTCTGGTTAACCAGGCAAAGCAAATTCTTGCTCATTTAACCCCGGAGTTGTGATCTATGGAATTATCCTCACTGACCGCCGTTTCCCCTGTAGACGGCCGCTACGGCGATAAAGTCAGCGCGCTGCGCGGTATCTTCAGCGAATTCGGTTTGCTGAAATTCCGCGTTCAGGTGGAAGTACGTTGGCTGCAAAAACTGGCCGCCCACGCAGCGATCAAGGAAGTTCCTGCTTTTGCTGCCGACGCAAACGGTTTCCTTGACAAAATCGTCGCCGATTTCAGCGTTGAAGACGCCGAGCGCATCAAAACCATCGAGCGCACCACTAACCACGACGTGAAAGCGGTAGAGTACTTTCTGAAAGAGAAAGTCGCTGACGTCGCCGAACTGCACGCCGTGTCGGAGTTTATTCACTTCGCCTGTACGTCCGAAGATATCAATAACCTCTCCCACGCGCTGATGCTGAAAACCGCCCGCGACGAAGTGGTTCTGCCTTACTGGCGCAAGCTGATTGACGCGGTAAAAGATCTGGCGACCCAGTACCGCGATGTACCGCTGCTCTCCCGTACCCACGGCCAGCCGGCGACGCCGTCCACCATGGGTAAAGAGATGGCGAACGTCGCCTACCGTATGGAGCGCCAGTACCGTCAGCTGAACCAGGTGGAAATCCTCGGTAAAATCAACGGCGCGGTGGGTAACTACAACGCCCACATCGCTGCCTACCCGGAAGTCGACTGGCATCAGTTCAGCGAAGAGTTTGTCACTTCGCTGGGCATTCAGTGGAACCCGTACACCACGCAGATCGAGCCGCATGACTATATCGCTGAGCTGTTTGACTGCATCGCGCGCTTCAACACCATTCTGATCGACTTCGATCGCGACGTGTGGGGCTACATCGCGCTCAACCACTTCAAACAGAAGACCATCGCCGGGGAAATCGGCTCCTCCACCATGCCGCACAAGGTGAACCCGATTGACTTCGAAAACTCCGAAGGCAACCTCGGCCTGGCCAATGCGGTCATGCAGCACCTGGCCAGCAAACTGCCGGTTTCCCGCTGGCAGCGCGACCTGACCGACTCCACCGTCCTGCGTAATCTCGGCGTGGGCATCGGCTATGCGCTGATCGCCTATCAGTCCACCCTCAAAGGGATCAGCAAGCTGGAGCTGAACCAGGATCGCCTGCTGGACGAACTGGATCACAACTGGGAAGTACTGGCTGAGCCGATCCAGACCGTGATGCGTCGTTACGGTATCGAAAAACCGTACGAGAAGCTGAAAGAGCTGACCCGCGGCAAACGCGTTGACGCGGAAGGGATGAAGCAGTTTATTGACAGCCTCGCCCTGCCGGAAGAGGAAAAAGTGCGTCTCAAAGCGATGACCCCGGCCAACTATATCGGTCGGGCAACCACCATGGTTGACGAGCTGAAGTAAGCGCCCTGCCCCTCTTTCCGCCGGAAAGAGGGGCGTTTTATCGCCGGAAGGCGATCAGATCCAGACGTCGTTCACCGCCGTCCGCTCGCCCCCCTCGTGGCCGGTATTCAGCACCCCGCGCGGTTCAATCAGCAGCAGCTTCGCTTCCATCTCCGCCGAGGTCTTATGTTCCACCCCGCGCGGCACGACGATCATCTCCCCGGCCTTCACCAGCACATGTCCGTCGCGGAAGTCCACGCGCAATACCCCCTCCACCACCATCAGCGTCTCATCGGTTTCCGGATGGCTGTGCCAGATAAAGTCGCCGGCGATGCGCACGATCTTGAACTGATAGTCGTTCATTTCGGCCACCACTTTGGGCTGCCATTGTTCGCTGAACAGGGAAAATTTGTGAGCAAGATTAACGAGTTGATACATAGGCTGTCTCCTTGTGATAAAGGCAGTCAGCATAGTTCGCCGCGCCGCGGTCACGCTTGAACGATTGTGCAACCTGCGCCGCCTTAGCCGCGGATCGCCCGCAGCCAGCGCCCCGGAGAGAGGCCAAAGCGGCTGATAAACTGGCGCGTCATGTGGCTCTGGTCGGCAAAACCCGCCTCGGCGGCAATATCCACCAGACGCTCCCCGGCGCGCATCCGCTGGCGACAAAAATCGAGCCGGCGCATCATGACGTAACGCCACGGACTGGTGCCATACAGCGTTCTGAAATCGCGGCTCAGGCTCCAGCGGTCGCGGCCGCTGACCTGCGACAGGATGTCGAGGGTCATATCCTGCATAAAACAGGCATGGATATACTCCCGGGCCCTCTCCGCCGCCTGATAATCAAACGCCTGGCGACGGGAACGCTGCCCACCGACCACGGCCAGGGTCTGCGCCAGGTCGTACAGGGCGTCCTCTTCCTCCAGCGGCTCGAAGGTAGCCGTGACCGCTTTCAACAACGGTTGCGCGGCGCGACGTAGCCGTGGATCCGCCGACAGGCCGCCGGGGATAAACGGCAATGGCCTGCCGCCGAGTATCTTCTGGATCAACGCGGGTTCGATATAGGCCATGCGGTAGTGAAACCCCGCCTCGGTGCCCGCCTCGCCATCGTGTATTTCGTCCGGGTGAAGGACCATCGTCCCGCCGGGCAGACTGTGCTGTAGCCCGCCGCGATAGTGAAAGCTCTGCACGCCGGCGATCGTCTGGCCGATGGCGTAGGTGTCATGCCGGTGCGGCTCATAGCCGTGGCCGCCGAAGAAGGCTTCGATGCGCTCCGTCCGACTGGGCGACTGCGCCAGCCTGACCCAGTCCGCGCTCTGCTGCTGAGACATAATGGATAACCTGCGGCGTCATTGAGGGATAATTCCAGCACTATTACACAAAAAATTAACATCACCAACCCGCCGCTGCCCGCGCCCTGCCGCTGGGCGTTTGCTGAAATTACGCATAGAATGAAGGAGTTCCATACCCGTGCGCAAAAGGCGCCGCCCAACGCCAACCTGCCCGGCGATGCTGCACGCCGTTTGTATAAAAAGCTTTATTTAACAGCTGTTTATATTTTGCGTATATAATAAGCGTCAGACTACTTTCGAAATTGCAAGGGAGAACAGCCATGCGCGTACTCGTGGTTGAGGATAATGCCCTGCTGCGTCACCACCTCAAAGTTCAGCTACAGGAGCTGGGCCATCAGGTCGATGCCGCAGAGGATGCCAAGGAAGCGGATTACTATCTGGGCGAACATCTCCCGGATATCGCCATCGTCGATCTCGGTCTGCCGGACGAAGATGGATTATCGTTGATCCGCCGCTGGCGCAGCCACGACGTGTCACTGCCGGTGCTGGTGCTGACCGCCCGCGAAGGTTGGCAGGATAAAGTCGAAGTGCTGAGCGCCGGGGCGGATGATTACGTCACCAAGCCTTTCCATATTGAAGAGGTTGCCGCCCGCATGCAGGCGCTGCTGCGCCGCAACAGCGGCCTGGCCTCGCAGGTGATCTCTCTGCCGCCGTTCCAGGTCGACCTCTCCCGGCGCGAGCTGTCGGTGAACGACCAGCCGATCAAGCTGACGGCTTTTGAGTACACCATTATGGAAACCCTGATCCGCAATCGCGGCAAAGTGGTCAGTAAGGATTCCCTGATGCTCCAGCTTTACCCGGATGCCGAACTGCGTGAAAGCCATACCATCGACGTGCTGATGGGCCGGCTGCGTAAGAAAATTCAGGCTGAATACCCGCAGGACGTCATCACTACGGTGCGCGGCCAGGGCTATCTGTTCGAACTGCGCTGATGAAGGGACTGTTGCGGCATATTTTCCCGCTGTCGTTACGGGTTCGCTTCCTGCTGGCGACCGCCGGGGTGGTACTGGTGCTCTCCCTGGCTTATGGCATGGTGGCGCTGGTGGGCTACAGCGTCAGCTTCGATAAAACCACCTTCCGTCTGCTGCGCGGCGAGAGCAATCTCTTTTATATGCTGGCCAAATGGGAGAACGGCGCCATTGACGTCGATATCCCGGAAAATCTGAATATGGAAAGCCCGACGGTGACCCTTATTTACGATGAGAAGGGCAAACTGCTGTGGGCGCAGCGCGATGTCCCCTGGCTGACAAAACGCATTCAACCGGATTGGCTGAAACGCAATGGCTTTCATGAAATTGAAGCCGATGTCGACAGCAGCAGTATGCTGTTGCGCAATAACCATGAGGTTCAGGAACAGCTGGACGCCATCCGCGAACAGGGCGACGATTCGGAGATGACCCACTCGGTGGCGATCAACTTCTACCCGGCCACCAGCAAAATGCCCCAGCTCAGTATCGTGGTGGTCGACACCATCCCGGTGGAGCTCAAGCGCAGCTATATGGTGTGGAGCTGGTTTATCTACGTGCTGGCCGCCAACCTGTTGCTGGTGATCCCCCTCCTGTGGGTCGCCGCCTGGTGGAGCCTGCGCCCCATCGAGTCGCTGGCCAAAGAGGTGCGCGAGCTGGAGGAACATCACCGCGAGAAGCTCAATCCCAACACCACCCGCGAGCTGACCCGGCTGGTCAGCAACCTTAACCGGCTGGTTCGCAGCGAGCGTGAACGCTATGACAAATACCGCACCACCCTCACCGATCTCACCCACAGCCTGAAAACGCCGCTGGCGGTGATGCAGAGCACGTTGCGCTCGCTGCGCGGCGAGAAGATCAGCGTCGACGAGGCGGAGCCGGTGATGCTGGAGCAGATCAGCCGTATTTCGCAGCAGATTGGTTACTATCTGCATCGCGCCAGCATGCGCAGCGGCGGCACCTTGCTGAGCCGGGAGCTGCACCCGATCGCCCCCCTGCTCGACAGCCTGACCTCCGCCCTCAATAAGGTTTATCAGCGCAAGGGGGTCAATATCTCGCTCGACATCTCGCCGGAGATCAGTTTTGTCGGCGAGCAGAACGATTTTATGGAAGTGATGGGGAACGTTCTCGATAACGCCTGTAAGTACTGTCTGGAGTTCGTGGAGGTTTCCGTGCGCCAGACCACCGACAGCCATCTGCACATTCTGGTGGAAGACGATGGGCCGGGGATCCCGCCGAGCCAGCGCCGCGCTGTCTTCGACCGCGGTCAGCGGGCGGATACTCTGCGTCCCGGCCAGGGGGTGGGGCTCTCCGTCGCCCGGGAAATCGTCGAACAATATGACGGGGAGATCATCGCCGGCGAGAGCCTGCTCGGCGGCGCCTGCATGGAGGTGGTGTTTGGCCGCCAGCTGATGGAAGATAAAGAGAGTTAATCGTTGAGTTTTTTCACGGCGCCTGCATCGCCGGGGCGCCGCATCCGTTATAATCCCTGTCAGACACCTGCAGTGGAATATCAATATGGATTATCAATTAACGCTTAACTGGCCCGACTTTATCGAACGCTACTGGCAAAAACGGCCGGTGGTACTGAAGCGCGGCTTCGCCAATTTTATCGACCCGCTGAGCCCGGACGAACTGGCTGGACTGGCCATGGAGAGCGAGGTCGATAGCCGCCTTGTCAGCCATCAGGATGGAAAATGGCAGGTCAGTCACGGTCCCTTCGAAAGCTACGATCACCTGAGCGAAAACAACTGGTCCCTGCTGGTACAGGCGGTCAACCACTGGCATGAGCCGTCGGCGGCGCTGATGCACCCGTTCCGCGCCCTGCCGGACTGGCGTATCGACGACCTGATGATCTCCTTCTCTGTACCGGGCGGCGGCGTCGGCCCGCATCTGGATCAGTATGATGTGTTTATCATCCAGGGCACTGGCCGTCGGCGCTGGCGCGTCGGGGAAAAAGTGCCGATGAAACAGCACTGCCCGCATCCGGACCTGCTGCAGGTTGACCCCTTCGAGGCGATCATCGATGAAGAGATGGAGCCGGGCGATATTCTCTATATTCCGCCAGGATTCCCGCATGAGGGATATTCGCTGGAAAATTCGCTGAACTATTCGGTCGGCTATCGCGCGCCGAATGCCCGCGAGCTGTTCAGCGGCTTTGCCGACTACGTTCTCCAGCGCGAACTGGGCAGCCAGCGCTACGCCGATCCGGACGTGCCCTCCCGCGACCATCCGGCGGATATTTTACCGGCCGAACTCGACCGCCTGCGCGAGATGATGCTGGGGCTGATTAACCAACCGGAGCACTTTAAGCAGTGGTTCGGCGAGTTTATCACTCAGTCGCGTCATGAGCTCGACGTCGCGCCGCCGGAGCCGCCGTATCAGCCCGATGAAATTTACGATGCCCTGCAGCAGGGCGATACCCTGGAACGCTTGGGCGGCCTGCGGGTGCTGCGCATTGACGGCGAGGTGTTCGTCAATGGCGAGAAGATCAACTCTCCGCACCGCCCGGCGCTGGACGCCTTAGCCACCCACCTGACGCTGCGCGCCGACCATTTTGGCGATGCGCTGGAAGATCCCTCTTTCCTCGCCATGCTGGCGGCGCTGGTCAACAGCGGCTACTGGTTCTTTGGCGACTGAGTGCCATCCTGCCCGGCGGCGCTGCGCTTGCCGGGCCTACGGGTTCCGCGGTCACCTGTTGGACCCCAGGCCGGATAAGGCGTTAGCCGCCATCCGGCACGAAGACAGGCACCCGCTCTGCTGTTGACCGCCCGGCGGCGCTGCGCTTGCCGGGCCTACGGGGTCAGCAGTCACCGGTTGGACCGTAGGCCGGATAAGGCGCAGCCGCCATCCGGCATAAAGACGAGTACCCGCTCTGCTGTTGACCGCCCGGCGGCGCTGCGCTTGCCGGGCCTACGGGGTCCGCGGTCACCGGTTGGACCGTAGGCCGGATAAGGCGTTAGCCGCCATCCGGCATAAAGACGAGTACCCGCTCTGCTGTTGACCGCCCGGCGGCGCTGCGCTTGCCGGGCCTACGGGTTCCGCGGCCACCGGTTGGACCGTA
>NZ_JCAXWU010000027.1:0-44189 GCF_059759695.1 Klebsiella sp. M041
CGCCCCCCCGCCCAGCGCCCCCCGGGTTGCCTCTACCGTGTGCCCCGGGGGCCGCGTCGGGACGGGGGGCGTGGGCGGGGTTAGATGTGTACCCGGGTCAGGCCCAAGCCGCTACCCGGGATGACTGGCTTAACTTTTCGCGCGGCTGGCGATGATTTCATCCGCTACGTTGCGCGGCGCTTCCGCGTAGTGGTGGAACTCCATGCTATAGGTTGCTCGTCCCTGAGACATCGAGCGCAGCGTGGTGGAATAACCAAACATCTCCGCCAGCGGCACATCGGCGCGGATGATCTGGCTGCCGAAGCGCTCTTCCATCCCCTGCACCATCCCGCGACGGGAAGAGAGATCGCCCATGATATTCCCGGCGTACTCTTCCGGCGTTTCCACCTCCACGTGCATCACCGGCTCAAGGATCACCGGGTCCGCTTTGCGCGCCCCTTCCCGGAAGCCGAAGATCGCCGCCATGCGGAACGCCATCTCCGAGGAGTCCACATCGTGGTACGATCCGAAGGTCAGGGTCGCTTTCACGTCAACCACCGGATAGCCCGCCAGCACGCCGGTGCCCATCGCTTCGCGCAGCCCTTTCTCCACGGAAGGGATGTACTCGCGCGGCACGACCCCGCCTTTGGTGGCGTCCTCGAAGACGAAACCGCTGCCCGGCTCCAGCGGCTCAAGGGTCAGCACGACGTGCCCGTACTGTCCTTTACCGCCGGACTGGCGCACAAATTTGCCCTCCACGTCCGTCACTTTCTTGCGCAGGGTTTCGCGGTAGGTGACCTGCGGACGACCAATGTTGGCCTCGACGTTAAACTCGCGCTTCATCCGGTCGACAATGATCTCCAGATGCAGCTCGCCCATGCCGGAGATAATCGTCTGGCCGGACTCTTCATCGGTATGCAGACGGAACGACGGATCTTCCGCCGCCAGCCGCTGCAGCGCGATGCCCATTTTCTCCTGGTCCGCTTTGGTCTTCGGCTCAATCGCCAGCGAAATCACCGGCTCCGGAAACTCCATCCGCTCAAGGGTAATCACCGCATCCGGGTCGCATAACGTATCGCCGGTAGTGACATCCTTCAGCCCAACGCAGGCCGCGATATCCCCGGCGTGCAGTTCGTCGACTTCGTGGCGATCGTTGGCCTGCATCAGGACGATACGCCCGATGCGCTCTTTCTTGCCCTTCACCGGGTTCCATACCGCATCGCCTTTCTTCAGCGTCCCGGAGTAGACGCGGATAAAGGTCAACTGGCCGACGTAGGGGTCGGTCATCAGTTTGAACGCCAGCGCCGACAGCGGCTCATCGTCGCTCGGATGGCGTTCCGCCGGCTGGCCTTTCTCATCCACGCCCTGTATCGCCGGAATATCCAGCGGCGACGGCATCAGCTCCACCACCGCGTCGAGCATGCGCTGCACACCTTTGTTTTTAAAGGCGCTACCGCAGAGCACCGCCTGGATTTCCCCCTTCACCGTGCGCTGGCGCAGACCGGCGACGATCTCCGCCTCGTCCAGCTCGCCGGTTTCGAGGTATTTATCCATCAGCGCATCGCTGGCCTCCGCCGCTGCCGAGACCATTTTCTCCCGCCACTCGCGGGCTGTCGCCAGCAGATCGTCAGGGACCGGCCCGTAGCTAAAGGTCATGCCCTGGGTGGCGTCATCCCACAGGATGGCGCGCATTTTCACCAGGTCGACGACGCCGGTGAAATGCTCTTCGGCGCCAATGGGGATGACAATCGGCACCGGGTTGGCCTTCAGGCGGTCGATCATCATCTGCACCACGCGGAAGAAGTCCGCGCCGGGGCGGTCCATCTTGTTGACGAAGGCCAGCCGCGGGACATGGTATTTATTCGCCTGGCGCCAGACGGTCTCCGACTGGGGCTGCACTCCGCCGACGGAGTCATACACCATCACCGCGCCGTCGAGCACGCGCATGGAACGTTCCACCTCAATGGTGAAATCCACGTGCCCCGGGGTGTCGATGATATTGATCCGGTGCGGCTCGAAGCTGCGGTCCATACCCGGCCAGAAGCAGCTCACCGCCGCCGAGGTAATGGTGATCCCGCGCTCTTGCTCCTGGGCCATCCAGTCGGTGGTTGCCGCGCCATCGTGTACTTCACCCAGCTTATGGCTCATCCCGGTGTAAAACAGGATGCGCTCGGTGGTGGTGGTTTTACCGGCATCGATATGCGCGGAGATACCGATGTTGCGATAACGTTCGAGGGGGATGGGTCGGGGCATGATGCGTCCTTAGTCGTTTTGACTGTCAGTCTGCGGTCGGAATGATCCGCAGTTCATTTCACTGCCGCTTATGATAGTACAATTGTACGAGTATATTCGAACTATTTTTACTATTATTATGATTGGTCAGGTTGCGGCGGCGCGCGTGGCATGCGAACAGGAGTTTGGGTATAGTAGCCGCCAGCCGCCGATACGGGCTGCGACCGCCATGCGCCGCGCCACCGCCGACACAGGATTATTATGATCGCCAATCACCCTGAACGAGAACAAATTCGCCTGGAAAATGTCCTTTCCGCGCTCGGCAACCCGCTGCGACTGGAGATCATCCGCACGCTGGCCGACGGCAGCGAGCAGAGCTGTAACGCTCTGCGTCAGGAAGAGGTGGCCAAGTCCACCATGACCCACCACTGGCGCGTCCTGCGCGACAGCGGTGTGATCTGGCAGCGGCCTCAGGGACGGGAGAATATGATTTCGCTGCGCCGGGAAGATCTGGACGCCCGTTTTCCCGGCCTGCTGGATACGCTGCTGAACGTGATGCAGCAGTCGTGAATCGCTAACCTGCTGCCTGCTACTCCCCCGCCAGCCGCTGGTACTGCCTGAAACGGGCCCGGGCATCCTCCTCCGTTTGCCGGAACAGCGCGTCCGCCAGATCCGGGGTGGTTTTGTGCAGCGCGGCATAGCGCACCTCGCCAAGCAGAAAGTCGCGGAAGCTCTCTTCCGGCTCTTCAGAGTCCAGTATAAACGGCGTTTTGCCCTCGGCTTCGCGCTGTGGATGGTAGCGCCACAGGTGCCAGTATCCCGCCTCCACCGCCCGCTTCGCCTCGCGCTGACTGCAGCGCATCCCGGCTTTCAGGCCGTGGTTGATACAGGCGGCGTAGGCGATCACCAGCGACGGTCCCGGCCAGGCTTCAGCCTCGGCGATGGCCCGCAGGGTCTGATCTTTATCAGCGCCCATGGCGATCTGCGCAACGTAAACATTGCCGTAGCTCATCGCCATCATGCCGAGATCTTTTTTCCGTGTGCGTTTCCCCTGGGCGGCAAACTTGGCGATCGCCGCCACCGGGGTCGATTTGGACGACTGGCCGCCGGTGTTGGAGTAGACCTCGGTATCGAACACCAGAATATTGACGTCTTCCCCGCTGGCCAGCACATGATCGAGACCGCCGAAGCCAATATCGTAGGCCCAGCCGTCGCCGCCGAAGATCCACTGCGAACGCCGGACGAAATAGTCACGGTTCTGCCAGAGCTGCTCCAGCAGCGGAACCCCCTCTTTTTCCGCCGCCAGCAACGCACTGAGGCGGTCCGCACGCTCGCGGGTCCCCTCCCCCTCGTCCTGCTGCGCCAGCCATTGCCGCATCGCGGCGTGAAGCGCGTCGCTGACCGGCAGCGCCAGGGCGCGGGTCATCTCCCCGGCGATCTGTTGGCGGATCGCCTGGCCGCCGAGCATCATGCCCAGCCCGAACTCGGCGTTGTCCTCAAACAGCGAGTTTGCCCAGGCCGGCCCGTGGCCGCGGTGGTTGGTGGTATAGGGCATCGAAGGCGCGCTGGCGCCCCAGATCGAAGAGCAGCCGGTGGCGTTGGCGATCAGCATCCGGTCGCCAAACAGCTGGGTGATCAGCCGGGCATAGGGCGTTTCGCCACAGCCCGCGCAGGCGCCGGAAAACTCCAGCAGCGGCGTTTCGAACTGGCTGCCTTTGACCGTCGTTTTGCGAAACGGGTTGTCTTTTGGCGCCAGCCCCAGCGCGTAGTCCCAGACCGGGGCCATCGCGCGCTGGCTGTCGAGGGAGGCCATTTGAAGCGCCTTGCCGCGCGACGGGCAGCTCTCCACGCAGTTGCCGCAGCCGGAGCAGTCCAGCGGCGAGATAGCCAGATGATAGTGGTAGTCTTTGGCCCCCTGGGCCGGTTTGCTCAGCAGCCCGGCGGGCGCCGTATCCTGTTCTTCAGCGTTCAGCAACGCCGGGCGGATCGCCGCATGCGGGCAGACGAAGGCGCACTGGTTACACTGGGTGCAGCCGTCGGGCTGCCAGACCGGCACCTCCAGGGCAATGCCGCGCTTCTCCCAGGCGGCGGTGCCGGAGGGAAAGGTGCCGTCTTCCATCCCGGCGAAGGCGCTCACCGGCAGCAGGTCGCCACGCTGGCGGTTCATGGGCTGCAGAATATCGCGGATGAAGTCCGGCATCAGGGTTGTCGCCTGCGGCGCCGGCGCCTCGAGGGTCGCCCAGTGGGCGGGAACCGTCACCCGACGCAGCGCCGCCATCCCCAGCTCGATCGCCCGCTGGTTCATCTCAATGACGCTCGCCCCTTTGCTGCCATAGCTTTTCTCCACCGCCTGCTTGAGATAGTCCGCCGCGGTTTGCGGATCGATAATCGCCGTCAGCTTAAAGAACGCCGCCTGCATCAGCATGTTAAAGCGCCCGCCGAGGCCCAGCTCGCGGGCGATGTCCACCGCGTTGAGGGTATAAAAGTCGATCTTTTCCTGCGCCAGATAGCGCCGGACGCTGACCGGCAGGTGCTGCTCCAGCTCCGCCTCGGACCAGCTGCAGTTGAGCAAAAAGGTGCCTCCCGGCTTCAGCCCCTCCAGCAGGTCGTAGCGGTCGACATAGGATTGCTGAGAGCAGGCGATAAAATCGGCCCGGTGGATCAGGTAGGGCGAGGTGATTGGCCGGTCGCCAAAGCGCAGGTGCGAGACGGTGATCCCCCCGGACTTTTTCGAGTCGTAGGAAAAGTAGGCCTGAGCATAGAGCGGCGTGTTATCGCCGATGATCTTAATGGCGCTTTTGTTCGCCCCGACGGTGCCATCCGAGCCCATGCCCCAGAATTTGCAGGCGGTGATCCCGGCGTGGGAGACCGCCAGCGGCACCTGCCGGGCGGGCAGCGAGGTAAAGGTGACGTCATCGACAATGCCCAGGGTAAAGCCGTCCTTCGGCTGCGGCTGCCGAAGATTGTCAAACACCGCGGCGATATCGTTGGGCAGCACATCCTTACCGCCGAGGGCGTAGCGGCCGCCGACAATCAGCGGCGCATCGTCGCGTTGATAGAAAGCGTTTTTGACGTCGAGGCACAGCGGTTCCGCCTGCGCCCCCGGCTCTTTGGTGCGGTCAAGGACGGCAATGCGCTGCACGCTGGCGGGCAGTTGCGCGAAAAAGTGCGCCAGCGAGAACGGCCGATAGAGATGAACGCTGAGCAGCCCCACCTTCTCCCCCGCCGCATTCAGCGCATCCACCACCTCCTGGACGGTGTCGCACACTGAGCCCATGGCGATAATCACCCGCTCGGCGTCCGGCGCGCCGTGGTAATTAAACAGGTGATATTCCCGCCCGGTGAGCGCGGTGATCTTCGCCATATAGCTTTCCACCAGATCGGGCAGCGCGAGGTAGAAGCGGTTACCGGCCTCCCGCTCCTGGAAGTAGATATCCGGGTTTTGCGCGGTGCCGCGGATCACCGGGTGATCCGGATGCAGCGCCTGACGACGAAAGCGCTCCAGCGCCGGGCGGTCCAGCAGCGCCGCCAGTTGCTCATACTCCAGCACCTCGATCTTCTGTATTTCGTGCGAAGTGCGAAAGCCGTCGAAGAAGTTGATAAAGGGTATCCGCCCGGCGATCGCCGCCAGATGCGCCACCGCCGACAGGTCCATCACCTGCTGAACGTTATTCTCCACCAGCATGGCGCAGCCGGTCTGGCGCACCGCCATCACATCCTGATGGTCGCCAAAAATATTCAGCGAATTGGTCGCCAGCGCCCGGGCGCTAACGTGAAAGACGCCCGGCAGCAGCTCC
The DNA here is from genome assembly GCF_059759695.1 of Klebsiella sp. M041. Classification (NCBI taxonomy): domain Bacteria; kingdom Pseudomonadati; phylum Pseudomonadota; class Gammaproteobacteria; order Enterobacterales; family Enterobacteriaceae; genus Klebsiella; species Klebsiella sp. M041. The sequence continues at coordinate 6,009 of NZ_JCAXWU010000027.1, forward strand.
CCGGCAATTTTGTACAAATTGGGGATCATCAGCAGCAGCCCCTGCGACGCGGTGTAGGTGGTGGTGAGCGCCCCCGCCTGCAGCGCGCCGTGCACCGCCCCGGCGGCGCCGGCTTCAGACTGCATCTCCATCAGGCGCACCGGCCGACCAAAGAGGTTCTTTTTCCCCTTAGCGGCCCATTCATCGACATTCTCCGCCATCGGGGTGGAGGGGGTAATGGGATAGATGGCCGCCACGTCGGTAAAGGCGTAGGAGATCCAGGCCGCCGCCGCGTTGCCATCCATTGTTTTCATGTTTCCGGACATCGTTCAATCCTCGAAGGTGAGCGTTCTCTTTACCGCGACAGCCCGCGGCAAACCCTGTTTCCTCTTCAAGCACAGCCTGTGCCAGCTCGCGGATTGCCGCCTGTCGCTTATTAATTCAACAGGTTAAGGGAAGAGAGGCGCAGGTCCGTCCGGCGGAATTGCGGGGAATAAGACACAGGGCGCGACAAGCTGTTGAACAGGCGACAAAGCGCCGCGCCGGGCCGGTGGCGGGAAATTGTTCTGTTTCGCACATTTGGTGGCGTTATTGTGCCGTTTGCGCAGGCCCCCGGCGCGGCCGGTTTACAGAAAACACTTATTTATCAGAAGACTGCATAAAAAATCACAGCTGGTATGTTCCCTGCACTTCTCTGCTGGCAAACACTCAACAACAGGAGAAGTCACCATGACCATGCGTCAATGCGCTATCTACGGTAAAGGCGGTATCGGTAAATCAACCACCACCCAGAATCTCGTCGCGGCCCTCGCCGAGATGGGTAAGAAAGTAATGATCGTCGGCTGCGATCCGAAGGCGGACTCCACCCGTCTGATCCTCCACGCGAAAGCCCAGAACACCATTATGGAGATGGCGGCGGAAGTGGGCTCGGTCGAGGATCTGGAGCTCGAAGACGTACTGCAAATCGGCTATGGCGATGTACGTTGCGCCGAATCCGGCGGCCCGGAGCCAGGCGTTGGCTGCGCCGGACGCGGGGTGATCACCGCCATCAACTTCCTCGAAGAAGAAGGCGCCTATGAAGAAGATCTGGATTTCGTCTTCTATGACGTCCTCGGCGACGTGGTCTGCGGCGGCTTCGCCATGCCGATCCGCGAAAACAAAGCCCAGGAGATCTACATCGTCTGCTCCGGGGAGATGATGGCGATGTATGCCGCCAACAATATCTCCAAAGGGATCGTGAAGTACGCCAAATCCGGCAAGGTACGCCTCGGCGGCCTGATCTGTAACTCGCGCAAAACCGACCGCGAAGACGAGCTGATCATCGCCCTGGCGGAGAAGCTCGGCACCCAGATGATCCACTTTGTTCCCCGCGACAACATTGTGCAGCGCGCAGAGATCCGCCGAATGACGGTGATCGAGTACGACCCGACCTGTCAGCAGGCCAACGAATATCGTCAGCTGGCGCAGAAGATCGTCAATAACACCAAAAAAGTGGTGCCGACCCCCTGCACCATGGACGAGCTGGAGTCGCTGCTGATGGAGTTCGGCATCATGGAAGAAGAAGACACCAGCATCATTGGTAAAACCGCCGCTGAAGAAAACGCGGCCTGAGCACAGGATCCTCACCATGACCAACGCAACAGGCGAACGTAACCTTGCGCTCATCCAGGAAGTCCTGGAGGTGTTTCCCGAAACCGCGCGCAAAGAGCGCAGAAAGCACATGATGATCAGCGATCCGCAGATGGAGAGCGTCGGCAAGTGCATTATCTCGAACCGTAAATCGCAGCCCGGGGTGATGACCGTGCGCGGCTGCGCCTACGCCGGCTCGAAAGGGGTGGTGTTTGGGCCGATTAAAGACATGGCCCATATCTCGCACGGCCCCATCGGCTGCGGCCAGTACTCGCGCGCCGGACGGCGCAACTACTATACCGGCGTCAGCGGCGTCGACAGCTTCGGCACCCTGAACTTCACCTCAGATTTTCAGGAGCGCGATATTGTCTTCGGCGGCGATAAAAAGCTGAGCAAACTGATTGAAGAGATGGAGCTGCTGTTCCCGCTGACCAAAGGGATCACTATCCAGTCGGAGTGTCCGGTGGGCCTGATCGGCGATGACATCAGCGCCGTGGCCAACGCCAGCAGCAAGGCGCTGGATAAACCGGTGATCCCGGTGCGCTGCGAAGGCTTTCGCGGCGTCTCGCAGTCGCTGGGCCACCATATCGCCAACGACGTGGTGCGCGACTGGGTGCTGAACAACCGCGAAGGGCAGCCGTTTGCCAGCACCCCGTATGATGTCGCCATCATTGGCGATTACAACATCGGCGGCGACGCCTGGGCCTCGCGCATTCTGCTGGAAGAGATGGGGCTGCGCGTAGTGGCGCAGTGGTCCGGCGACGGCACCCTGGTGGAGATGGAGAACACCCCGTTCGTTAAGCTAAACCTCGTCCACTGCTACCGTTCGATGAACTATATCGCCCGCCATATGGAGGAGAAACATCAGATCCCGTGGATGGAATATAACTTCTTCGGCCCGACCAAAATCGCCGAATCGCTGCGCAAAATCGCCGATCAATTTGATGACACCATTCGCGCCAATGCGGAAGCGGTGATCGCCAAATATGAGGGGCAGATGGCGGCCATCATCGCCAAATATCGCCCGCGGCTGGAGGGGCGCAAAGTGCTGCTGTACATGGGGGGGCTGCGGCCGCGCCACGTCATCGGCGCCTATGAGGATCTCGGGATGGAGATCATCGCCGCCGGCTACGAGTTTGCCCATAACGATGATTACGACCGCACCCTGCCGGACCTGAAAGAGGGCACTCTGCTGTTTGACGATGCCAGCAGCTATGAGCTGGAGGCCTTCGTCAAAGCGCTGAAGCCCGACCTCATCGGCTCCGGGATCAAAGAGAAATATATCTTCCAGAAAATGGGGGTGCCGTTCCGCCAGATGCACTCCTGGGACTATTCCGGCCCCTATCACGGCTATGACGGCTTCGCCATCTTTGCTCGCGATATGGATATGACCCTGAACAATCCGGCGTGGAACGAACTGACTGCCCCGTGGCTGAAGTCTGCGTGATTGCCCCTTCACTGTCCCGTCAGTCCACCGATTTGTGGCGCGGGAGGAGAACACCATGAGCCAAACGATCGATAAAATTCACAGCTGTTATCCGCTGTTTGAACAGGATGAATACCAGACCCTGTTCCAGAACAAAAAGAGCCTTGAAGAGGCGCACGACGCGCAGCGCGTCCAGGAGGTATTTGCCTGGACCACCACCGCCGAGTATGAAGCGCTGAACTTCCAGCGCGAGGCTTTGACCGTCGACCCGGCCAAAGCCTGCCAGCCGCTCGGGGCGGTGCTCTGCGCGCTGGGGTTCGCCGGCACCCTGCCCTACGTCCACGGCTCTCAGGGCTGCGTCGCCTATTTCCGCACCTACTTTAACCGCCATTTTAAGGAGCCGGTGGCTTGCGTCTCCGACTCGATGACCGAGGACGCGGCGGTATTCGGCGGCAACAACAACATGAATCTGGGCCTGCAGAATGCCAGCGCGTTGTATAAACCCGAGATTATCGCCGTCTCCACCACCTGCATGGCCGAGGTGATCGGCGACGATCTGCAGGCGTTTATCGCCAACGCCAAAAAAGAGGGATTTGTTGACGACAGTATCGCCATTCCTTACGCCCATACCCCCAGCTTTATCGGCAGCCATGTCACCGGCTGGGACAATATGTTCGAAGGGTTCGCGAAGACCTTTACCGCTGACTACGCCGGGCAGCCGGGCAAACTGCAAAAGCTCAATCTGGTGACCGGATTTGAGACCTATCTCGGCAACTTCCGCGTGCTGAAGCGGATGATGGCGCAGATGGATGTCCCCTGCAGCCTGCTCTCCGACCCTTCAGAGGTGCTCGACACCCCCGCCGACGGCCATTACCGGATGTACGCCGGCGGCACCAGCCAGCAGGAGATCAAAACCGCGCCGGACGCCATTGACACCCTGCTGCTGCAGCCATGGCAGCTGGTGAAAAGCAAAAAGGTGGTTCAGGAGATGTGGAATCAGCCCGCCACGGAGGTGGCCGTTCCGTTGGGTCTGGCCGCTACCGACGCGCTGCTGATGACCGTCAGTCAGCTGACCGGCAAACCGATCGCCGACGCCCTGACCCTTGAGCGCGGCCGGCTGGTGGACATGATGCTGGACTCCCACACCTGGCTGCACGGCAAAAAATTCGGCCTCTACGGCGATCCGGATTTCGTGATGGGCCTGACGCGCTTCCTGCTGGAGCTGGGCTGCGAGCCGACGGTGATCCTCAGCCATAACGCCAATAAACGCTGGCAAAAGGCGATGAAGAAAATGCTCGACGCCTCGCCCTACGGCCAGGACAGCGAAGTGTTCATCAACTGCGACCTGTGGCACTTCCGGTCGCTGATGTTCACCCGTCAGCCGGACTTTATGATCGGTAACTCCTACGGCAAGTTTATCCAGCGCGATACCCTGGCGAAGGGCAAAGCCTTCGAAGTGCCGCTGATCCGTCTCGGCTTTCCGCTGTTCGACCGCCATCATCTGCACCGCCAGACCACCTGGGGCTATGAAGGCGCGATGAACATCGTCACGACGCTGGTGAACGCCGTGCTGGAAAAACTGGACCACGACACCAGCCAGCTGGGCAAAACCGATTACAGCTTCGACCTCGTTCGTTAACCATCAGGCGCCCCGCCGCAGGCGGGGCCAGGAGGGAGTATGCCCATCGTGATTTTCCGTGAGCACGGCGAGGCGCTGTATGCCTATATCGCCAAACAGGATCTGGAGGCCCGGGTGCTTCAGGTCGAACATGACGAGACGGACCGCTGGGGCGGCGCGATTGCCCTTGAAGGGGGACGTCGCTACTACGTCAATCCGCAGCCGGGGCGGCCGGTCTTTCCGATAAGCCTGCGCGCCACCCGCAGCACGCTGCTATAAGGAGCTGGAAATGTCCGATAACGATACCCTTTTCTGGCGTCTGCTGGCGCTGTTCCAGACGCTGCCGGAGCTGCAGCCGGTGCAAGTCGTCGACTGGCTGGCGCAGGAGTGCGGCGAAACCTTGACCCCGGCACGGTTAACCACCCTGACGCAGCCTCAGCTGGCCGCCAGCTTTCCTTCGGCGACGGCGGTGATGTCCCCGGCCCGCTGGGCGCGGGTCATCGCCTGCCTGCAGGGGGTGCTGCCCGGCCATTTGCGCATCGCCCGATCACCCCAGCGGACGCCGCAGCTGCGGGTCGCCTTCTGTTCGCAGGATGGCCTGGTCATCAATGGTCATTTTGGCCAGAACCGGCTGTTTTTTATCTATGCCTTCGATGACCAGGGCGGCTGGCTGGCGGATCTGCGCCGCTATGCCTCCCCTTCGGCGACGTCTGACGCCAGCGAGATGCGCGCCAGGCTGCTGGAGGATTGCCATTTGCTGTTTTGTCAGGAGATCGGCGGGCCTGCCGCCGCGAGGTTGATCCGCCATCAGATCCATCCGATGAAAGCGCCGCCGGGCACGACGATCCAGGCCCAGTGCGAGGCGATCAATACGCTGCTGGCCGGCCGTTTGCCGCCGTGGCTGGCGAAGCGCCTCAACCGGGATAACCCTCTGGAGGAACGTGTTTTTTAATCGTTGTGTTGTGCTTGTTGCCCGCCGACCCCGCGGGCCTTTTTTTCTGGCCAGATTATCGCAAACCACTGCCGCACGAAGGCAAAAAAATTCTGTTTAACAGAAGGTTCCGTTCACATTCACTCCTTAGTCATAAATAAACTTCTCAACAGGTGAACGGCATGGGGGGCGTTTCGCTCGCCCCCCATGACCCCCGGCATTGCGCTGAAAATTGCCGCTGCGCGGTACGCTCCACTCCGGCTTCATCTGGCGGGACGGGCGGACTCGACATCCCTGTCTCGACCGCCCTCTGGCCGCCGTCCTGGCGGCCAGCCCTTGATGTGCGCCTGCGTTCTCGCCAATTTTCTTTACGCGCCCCAACCCCCTCGCGGCGAGTCATTCGCCAATATGCGGCAATACTGTCGCGGTAAATCCAGTCATCAGGGGATAATCCACGCCTCCCCCCTGTCTGATTGTTGCCTTTGTCGCAAAGCCCACAACCCTTTTTCCTTAAAAATCAACCCCCCTCTCCCTGGAGCGCGAATTGCATCACCTCCCCGGTCTCCCACCGTCAACGAGGTCACTATGAAGGGAAAGGAAATTCTGGCGCTGCTGGACGAACCCGCCTGCGAGCACAACCAGAAGCAAAAATCCGGCTGCAGCGCCCCTAAGCCCGGCGCCACCGCCGGCGGCTGCGCCTTCGACGGCGCGCAGATAACGCTCCTGCCCATCGCCGACGTCGCGCACCTGGTGCACGGCCCTATCGGCTGCGCGGGCAGTTCATGGGATAACCGCGGCAGCGTCAGCGCCGGCCCGGCCCTCAACCGGCTCGGCTTTACCACCGATCTCAACGAACAGGATGTGATTATGGGCCGCGGCGAACGCCGCCTGTTCCATGCCGTGCGTCACATCGTCGACCGCTATCGCCCGGCGGCGGTCTTTATCTACAACACCTGCGTACCGGCGATGGAAGGCGATGACATTGAGGCGGTGTGCCAGGCCGCGCAGACCGCCACCGGCGTCCCGGTCATCGCCATTGACGCCGCCGGCTTCTACGGCAGCAAAAATCTTGGCAACCGGATGGCGGGCGACGTAATGCTCAGGCAGGTGATTGGCCAGCGCGAACCCGCCCCATGGCCGGACAACACGCCCTTTGCCCCGGCCCAGCGCCACGATATCGGCCTGATTGGCGAATTCAATATCGCCGGCGAGTTCTGGCAGGTCCAGCCGCTGCTCGACGAGCTGGGGATCCGCGTCCTCGGCAGCCTCTCCGGCGACGGCCGCTTTGCCGAGATCCAGACCCTGCACCGGGCGCAGGCCAATATGCTGGTGTGCTCGCGAGCGCTGATCAACGTCGCCCGGGGGCTGGAGCTACGCTACGGCACGCCGTGGTTTGAAGGCAGCTTCTACGGGATCCGCGCCACCTCCGACGCCTTGCGCCAGCTGGCGGCGCTGCTGGGGGATGACGACCTGTGCCGCCGCACCGAGGCGCTGATCGCCCGTGAAGAGCAGGCAGCGGAGCAGGCGCTAGCGCCGTGGCGCGAGCAGCTCCGCGGGCGCAAAGTGCTGCTCTACACCGGCGGCGTGAAATCCTGGTCGGTGGTCTCGGCCCTGCAGGATCTCGGCATGACCGTGGTGGCCACCGGCACGCGGAAATCCACCGAGGAGGACAAACAGCGGATCCGGGAGCTGATGGGCGACGAGGCGGTGATGCTTGAGGAGGGCAACGCCCGCACCCTGCTCGACGTGGTGTACCGCTATCAGGCGGATCTGATGATCGCCGGCGGACGCAATATGTACACCGCCTGGAAAGCCCGGCTGCCGTTCCTCGATATCAATCAGGAGCGGGAGCACGCCTACGCTGGCTACCAGGGCATCATCACCCTCGCCCGCCAGCTCTGCCTGACCCTCGCCAGCCCCGTCTGGCCGCAAACGCATGCCCGCGCCCCGTGGCGCTAGGAGAACACCATGGCAGACCTTATCCGTAGCGAAAAACCGCTGGCGGTGAGCCCGATTAAAACCGGGCAACCGCTCGGGGCGATCCTCGCCAGCCTTGGGCTGGCCCAGGCCATCCCGCTGGTCCACGGCGCCCAGGGCTGCAGCGCCTTCGCCAAAGTTTCCTTTATTCAGCATTTTCATGACCCGGTGCCCCTGCAGTCGACGGCCATGGATCCGACCGCCACGATCATGGGCGCCGACGGCAATATATTCACCGCGCTCGACACCCTCTGCCAGCGCCACAGTCCGCAGGCCATTGTGCTGCTCAGCACCGGACTGGCGGAGGCGCAGGGCAGCGATATCGCCCGGGTGGTACGCCAGTTTCGCGAGGCGCATCCCCGCCATAACGGCGTGGCGATCCTCACCGTCAACACCCCGGATTTTTTTGGCTCCATGGAAAACGGCTACAGCGCGGTGATCGAGAGCATCATCGAGCAGTGCGTGGCGCCGACGCCGCGTCCGGGGCAGCGGCCCCGGCGGGTCAACCTGCTGGTCAGCCACCTCTGTTCGCCAGGGGATATCGAATGGCTGAGCCGCTGCGTGGAGGCCTTTGGCCTGCAGCCGGTGGTCCTGCCGGACCTCTCGCTGTCGATGGATGGCCACCTGGGTCAGGGGGATTTTACGCCCCTGACCCAGGGCGGCGCCTCGCTGCGCCAGATTGCGCAGATGGGCCAGAGCCTGGGCAGCTTCGCCATCGGCGTGTCGCTGCAGCGGGCGGCATCGCTCCTGAGCCAGCGCAGCCGCGGAGAGGTGATCGCCCTGCCGCACCTGATGACCCTCGACCACTGCGATACCTTTATCCATCAGCTGGCGAAGCTGTCCGGGCGCCGCGTACCGGCCTGGATTGAGCGCCAGCGCGGCCAGCTGCAGGATGCGATGATCGACTGCCATATGTGGCTGCAGGGCCAGCGCATGGCGATGGCCGCGGAGGGCGACCTGCTGGCGGCCTGGTGTGATTTCGCCCGCAGCCAGGGGATACAGCCCGGCCCGCTGGTCGCCCCCACCAACCACCCCAGCCTGCGCCAGCTGCCGGTCGAGCGGGTGGTGCCGGGGGATCTGGAGGATCTCCAGCAGCTGCTGAGCCAGCAACCCGCCGATCTGCTGGTGGCTAACTCTCACGCCCGCGATCTGGCGGAGCAGTTTGCCCTGCCGCTGATCCGCGTCGGCTTTCCCCTTTTCGATCGGCTCGGCGAATTTCGCCGGGTCCGCCAGGGGTACGCCGGCATGCGCGACACGCTGTTTGAGCTGGCCAATCTGCTGCGCGACCGCCATCACCACACCGCCCTCTACCGATCGCCGCTTCGCCAGGGCGCCGACCCCCAGCAAGCTTCAGGAGACGCTTATGCCGCCCATTAACCGTCAGTTTGAGATGGTCGACGCCGACGAGTGGTCGATGAAAGTCGCCTTCGCCAGCTCCGATTACCGCCATGTCGATCAGCATTTTGGCGCCACGCCGCGGCTGGTGGTCTACGGCGTCAAGGCGGATCGGGTCACCCTGCTGCGGGTGGTGGAGTTCCCGGTCGTCAGCGGCCATCAGACCGAGAAAATTGCCGAGCGCATCCACGCCCTGGAGGATTGCGTCACCCTGTTCTGCGTGGCGATTGGCGAGGCGGTTTTTCGCCAGCTGCTGCAGGTGGGCGTCCGCGCCGAACGGGTTCCCGACCAGACCACCATCCTCGGCTTACTACAGGAGATCCAGCTCTCCTGGTATGAAAAAGCGCAGCGCCGCAGCGCGCGGCAACGCGATCCGCAGCGCTTTAACCGCCTGCTGGAAGAGCAGACGTGGCGGGAGGAGCCCGACCCGCAGCCCTGAGCCTGTCGTTTATGTGACAAAGCCCACAAAACGCCACAACAGTGTCGGCTCTGTCGGGGGCGGTTAACCCGCCAGGTCATTAACAAATAAGGTTTTTATGCGTTGGTACCGCAATTGCTTGGGGAACAGTACCACCGCCAGTCTGCGGTGCACCGCGCCCCGGCGTTTTCGTCATCATCCCTGGAGCTGACAGCATGTGGAACTACTCCGAGAAAGTGAAAGACCATTTTTTTCATCCCCGCAACGCGCGCGTGGTCGACAACGCCAACGCGGTGGGCGATGTGGGTTCATTAAGCTGCGGCGATGCGCTGCGCCTGATGCTGCGGGTTGATCCGCACACCGAGATCATCGAGGAGGCCGGCTTCCAGACCTTCGGCTGCGGCAGCGCCATCGCCTCCTCTTCCGCGCTGACGGAGCTGATTATCGGCCACACCCTGACCGAAGCCGGGCAGATCACCAACCAGCAGATCGCCGACTACCTCGACGGCCTGCCGCCGGAGAAAATGCACTGCTCGGTGATGGGCCAGGAGGCGCTGCGTGCGGCTATCGCCCATTTTCGCGGCGAAAGCCTTGAGGAGGAGCATGAGGAGGGCAAGCTGATCTGTAAATGCTTCGGCGTCGACGAAGGACATATTCGCCGGGCCGTGGTGAACAACGGCCTGACCACCCTCGAGGAGGTGATCAACTACACCAAGGCCGGCGGGGGCTGTACCGCCTGCCATGAAAAAATAGAGCTGGCGCTGGCGGCGATCCTCGCCCAACAGCCGCCCGCCCCCCTGCCGGCGGAGACAGCCCACGATGCGCAGTGGCAAAGCGTGGTCGATACCATCAACGAGCTGCGCCCGCACATTCAGGCCGACGGCGGCGACATGACGCTGGTGAGCGTCACCCCGCGCCAGATCACCGTCAGCCTCTCCGGCAGCTGCAGCGGCTGCATGATGACCGACATGACCCTCGCCTGGCTGCAGCAAAAGCTGATGGAGCGCACCGGAAGTTACATGGACGTGGTGGCGGCCCCGGCCGCGGTTAACTAACCCCAGGGGGACACAATGAAACCTGTTTATCTCGATAACAACGCCACCACCCGTCTCGACCCGATGGTTCTCGACGCGATGATGCCCTTTTTGACCGACTTTTACGGCAATCCCTCGTCGATTCACGATTTTGGTATGCCGGCGCAGGCCGCCCTTGAACGGGCGCACCAGCAGGTGGCCGCTCTGCTCGGGGCCGACTACCCCAGCGAGATCATTTTTACCTCCTGCGCCACCGAGGCCACGACCACCGCCATCGCCTCAGCGGTGGCCCTGATGCCGGAGCGGCGCGAGATCATCACCAGCGCGGTCGAACATCCCGCCACCCTGGCGGTGTGCGAACAGCTGGAGCGCCAGGGGTACCTGATCCACCGTATCGCCGTGGATCGGCAGGGTGCTCTGGATATGGCGCAGTTTCGGGCGGCGCTTAGCCCACGCGTGGCGCTGGTCAGCATCATGTGGGCCAATAACGAAACCGGCGTCATGTTCCCGGTGCCCGAGCTGGCGGAGCTGGCCCATGAGCAGGGCGCGCTGTTTCACTGCGACGCCGTGCAGGTGGTGGGCAAAATCCCGATGGCGCTCAGCCAGACGCGGATCGATATGCTCTCCTGCTCGGCACATAAATTCCACGGTCCCAAAGGGGTGGGCTGCCTCTGGCTGCGGCGGGGAACGCGTTTTCGCCCGCTGCTGCGCGGCGGCCACCAGGCGCATGGCCGGCGGGCCGGTACGGAAAATATCAGCGGCATTGTCGGCATGGGCGCCGCCAGCGAGCTGGCGCAGGTCCACCTCCCGGGCATGGCGCAGATTAGCCAACTGCGCGATCGCCTTGAACATCATCTCCTGAGCGCCATTCCGGCGGTAACGGTGATGGGCGGCAGCCAGCCGCGGGTGCCCGGCACGCTTAATCTGGCCTTTGAGTGCATTGAAGGCGAGGCGATCCTGCTGCTGATGAATCAGGCCGGGATCGCCGCCTCCAGCGGCAGCGCCTGCACCTCCGGCTCGCTGGAGCCGTCGCACGTCATGCGGGCGATGAATATTCCTTACACCGCGGCCCACGGCACCGTTCGCTTCTCCCTCTCGCGCTACACCCGGGAAAAAGAGATCGACTACGTCATCGCCGCCCTGCCTCCTGTTATCGACCGGCTGCGCGCCCTGTCGCCCTACTGGAGAAACGGCCAGCCGCTCCTGCAGGATGGCGCCTTCGCGCCGGTCTTCGGTTAAGACGGAGAGACGAAAATGGGACGCGTACTGATCAATGACACCACCCTGCGCGATGGCGAACAGAGTCCCGGCGTGGCCTTCCAGGCCAGTGAAAAAATCGCCATCGCCGAGGCGCTGTACGCGGCGGGGATCGAGGCGCTGGAGGTCGGCACCCCGGCGATGGGCGAGGAGGAGTGCGCCCGTATCCGGCTGGTGCGCCGTCAGCTCCCGGGCGCCACGCTGATGACCTGGTGCCGGATGCAGGCCGGCGAAATTCGCCTGAGCGCCGAGCTGGGCATGGACTGGGTGGATATCTCCATCCCCGCCTCCGACAAGCTGCGGCAGTACAAACTGCGCGAGAGCTTACCGCTGCTGCTGGAGCGGCTGACGGGTCTGATCCAACTCGCCCATACCCTTGGCCTGAAGGTCTGCATTGGCTGTGAGGACGCCTCGCGGGCCAGCGACGCTACGCTACGGGATATTGCCCGGCAGGCCGGCGAGGCGGGGGCTGCCCGTCTGCGCTATGCCGACACCGTCGGTATCCTCGACCCATTTACCACCGCGGCGCAGATCGCCGCCCTGCGTAACGTCTGGCCCGGCGAACTCGAGATGCACGCCCATAACGATCTCGGGCTGGCCACCGCCAACACCCTCGCGGCGGTACGCGCCGGGGCCACCAGCGTGAACACCACCGTGCTGGGCCTGGGCGAACGGGCGGGCAACGCGGCGCTGGAAACGGTGGCGCTCGGGCTGGAACGCTGCCTGGGCGTCGAGACCGGGGTGCGTTTCACCGCCCTGCCGGCGCTGTGCGAACAGGTGGCCCTCGCCACCCGCCGCCCTGTCGATCCCCAGCAGCCGCTGGTGGGCGAGCTGGTTTTTACCCATGAGTCCGGCGTGCACGTCGCGGCGCTGCTGCGCGACAGCGAGAGCTATCAGGCGATCGACCCCGCCCTGCTGGGCCGCGGCTATCGGCTGGTGCTGGGCAAACACTCCGGTCGCCAGGCGGTTAACGGCGTCTTCGACCGGATGGGCTATCACCTGACGTCAGCGCAAATTGACCAGCTGCTGCCGGCGCTCCGCCACTTTGCGGAAACCGGCAAACGCAGCCCGCGGGATGATGAGCTGGCGGCAATCTATCACGCGCTCTGCGGCGCCGAAACGCTGCAGGCCAGGGGGTAAGCATGGAGTGGTTTTATCAGATCCCCGGCGTAGACGACCTGCGCTCCGCCGACGCCTTCTTTCAGTTTTTCGCCGTTCCTTACCAGCCCGAGCGTCTGGCCCATTGCAGCCTGCCGGTGCTGGCCGCCTTTCACCGCAAGCTGCGGGCGGAAGTGCCCCTGCTCAACCAGCTGGAGGAGAACCCGCGCGCGCACTGGCTGCTGGCGCGCCGGCTGCTGGCGGAGAGTTATCAGCAGCAGTTCGAGGAGAACACGCCATGAGACCCACATTTACCTTTAGCGAAGCGGTCCGCGTCGTGCGCGCCATCCGTAACGATGGCACCTATGCGGGCCTGCCGTCCGGCGCCCTGCTGGTGCGCCGGGGCAGCATCGGCTATGTCCGCGACTGGGGGGTATTCTTGCAGGACCAGGTCATCTACCAGGTCCACTTCCCGGAGAGCGACCGGATCGTCGGCTGCCGCGAACAGGAGCTGATTGCCGGCGATCGTCCCTGGCTGGCGGGGAATCTGCAGTATGGCGATAACGTCACCTGCCAGACGGCGCTGACGTTGCAGGGCGAAGTGGTGGTCAATGTCGGTCAGCAGGGGCGTATTGAGGCCACCGATCGGGGCGAGCGCGGGGACGGCTATATCGTCGACTTCGGCGGCCGCTGGTTCCAGGTTCCGGTGACCGCGCTGGCCCTGGCAGAGGAGGAAGAATAATGCAGCCATGGCAACGATTTGGCCGGCGGCGGCTGGCGCAGAGCCGCTGGAACTGCGAACCGGCGGCCATCGCCGCGGCGGACCGGGAGGCCTTCGAGGCGGCCTGGCAGCGTCAGGCCAGCGTGGAGCAGGCGCTGGTCGCCGAGGTCGCGGCAGAGGCGATCCCCGCCGCGCTACGGGAAGGCCTCGCCGCTTCGCTGCGCCTCTGGCTGGATGAGGGCGGATTTACGCCGCCGGAGCGGGCGGCCATCGTCCTGCACCATGCCCGGCTGGAAACCGCCTTCGCCGGGATTGCCAGCCAGGCGCCGCTGCCGGATCCCACCGCGGTGCAGGCGTGGTATCTGCGGCATCAGGCGCAGTTTAGGCGCCCGGAACAGCGGTTGACCCGCCATCTGCTGCTCACCGTCGATGGCGATGAGCAGGCGGTTTACTCGCGCATCCAGGCGCTTCATGGGCAAATCGCGGCCTCCCGCGAGGCGTTTGCGCCGCTGGCCCAGCGACACTCCCACTGCCCGAGCGCGCTGGACGGCGGGCGACTGGGGTGGATCGGGCGGGGGTTGCTCTATCCGCAGCTGGAGGAGGCCCTGTTTGCGCTGACGGAAAATGCGCTGAGCGCGCCGGTGGCCAGCGAGCTCGGCTGGCACCTGGTATGGTGCGAAGCCATCCGCCCCGCCGCGCCGATGACGCCTGAACAGGCGCTGGAAAGCGCCCGCGATTACCTTATTCAACAGAGCCAGCGCCGCCACCAGCGCCAGTGGCTGGCTGAGATGTTAGCGCGCCAGCCGGGGCTGTGCGGGTAGCCGGCAGGCCACCCGCCAGCGCCTACAGCAAGTGCGGTTTGATCTCCTCAAGCCAGGTCGCCAGACGCGTTTCGGTCTCGTCGAACTGGTTATCCTGGTCCAGCACCAGCCCGACAAACCGCTCCCCCTCCAGCGCCGATGAGGCGCTGAACTCATACCCCTCGTTCGGCCAGCTGCCGATCATCGTCGCCCCGCGGGCGCGCAGGGCGTCGTACAGCGGCCGCAGCCCGCTGGCGAAGTTATCGGGATAGCCGCGCTGATCGCCGAGGCCAAACAGCGCCACCGTTTTTCCCTGCAGGCTGACGTCGCCGAGGTTGCGGATAAACTCGGCCCACGACTCACTCTCGCCCCCGGCCTCAAGGCCCGGCAGCTGGCCGTCGCCCAGCGTCGGCGTGCCCAGCAGCAGGGCCGGGTAGGCCAGCAGGTCCGCCAGCGTGGCGCGGTTAATATTGACCGGGGCAGCGGCGGCCTCCCCCAGCTGCTTGTGGATCAGTTTCGCGATCTTGCGGGTTTTACCGGTATCGGTGCCAAAGAAAATGCCAATGTTCGCCATAGTACGCTCCTGTCGGAATGGTGTCGAAAATAGGGATTACCGCAGGGGTATTGCGAAGGCTGTGCCAGGTTGCCCTGCACCGTGACGGCTCATCCCTGCCCCATCAGGATCGCTTTCCGCCGCCGCAGCGCCCGCGCAAGGCGCCCCCGGCGGACCGAAAGGTAAAAATCAGCGGATTTTCCCCCTGTCGGATCAATGTTTCGTTCGGTCGTTTCGATAAGGGCGCACCGTTTGCATGGTTATCCGGGTTCGGCTCAGCCCGCCGCGATCCGCGCAGGGTGTCGGACAATTTGTCATAACTGCGACACAGGAGTTTGCGATGACCCTGAATATGATGCTCGATAACGCCGCGCCGGAAGCCATCGCCGGCGCGCTGACTCAACAACATCCGGGGCTGTTTTTTACCATGGTGGAACAGGCCTCAGTGGCGATTTCCCTCACCGACGCCAGTGCCAGGATCATCTACGCCAACCCGGCGTTTTGCCGCCAGACCGGCTATTCGCTGGCGCAATTGTTAAATCAGAACCCGCGCCTGCTGGCCAGCAGCCAGACGCCGCGAGAGATCTATCAGGAGATGTGGCATACCCTGCTCCAGCGTCAGCCGTGGCGCGGCCAGCTGATTAACCAGCGGCGGGACGGCGGCCTGTACCTGGTGGAGATTGACATCACTCCGGTGCTCAGTCCGCAAGGGGAACTGGAGCATTATCTGGCAATGCAGCGGGATATCAGCGTCAGCTATACCCTGGAGCAGCGGCTGCGCAACCATATGACCCTGATGGAGGCGGTGCTGAATAATATTCCCGCCGCCGTGGTGGTAGTGGACGAGCAGGATCGGGTGGTGATGGACAACCTTGCCTATAAAACCTTCTGCGCCGACTGCGGCGGCCGGGAGCTGCTCACCGAGCTGCAGGTCTCCCCAGGCCGGATGACGCCCGGCGTGGAGCAGATCCTGCCGGTGGCGATACGCGGGGCCGCGCGCTGGCTGTCGGTGACCTGCTGGCCGCTGCCCGGCGTCAGCGAAGAGGCCAGCCGCTACTTTATTGACAGCGCCCTGGCGCGAACCCTGGTGGTGATCGCCGACTGTACCCAGCAGCGCCAGCAGCAGGAGCAGGGCCGCCTCGACCGGCTGAAGCAGCAAATGACCGCCGGCAAGCTGCTGGCGGCGATCCGCGAGTCGCTGGACGCCGCGCTGATCCAGCTGAACTGCCCGATTAACATGCTGGCGGCGGCCCGTCGGCTGAACGGCGAGAGCAGCGGCAACGTGGCGCTGGAGGCCGCCTGGCGCGAAGGGGAAGAGGCGATGGCCCGGCTCCAGCGCTGTCGCCCGTCGCTGGATCTCGAAAACCCCGCCGTCTGGCCGCTGCAGCCCTTTTTCGACGACCTGTGCGCCCTCTACCGCACCCGCTTCGATGCCGAGGGGCTGCAGCTGGACATGGCCTCGCCGCATCTGATCGGCTTTGGCCAGCGCACTCAGCTGCTGGCGTGCTTAAGCCTGTGGTTCGACCGCACCCTGGCCCTCGCCGCCGAGCTGCCTTCCGTCCCGCTGGCGATGCAGCTCTATGCCGAGGAAAACGACGGCTGGCTGGCGCTGTACCTGACCGACAACGTGCCGCTGCTGCAGGTGCGCTACGCCCACTCCCCCGACGCGCTGAATTCGCCGGGCAAAGGCATGGAGCTGCGGCTGATCCAGACCCTGGTGGCGCACCATCGCGGGGCCATCGAGCTGACTTCCCGGCCGCAGGGCGGCACCTGCCTGACCCTGCGTTTCCCGCTGTTTAACACCCTGACCGGAGGTGAAGCATGATCCCCGAATCCGACCCGGACACCACCGTCAGACGCTTCGACCTCTCTCAGCAGTTCACCGCCATGCAGCGGATAAGCGTGGTGCTGAGCCGCGCCACCGAGGCCAGCAAAACGCTGCAGGAGGTGCTCAGCGTATTGCACAACGATGCCTTTATGCAGCACGGGATGATCTGTCTGTACGACAGCGAGCAGGAGATCCTCAGTATCGAAGCGCTGCAGCAAACCGAGCAGCAGACTCTCCCCGGCAGCGCGCAGATCCGCTATCGTCCCGGCGAGGGGCTGGTGGGGACGGTGCTGGCCCAGGGGCAATCGCTGGTGCTGCCCCGGGTCGCCGACGATCAGCGTTTTCTCGACCGCCTGAGCCTCTACGATTACGATCTGCCGTTTATCGCCGTGCCGCTAATGGGGCCCAACGCCCGGCCCATGGGAGTGCTGGCGGCCCAGCCGATGGCGCGCCAGGAAGAGCGGCTGCCGGCCTGCACCCGCTTTCTCGAAACCGTCGCCAACCTCATCGCCCAGACCATCCGGCTGATGATCCTCCCGGCCTCCGCCACCCTGCCGGGCCGCCAGCCGCCGAAGGTGGAACGGCCGCCGGCCTGCTCGTCGTCGCGCGGGGGGGGCCTTGACAATATGGTCGGCAAGAGCCCGGCGATGCGCCAGATCGTGGAGGTGATCCGCCAGGTTTCGCGCTGGGACACCACCGTGCTGGTACGCGGCGAAAGCGGCACCGGGAAAGAGCTGATCGCCAATGCCATCCACCACCATTCCCCGCGGGCTGGCGCCGCCTTCGTCAAATTTAACTGCGCGGCGCTGCCGGACAACCTGCTGGAAAGCGAACTGTTCGGCCATGAAAAAGGCGCCTTTACCGGCGCGGTGCGCCAGCGTAAGGGGCGTTTTGAGCTGGCGGATGGCGGCACCCTGTTCCTCGACGAGATTGGCGAAAGCAGCGCCTCGTTCCAGGCTAAGCTGCTGCGCATCCTGCAGGAGGGAGAGATGGAGCGGGTCGGCGGCGATGAGACCCTGCGGGTGAATGTCCGCATCATCGCCGCCACCAACCGCCACCTGGAGGAGGAGGTCCGGTTGGGCCACTTCCGCGAGGATCTGTACTATCGCCTGAACGTGATGCCCATCGCCCTGCCCCCGCTGCGCGAGCGTCAGGAGGACATCGCCGAGCTGGCGCACTTTCTGGTGCGCAAAATTGGCCAGCATCAGGGGCGCACGCTGCGGATCAGCGAGGGGGCGATCCGTCTGTTGATGGAGTACAGCTGGCCGGGCAATGTTCGCGAACTGGAGAACTGCCTCGAACGATCGGCGGTGATGTCCGAGAGCGGCCTGATCGATCGCGACGTGATCCTCTTCACCCACCAGGAACGTCCGGCCAAAGCCCTGCCCGCCAGCGGGCCGGCGGAAGACAGCTGGCTGGACAACAGCCTGGACGAACGCCAGCGGCTGATCGCCGCGCTGGAAAAAGCCGGCTGGGTGCAGGCCAAGGCGGCGCGGCTGCTGGGAATGACGCCGCGCCAGGTCGCCTACCGGATCCAGATCATGGATATCACCCTGCCGCGTCTGTAAGCCACGGTGTCAGGTTCAGGACATTGTCGCCTGCGCGGCGGGAACGCGACAATATTTTGCCGCAGGGATGCGGAATAACACCTTTCTTTTCAGCATGATAAAAAATCCCTCTCTGGTATGCCCTTTGCAGCAGGAAGGTATCGCCCAACCAAGAAGGTACGACCATGACTTCCTGCTCTTCTTTTTCCGGCGGCAACGCCTGTCAGTCGGCGGACGCCAGCGCGTTAGCGCCGCGGGTGGCCGATAAGGTCGCCGCGCACCCCTGCTATTCCCGCAGCGGGCACCACCGTTTCGCCCGGATGCATCTCCCGGTCGCTCCGGCCTGCAATCTGCAGTGCAACTACTGCAACCGTAAATTCGACTGCAGCAATGAATCCCGCCCCGGGGTGTCTTCGACGCTGCTGACCCCCGAGCAGGCGGTGCTGAAAGTGCGCCAGGTGGCCCAGGCCATCCCGCAGCTGTCGGTGGTCGGCATTGCCGGGCCCGGCGATCCGCTGGCCAATATGACCCGCACCTTCCGCACCCTGGAGCTGGTCCGCGATCGGCTTCCGGACCTGAAATTATGCCTGTCGACCAACGGGCTGATGCTGCCCGACGCGGTGGATCGCCTGCTGGAGGTCGGTGTGGATCACGTTACGGTGACCATCAATACGCTGGATGCCGGCATCGCCGGACAAATCTACGCCTGGCTGTGGCTCGACGGCGAACGCTACCGCGGGCGGGAAGCCGGGGAGATCCTGATAGCCCGCCAGCTGGAGGGGGTCCGCAGGCTGACCAACGCCGGGGTGCTGGTCAAGATAAACTCGGTGCTGATCCCGGGGATCAACGACAGTGGCATGGCCGAGGTCAGCCGTTGTTTGCGGGAAAGCGGCGCGTTTATTCACAATATTATGCCGCTGATTGCCAGACCGGAGCACGGCACGGTCTTTGGCCTCAACGGCCAGCCAGAGCCGGACGCCGGGATGCTCGCCGCGATCCGCAGCCAGTGCGGGGCCGCGATGCCGCAGATGACGCATTGCCATCAGTGCCGCGCCGACGCCATCGGCATGCTGGGCGAAGACCGCAGCCAGCAGTTTACCCAGCTGCCGGACCCGGACAGCCTCCCCGACTGGCTGCCCATCCTCCATCAGCGCGCCGAACTTCATGCCAGCCTCGCCACCCGGGGAGAGTCGGAGGCCGATGATGCCTGTCTGGTGGCCGTGGCCTCCAGCCGCGGCGAGGTAATTGATTGTCATTTTGGCCATGCCGACCGCTTCTCGATCTACAGCCTGTCTGCCGCCGGCATGGTGCTGGTGGGCGAGCGCTTTACGCCGAAATATTGCCGCGGCGCGGAGGAGTGCGAGCCGCAGGAGAACGAAGCCAGACTGGCGGCGCTTCTCGCGCTGCTCGCCGACGTGAAAGCGGTGTTCTGCGTGCGTATCGGCCATACGCCATGGCAACAGCTCGAGCGACAGGGCATTGAGCCGCAGGTGGACGGCGCGTGGCGGTCGGTCACCGAGGTGCTGCCCGCCTGGTGGCAGCGGCGGCGACAGAGCCTGGCGGCATCGCGCCTGCGTCAGGGGGTCGCCTGATGGCGCCGGTCGACTGGTTGACCCGCCTGTGGCGACGGTATCACGCAGGAAAAGGCTGCTTTCCGCTGCGGATGGGGCTGAGCGTCGAGGCGTGGCTGGCCCTGCAGCAGCGGCTGGGCGAGGTGGCGACGCCGCTGGACAGCGAGGCGCTGAGCCGTCGCCGGCTGATGACGGAGCTGAATGCCACCCGCGACGAAGAGCGCCGCCAGCTGGCGCGATGGCTGGCGGAGTGGATCGCGCCGGGAGCCGAACCGATGGCGCCGATCGTCGCCGGGGCGGCGCTGGCGTTTAATCATCTATGGGAGGATCTGGGTCTGGATTCGCGCGCGGAACTGGGCCGGCTGATGAGCGACTGCTTTCCGCAGTTGGTGGCGCAGAACGTCCACCATATGCGCTGGAAGAAGTTCTTTTATCGCCAGCGCTGCCTGCAGTCGCAGGGGGAGATCGTCTGCCGCTCGCCGAGCTGCGACGAATGCCTGGAGCGTAGCCTCTGCTTCGAACCGCCGCCGCACTAAACACCCCGCAGGTGCCCCTGCGGCTGCCCCCAAAATGCCCCTGTTTAACCGCTTTACGCGGATTTCTGCCGGGTGACGCTTCGCTTACCCGGCCTACAACGCCATTTACCTATCAGAAGGCTGCTCAACACCCCAGACCCGGCAAGCGCCGCGCCGCCGGGCAAGGACAGCGGGCGCGGAGCCGCTTGTGTGCCGGGTGGCGCTTCGCTTACCCGGCCTGGAGTTCGTGCGACCTGTCGTTAATTTATTCACCAGCCTTGCTGAAACTGCCGGTGCTGGCGGCCTCAAAATCGCTGAGACGTTCCCGGAAGACCGGGGCAGCCCGCATGGATGCGGGCTGAGGGCCGTGTTTTGCACGGACGCTGTCTCGGCCCGACCCGAAGCCTGCAGGGATAAGTCGAAGGTACCGCGTAGCGGCGATTTTGCTGGCCGGAGCCCGGGGGCACAGGGGGCGGCGGCGACTGGCCGCCCCCTGTGCGCTCCCTGCGCCACAAAAAACAGAGTGCAGAAAAATTAACCGGAAGCGCAATGTGCGCTGAAGCCACAGATAACATAAATGACCACACGGCGTTGCTTCCCCTCACCCTGGCCCTCTCCCCAAGGGAGACGGAACTGTCCGGCCATCGTTTCCGTGGCCAACATATTGCCGGGTGGCGGCTGCGCCTGACCCGGCCTACGGAGTCTGAAAACGTGGTAAACCGATAACAGTCTCCACCGCCGCCGGGCAATACATCAGGCTCCATGCCCAATATGTTGCCGGGTGGCGCTTCGCTTACCCGGCCTACATAACCATTTAATTTCAGAAGGTTAACCATCACCGTAGGCCCGCGCAAGCGCAGCGCCGCCGGGCAAAAAAGCAGCCCAAGACGCAGACAGCAGACGAAAAAAAACCGGAGGTTTCCCTCCGGCTTTTCTCATTCACATCACGCTACGCCTTACGCCACGTCTTCGTACTGCGGCACCGGGTTGCGGAAGCTTTTGGTCACGCAGGCCAGATAGACCAGACCGATACCGGCCCAGATCAGGCCCAGAATCATCGAGCTCTCTTCCAGGTTGACCCACAGCGCGCCGACGGTCAGGGCGCCGCACATCGGCAGGAACAGATACTGGAAGTGGTCTTTCAGCGTCTTGTTGCGTTTCTCACGGATCCAGAACTGCGAAATCACCGACAGGTTAACGAAGGTAAACGCCACCAGCGCACCAAAGTTAATCAGCGCCGTCGCCATCACCAGGTCGAAGTTAATCGCCAGCAGGGCGATAGCGCCGACCAGGATGATGTTCATCGCCGGGGTGCGCCAGGTCGGGTGCACATAGCCGAAGAAGCTTTTCGGGAACACGCCGTCACGGCCCATCACGTACATCAGACGCGCCACGCCAGCGTGCGCCGCCATACCGGACGCCAGTACGGTAATGGTGGAGAAGATCAGCGCGCCAACCTGGAAGGCTTTACCTGCCACGTAGAGCATAATTTCCGGCTGTGACGCATCCGGATCTTTAAAGCGCGAGATATCCGGGAAGTACAGCTGCAGGAAATAGGTGGCAAAGATGAAGATCAGGCCGCCGATCAGCGCGGTCAGGAAGATCGCGCGCGGAATGACGCGCTCTGCATCTTTGGTCTCTTCAGACAGGTTGCTGATGCCATCGAAGCCGGTAAACGAGAAGCACAGGATCGTCGCCCCGGTAATCATCGGGATCACGTGCGCGTCACCGGACCAGAACGGACGGCTGCTGGCCAGCGTACCGGCGCCTTCGCCGCCAAACACGCCATAAATCACCATGCCGAGGATAACGGCAATCAGCACCACCTGCAGCACCACGATCACGGTGTTGAAGTTGGCCACGGATTTAATGCTGCGCAGGTTAAAGGCGGTCATAAAGGCGACCAGCGCGATAACAAACACCCACGACGGAATCGAAGGCACCAGCGCTTCAAAATAGATTTTCGCCAGCAGAATGTTGATCATCGGCGCGAACAGGTAGTCGAGCAGCGAGGACCAACCCACCATAAAGCCAACGGTCGGGCTGATGGATTTCTGCGCATAGGTATACGCCGAGCCGGCGGACGGGTAACGACGTACCAGCTTGCCATAGCTCAGGGCAGTAAACAGGATAGCGATTAACGCAAAGGCGTAGGCCGTCGGCACGTGACCGTCGGTCATACCAGAGACGATACCAAACGTATCGAACAGCGTCATCGGCTGCATATAGGCCAGGCCCATCATTACAACCGGAACTAGCGTAAGTGTTTTACGTAATTCCACGCGAGAGGTATTTGGAGTAGCGTTATGCGACATAGTTATCCCCTTTTACGGTGAACGCCAGCGCGTAAGCAAAAAATTGCCCCATTTCTTTCTATTCCTCAGCGACAACGACTGTCGGTTTTTAGTAAGTATCTATCCGGTACGAAGCCCGGCCTCTTGGTATTGAATGATGTGTCTTTCGACCAAAAAAATAACCGACACTTTAAAAAAAGCGTCGGCTAGTCTCTGGTTTTCAGGCCGCATATTTTGCATCAATATCAACGGCGTTGACAAGATGTTATGAAGTTCATTGCGTGAGCATAATTTTTAAGATGCTAATATCTATACGATTTCCGTATGATAAATTGTAAAAATAGCACTATTTGCTAATAGCGCTTCGCGCCACCATTTCCCGGCCAAACCGCAGGCGGCGTCATTCCAGGCGATCCACGCGCGCTGACGAGGCGACAGCCCGCGCACGGCCAGGCTAACCAGCTCGCCGCTCTCCAGCAGCCCCTGCACATGATAACGCGGCAGGCAGCTCCACCCCAGCCCCATGCGCAGCAGCGCCAGCTGCCCCGCGGCGTCACACACCGTCAGGGTCTCCTGATCGGCGAGCAGCGCCCCGCCCTCGCCGGTGGCCACCGCGCGGTAACGCCGCAGGGTTCGCCAGCTCAACGGGGCGCGGCGCTCCGCCAGAGGATGCTGCGGGGAGACCACCAGCAGCAGCTCCAGCTCGCCAAGGGGAAGATAATCATAGCCACTTAACGGCGGCGGCTCGCCGAGCGCCCCCAGCAGGAGATCGGCCTGCCCTTCCGTCAAGGGCCGCCAGTCCAGCAGCGAGGGGGTCAGCGTGAAGCGCAGCCGGGTGAGCGGCTGCTGTTGATAAAAGGCGGCGATCAGCGGCGCGAGTTGCGCCACGGGAAAGGTGCTGTCCACCGCCAGGCGGAGGGTATGTTCCCACCCCTGCTGCAGCTTAACCGCCCGGATCTCCAGTTCGCGGGCGATGTGCAACACTTCCCGCCCTTTCTCCAGCAGCATCTGTCCGGTGGGGGTAAAGCGCGCGCGGTGGCCGCTGCGGTCGAGCAGCTGAATATTGAGATCGCTTTCCAGCCGGTGAATGGTGTAGCTCAGCGCCGAGGGCGTTTTAAAGAGCTTTGCCGACGCCGCGGCAAAGCTCCCCTCTTTTTCCAGCGCGTCGAGGATCACGAGGACATCCAGCAGTGGTTTCATCGCTACCCCCTTACGGTATGCGAATCACCGCTGGCGGATCACTCCATCGGCATCACCAGCGGATCGGGGTACTGGTACTCAAACCCCAGCTCATTGCAGATACGATTGCCATCCACAATCTTGCCCTGGCCGCCGTCCGGGCTGTCGCTGAACACCGGCGGCGGCAGCCCCAGCTCGCGGGCCATCTGCGGATAAAAGAGGCCGCGCGCCGGATGGCGGGGCGCACATAGATTATAGATGTGCCCGCCCTTCGGAGCCTGCAGCAGCAGTTCGATGGCGGCCACCACATCCTGCAAATGCACCAGGTTGACCACGTGCTGGCCATCCGGCGCCGACTTGCCGGCGAAAAAACGCCCCGGATGGCGGGACGGCCCCACCAGCCCGGCCAGGCGCAGTATATCCACCGAGGTCCCCGGCAGATTGTGCAGCCAGTCCTCCAGCTCCTTGAGCACCTGCCCGCTGGCGGTTTGCGGCAGGCGCGGGGAGTTCTCTTTCACCGTACCGTTGACGTTGCCATACACCGAGGTGGAGCTGGTGAAGACGATCCGCGGAATATGGTACGCCAGCGCGGTATCGACGATCTCCTGCACCGCCTGCAGATAAAACCCTTCCCCTGCCCCGGTCCGCCGGGCCGGCAGCGTGATCACCAGCGCATCGACGTTCATCAGCGCGTCGAGGTCCTCGGTATCACAGACCAGCTGTGGCTCCAGGCGCAGCGGATAGCTGTCGATCCCGCACATCCGCGCCGCCTCCACGCCATCCTGCGTGGTTTTACTGCCGGTGACCTGCCAGCCTCGCGCCGTCAACGACAGCGCCAGCGGCATCCCCAGCCATCCCAAACCGACTATCGCGACCTTTTTCATCCCAGGCTCCTGACTCTTTCGCTGTGCTGATTACAGGCTACGCCAGCCAGCGGCAACTGACAATTTCTTCGCTCAATGTGAAATGAATTAATGATAGAAAAAAGCCCTTGCTTTCTGCGGCGAAAGTGGTTTAGGTTAAAGGACATCAAATGCATAGTCATTCACAGAGAATTTTTATGAACCGCGTTCAATTTAAACACCACCATCATCACCATCATCCTGACTAGTCTTTCAGGCGATGTGTGCTGGAAGACATTTGGATCTTCCAGTGGTGCATGAACGCGCAGAGAGCCCCCGGAAGATTCACTTCCGGGGGCTTTTTTTTGGACCAAATTCGGACAGATTCAGACAGGTATTCAGAGGAAAAGAACAATGTTAGACAACACCCGTTTACGCATAGCTATTCAGAAATCAGGCCGTTTAAGCGAAGATTCACGCGAATTACTCAGCCGCTGCGGCATTAAAGTCAATTTGCACACCCAGCGTCTGATTGCGCTGGCGGAAAATATGCCAATCGACATTCTGCGCGTGCGTGATGACGATATCCCGGGCCTGGTGATGGACGGTGTTGTCGACCTCGGCATTATCGGCGAAAACGTGCTGGAAGAAGAGCTGCTCAGCCGCCGCGCCCAGGGCGAAGACCCGCGCTATTTCACCCTGCGTCGCCTGGACTTCGGCGGCTGCCGCCTGTCGCTGGCGACCCCGGTGGATGAAGCCTGGAACGGCCCGGCGGCGCTGGATGGCAAACGTATCGCCACCTCTTACCCGCACCTGCTGAAGCGCTACCTCGATCAAAAAGGTATCTCCTTTAAATCCTGTCTGCTGAACGGCTCCGTGGAAGTGGCGCCGCGCGCCGGCCTCGCCGACGCCATCTGCGACCTCGTCTCCACCGGCGCCACCCTGGAAGCCAACGGCCTGCGCGAAGTGGAAGTGATCTACCGCTCCAAAGCCTGCCTGATCCAGCGCGACGGCGAAATGGACGACGCCAAACAGCAGCTGATTGACCGCCTGCTGACCCGTATTCAGGGCGTGATCCAGGCCCGCGAGTCGAAATACATCATGATGCACGCCCCGACCGAACGTCTGGAAGAAGTGGTTGCCCTGCTGCCGGGCGCCGAGCGGCCGACCATTCTGCCGCTGGCGGGCGACAAGCAGCGCGTGGCGATGCACATGGTCAGCAGCGAAACCCTGTTCTGGGAGACCATGGAAAAACTGAAGGCGCTGGGCGCCAGCTCCATTCTGGTGCTGCCGATTGAGAAGATGATGGAGTAATCGGCCAGCCGGTCACGGGACACACAGGGGAAAACAATCATGAGCTTCAACACAATCATCGACTGGAACGGCTGTAGCGCAGACCAACAGCAACAACTCTTAACACGCCCGGCGATTTCCGCCTCCGACAGCATCAGTAAAACGGTGGCGGAGATCCTCGATAACGTCAAAGCCAACGGCGACGCGGCGCTGCGCGAATACAGCGCGAAGTTTGATAAAACCACCGTCGCCGCGCTGCAGGTGAGCGAGGCGGAGATCGCCGCCGCCGGCGAGCGCCTCAGCGACGAGCTGAAGCAGGCGATGGCGGTGGCGGTGCAAAACATCGAGACCTTCCACAACGCGCAACAGCTGCAGGCGGTGGATGTCGAAACGCTGCCGGGGGTGCGCTGCCAGCAGTTGACCCGCCCTATCGCCTCCGTCGGGCTGTATATTCCGGGCGGCTCGGCGCCGCTGTTCTCCACGGTGCTGATGCTGGCGACGCCGGCGCGCATCGCCGGCTGTCAGCAGGTGGTGCTCTGCTCGCCGCCGCCGATCGCCGATGAGATCCTCTACGCCGCGCAGCTGTGCGGCGTGAAAACCATCTTTAACGTCGGCGGCGCGCAGGCCATCGCCGCCCTCGCCCTCGGTACCGAGTCGGTGCCGAAGGTGGATAAAATCTTTGGCCCGGGTAACGCTTACGTCACGGAAGCCAAACGCCAGGTCAGCCAGCGTCTGGACGGCGCGGCCATCGACATGCCGGCCGGCCCGTCGGAAGTGCTGGTGATCGCCGACAGCGGCGCCAACCCGGACTTTGTCGCCTCTGACCTGCTGTCCCAGGCGGAACACGGCCCGGACTCGCAGGTGATCCTCCTGACCCCGGACGCCGGGATGGGCAGCCGCGTCGCCGAGGCCGTGGAGCGCCAGCTGGCCGCCCTGCCGCGCGCCGAAACCGCCCGCGTGGCGCTCTCCGCCAGCCGCATCATCGTGGCCCGCGACCTGGCGCAGTGCGTGGCTATCTCCAACCAGTATGGCCCGGAACACCTGATCATTCAGACCCGTCAGGCCCGTGAGCTGGTGGACAGCATCACCAGCGCCGGTTCGGTTTTCCTTGGCGACTGGTCGCCGGAATCCGCGGGCGACTACGCCTCGGGCACCAACCACGTCCTGCCGACCTATGGCTATACCGCCACCTGTTCGAGCCTCGGCCTGGCCGACTTCCAGAAGCGGATGACCGTGCAGGAGCTGTCGCGCGACGGCTTTGCCGCCCTCGCTTCAACGATTGAGATTCTGGCCGCCGCCGAGCGCCTTGACGCCCACAAAAACGCCGTAACGCTGCGCGTTGCCGCCCTGAAGGAGCAAGCATGAGCATTGAAGATTTAGCCCGCGCTAACGTCCGCGCGCTGACCCCGTATCAATCCGCTCGCCGCCTGGGCGGGAAAGGCGACGTCTGGCTGAACGCTAACGAATTCCCCACCGCCGTGGCCTTCCAGCTGACCGAGCAGACGCTGAACCGCTACCCGGAGCCGCAGCCGAAGGCGGTGATTGAGAACTACGCCCGCTACGCCGGGGTTAAACCGGAGCAGGTGCTGGTCAGCCGCGGTGCCGACGAAGGTATTGAGCTGCTGATCCGCGCCTTCTGCGAGCCAGGCGAAGACGCGGTGCTCTACTGCCCGCCCACCTACGGCATGTACAGCGTCAGCGCCGAGACCATCGGCGTCGAATGCCGCACCGTGCCGACGCTGGCCGACTGGCAGCTCGACCTGCCGGGCATCGAGGCAAAGCTGGACGGAGTGAAAGTGGTCTTCGTCTGCAGCCCGAACAACCCGACCGGGCAGATTATCGACCCGCAGTCGATGCGCGACCTGCTGGAGATGACCCGCGGCAAAGCCATCGTGGTGGCCGACGAAGCCTATATTGAATTCTGCCCGCAGGCGACGCTCGCCGGCTGGCTCAGCGACTACCCGCACCTGGTGGTGCTGCGCACGCTGTCCAAAGCCTTTGCCCTCGCCGGCCTGCGCTGCGGCTTCACCCTCGCCAACGCCGAGGTGATTAACGTGCTGCTGAAAGTGATCGCGCCGTACCCGCTCTCCACGCCGGTGGCCGATATCGCCGCCCAGGCGCTGAGCGCGGAAGGGATCGCCGCGATGCGTCAGCGCGTGGCGCAGATCCTCGACGAGCGCCGCTACCTGGTGGAACAGCTGCGCGGCATCGCCTGCGTGGAGCAGGTCTTCGATTCCGAGACCAACTACGTCCTGGCGCGGATAACCGCCTCCAGCGCAGTGTTTAAATCTTTGTGGGATCAGGGCATTATCTTACGTGACCAGAATAAACAACCTTCATTGAGCGGCTGTTTGCGTATCACTATCGGTACCCGTGCCGAGAGCCAGCGCGTGATTGACGCCTTGACTGCGGAGAATGTATGACCCAGAAGTATCTCTTTATTGACCGTGACGGCACCCTGATTTCCGAACCGCCGGTAGATTTCCAGGTGGACCGTTTCGACAAGCTGGCGTTCGAGCCGCAGGTGATCCCGGCGCTGCTGAAGCTGCAGCAGGAAGGCTATAAGCTGGTGATGATCACCAACCAGGACGGTCTGGGTACCGACAGCCTGCCGCAGGAGGCGTTTGATGGCCCACACAATCTGATGATGCAGATCTTCGCCTCGCAGGGCGTTAACTTTGAGGACGTGCTGATTTGTCCGCACTTCCCGGGCGACAACTGCGCCTGCCGCAAGCCGAAAACCCAGCTGGTGCTGCCGTGGCTGGAAGAAGGCGTGCTGGATAAAGCCCACAGCTACGTGATTGGCGACCGGGCCACCGACCTTGAGCTGGCGGATAACATGGGGATTATCGGTCTGCGCTATGACCGCGAGACCCTGAACTGGCCGACCATCTGCGAGCAGCTGACCCGCCGCGACCGCTATGCCCACGTCGAGCGCATCACCAAAGAGACCCAGGTGGATGTGAAAGTGTGGCTGGACCGCGAAGGCGGCAGCAAGATCCACACCGGCGTCGGCTTTTTTGACCATATGCTCGACCAAATCGCCACCCATGGCGGCTTCCGCATGGAGGTCAACGTCGGCGGCGATCTGTACATCGACGATCACCACACGGTGGAAGATACCGGCCTGGCCCTCGGCGAAGCCCTGAAGCTGGCGCTCGGCGACAAGCGCGGCATCAACCGCTTCGGCTTCGTGCTGCCGATGGACGAGTGTCTCGCCCGCTGCGCGCTGGATATCTCCGGCCGTCCGCACCTGGAGTATAAGGCGGACTTCACCTACCAGCGCGTCGGCGATCTGAGCACCGAGATGGTGGAACACTTCTTCCGCTCGCTCTCTTACACCATGGCGGTGACGCTGCACCTGAAAACCAAGGGCAAGAACGATCACCACCGCGTGGAGAGCCTGTTCAAAGCCTTTGGCCGTACGCTGCGCCAGGCGATCCGCGTCCAGGGCGATGCCCTACCGTCTTCCAAAGGGGTGCTGTAATGAATGTGGTGATCCTTGATACCGGGTGCGCCAACCTCAATTCGGTGAAATCGGCGATTGGCCGCCACGGCTATGAGCCGGTGGTCAGCCGCGATCCGGAGGTGGTATTGCGTGCCGATAAACTGTTTCTTCCCGGCGTCGGCACCGCCCAGGCGGCGATGGACCAGCTGCGAGACCGCGAGCTGATCGACCTGATCAAAGCCTGTACCCAGCCGGTGCTGGGTATCTGCCTGGGCATGCAGCTGCTCGGCAAGCGCAGCGAAGAGAACAACGGCGTCGATCTGCTGGGCATTATCGAGGAAGAGGTGCCGAAGATGACCGACCACGGCCTGCCGCTGCCGCACATGGGCTGGAACCGGGTGTATGCCAAAGCGGGCGATCGTCTGTTCCGCGGCATTGAAGAAGGCGCGTATTTTTACTTCGTCCACAGCTACGCCATGCCGGTCAACCCGTACACCATCGCCCAGTGCAATTACGGCGAGGCGTTTACCGCCGCGGTGCAGAAAGATAACTTCTTTGGCGTGCAGTTCCACCCGGAGCGCTCCGGGAGCGCCGGGGCGCAGCTGCTGAAAAACTTCCTGGAGATGTGATGATCATTCCTGCTTTAGATTTAATTGACGGCACGGTTGTCCGTCTCCATCAGGGCGATTACGGTCAGCAGCGCGACTACGGCAACGATCCGCTGCCGCGCCTGCAGTCGTACGCGGCGCAAGGGGCCGAAGTGCTGCATCTGGTCGACCTGACCGGCGCGAAAGACCCGGCCAGGCGCCAGATCCCGCTGCTGAAAACGCTGGTGGCCGGCGTGAACGTACCGGTGCAGGTTGGCGGCGGCGTGCGGACGGAAGAAGATGTGGCGGCCCTGCTTGCCGCAGGCGTGGCGCGCGTGGTGGTGGGTTCGACGGCGGTGAAATCGCCGGAAGTGGTAAAAGGCTGGTTTAAGCGTTTTGGCCCAGAACGGCTGGTGCTCGCCCTCGACGTGCGTATCGACGCCGACGGCAATAAGCAGGTGGCGGTCAGCGGCTGGCAGGAAAACTCCGGCGTGACGCTGGAGGAGCTGGTGGAAAGTTATCTGCCGGTCGGCCTGCAGCACGTGCTGTGCACCGATATCTCCCGCGACGGCACGCTGGCAGGCTCTAACGTCTCGCTGTACGAGGAAGTCTGCGCCCGCTACCCGCAGGTGGCGTTTCAGTCATCCGGCGGCATCGGCGATCTCAATGATATTGCCGCCCTGCGCGGCACCGGGGTGCGCGGCGTGATTGTCGGTCGCGCGCTGCTGGAAGGTAAATTTAATGTAACGGAGGCCATTCAATGCTGGCAAAACGGATAATCCCCTGCCTCGACGTTCGTGACGGCCAGGTAGTGAAAGGCGTGCAGTTCCGTAATCACGAAATCATCGGCGATATCGTCCCGCTGGCGAAACGCTATGCCGACGAAGGCGCTGATGAGCTGGTGTTCTATGATATCACCGCCTCCAGCGACGGTCGGGTGGTCGACAAGAGCTGGGTGTCGCGGGTAGCGGAAGTGATCGATATTCCTTTCTGCGTCGCGGGCGGAATTAAATCCCTCGACGATGCGGCGCAGATTCTCTCCTTCGGCGCCGACAAGATTTCGATTAACTCCCCGGCGCTGGCCGATCCGACGCTGATTACCCGTCTGGCCGATCGTTTTGGCGTGCAGTGTATTGTGGTGGGTATCGACACCTGGTTTGATGCCGAGAGCGGTAAATATCACGTCAACCAGTATACCGGCGACGAGAGCCGCACGCGCGTGACTCAGTGGGAGACTCTCGACTGGGTGCAGGAAGTCCAGAAACGTGGCGCCGGGGAGATCGTGCTGAACATGATGAATCAGGATGGCGTGCGTAACGGCTACGATCTTGAGCAGTTGCGCAAAGTCCGCGCCGTCTGCCGCGTACCGCTTATCGCCTCCGGCGGCGCCGGCACCATGGAGCACTTCCTTGAAGCCTTCCGCGACGCCAACGTCGACGGTGCGCTGGCAGCGTCGGTGTTCCACAAGCAGATTATTAATATTGGTGAACTAAAAACGTACCTGGCAGCACAGGGCGTGGAGATTAGGGTATGTTAACTGAACAGCTGG
The DNA here is from genome assembly GCF_059759695.1 of Klebsiella sp. M041. Lineage (NCBI taxonomy): Bacteria > Pseudomonadati > Pseudomonadota > Gammaproteobacteria > Enterobacterales > Enterobacteriaceae > Klebsiella > Klebsiella sp. M041. The sequence goes on from NZ_JCAXWU010000027.1 coordinate 37,498, forward strand.
ACTGGGAAAAAACCGACGGCATGATGCCGGCCATCGTACAGCACGCCATCTCCGGCGAAGTCCTGATGTTGGGCTATATGAATCAGGATGCGCTGGCGAAGACCGAAGAGAGCGGTAAAGTGACCTTTTATTCGCGGACCAAACAGCGTCTGTGGACCAAAGGGGAAACCTCCGGCAACTTTCTCAACGTGGTGAGCATTATGCCGGATTGCGACAACGATACCCTGCTGGTGCTGGTTAACCCAATCGGTCCGACCTGCCACAAAGGCACCACCAGCTGCTTCGGCGAAACCGGCCACCAGTGGCTGTTCCTGTATCAGCTGGAGCAACTGCTGGCCGAGCGTAAGCATGCGGATCCGCAAAGCTCATATACCGCGAAGCTGTACGCCAGCGGTACCAAGCGTATTGCGCAAAAGGTCGGGGAAGAAGGCGTAGAAACCGCGCTGGCCGCGACGGTGCATGACCAGTTCGAACTGAAGAACGAAGCGTCGGATCTGATGTATCACCTGCTGGTACTGCTGCAGGATCAGGGGCTGGATTTGACGGCAGTGGTCGAGAACCTGCGTAGCAGGCATAAATAAATCGATGAAGGGAGGGGATTCCCCCTCCCCTTTTAAGCGTCGCAACGCTACTCCGGCGACAGCGCACTAATCAGTCAACTACCGTTCAATAAAATCCAAACCATAATTAACTTATTTTGGCAATCTGACGCTTTAATGCCCGATAGAGAGGATAATCGATAAATCGGGCATAAATATAGGCAATGAATATTGAGGCAAATGCCGCTAATGATATCGATACCCAGGCATTCTCAGCGTCAAAAATGAATCCGGATACGATAACCAGCTCATGCAATAAATATAAAGGGAAACTAATATAACCGAGAAATAAGAATAAATTTGAAGTGAAAACTCTCTTTATTAGTTGATTATCCGGAAGATGATCGATAAATAGCATCGGGATAAATGCAACAAATAAAAAGTAATCCAGTCGGCTATGGTTCATAGCATATACGCCAACGATCGATACGACAGCCGCAGCGGTAATAAAAAATGCCATAAATTTTTCTTTCATCAGACACTTAAAATACTCTGTCTGTGATAAAGAAAAAAACAATGAACCAATCAGCATTGACAGCATTGCTGTCAGCATTGATGGGGGTATCCCTGATGGATGTTTATGCCACAGAAAAATAAAAAACAATCCTGCAACAACAGCGCGAGTCATATTTCCTAATCGCGTAAAGATCAGAGGAATTAAAAGTGATACCCAGAATTCAATACTGATACTCCACGATGGTTCATTGACTAACTTGAAGTCATGCCAATAAAGACCATGAAGAAATAATATATTTTTTAATATCACGCTAATAGAAAAAACATCCGGACTGGAAACGTAGCCGCCATGGTGCGCATTATAGTAATAAATGGCTACCATCAGCATCGTCGACAGAAAATGAAGCGGCCATAATCGGGCAAATCGTGTAAGAACGTATTTGAAAAAGTTTCCTGATGCGTGGGCATAGGTTAGAACAAAGCCGCTCATGATGAAAAAATATACCACACACAGATAGGCACCGCTAAATGGCCTGACTTGCGGCCAACCCATAAAGCTGCCAAACATATGGCTGAGCATGACCATACCCGCCAATATTCCACGAGTGCCATCAATGGCATCAAATCTGTTAACAGACAATCTACACCCCATATTCCAATGAGTAAAACTACATTCTTTTAGAAGAAAGAATTTATTAGTAATAAAAAGAATAGCTATCAATATTCAAAGGTGATTACTGCCCAATAGGAAAAATTTTAAAGGCAGGAAGTCACAAAAAACACAAGTACACACATCGAAATTTTACTGCCCCCAGTAAAACTCGACAAAAAATCTATTACTCTCTAGCTAATAAATCATTAATCTAACAGGAATAGAGACTCGGAAATCATGTGACCACGAGCTCTTTTATTTAACGAAAAAACATTTTTATTGAAAATAACAAGATCACTGACAAAGAAGTGAAACTTGCTTAACTTCTTTTTGAAATTATTTAAAAAAACGTCTTACCACTCGTAGCGGCTTAGTCAACTTCCAGGATAAAGAAGAGATTAAATTTTTGTGATGCTGATAAATTTCATTGAACTCTTGCTGTTTGATAGTCATCTCATGATGCATATCATTATTTTTGTCGGTTAACTGACGAATATTCTGTTCCTGTTCAGTTACCCGCTCTTCAATCTCATGCAATTGATTATGCAATATCGCATTTTCATCCTTTTGCCCGGCGAATGAGTGGGTAAGCATCTCAACTTCTTGCTGTAATGCGGAGCTCCTGGCCTGGAAAAACTCAAGTTCCTTCAGAACCCGATCTTTAAGAGAGAATAGGTACTCTTCAGCTGACAGCGTGGTGATCCTATGATGAGCGGCGGCGATAAATTCATCATAAAAATCATCACTCTTTGCATCCAGCGCAACAACGAACTCTTTCACTTGCTGATAAAACGGGTGAAATGCCGGACCAGAAATCGTGTTTAAATGCCACTCAAGGAACACGACAACATAGTTTTTATAATCTCTGAGACGGTGTTCCATCATCCCCTGCTGACAGATAAACGCTTTAAGAGCCACCAATGCTTCAACAGCACAGCGGTGCGACTCTGCTCGCGTGGCGGATAGGGATTCACTACGGTTGATGGTATGAGAAATTAACGTTTCATTTAAGACCGAAATTCTGTTCGCCATGAGCATAAATGCGCAGACGAAGAAAAGATCGTTGGTCGTCCTGATTTCCTGAAAGCGAAGCTGATGACTAGTAATAAATTGACGCCTGAGAAGCTTGTCCCATGGCCACCAGACAAAGGTGCGGAAAAAGTCAGAGGGAATATCCTGGGATGAAAAAAACTTGAGATCAGGTAACAGCTCCTGGCGCACTGACCACGGCATCGGAGCATAAACCTGCAAGGCGGGATCAAAAGACTGGCTGCGACAGATAACGACATCCGCTTGTATATCGCTAGCACGTGCGTACATGCGCTCCAACATCATGTTATCGGCATAATCGTCGTCATCAAGAAAAATAACGTACTCACCGGTAGCAGCATCCAACCCGATGTTTCTTGAGCCTCCCCCACCAAGATTTGTCGTGTTGTTAATGACTCTAATTCGTGAATCAGTTTCAGCCAGCGCCGAGACAATCTCTAAGGTATTATCGTCAGAACAATCGTTGACAATAATGATTTCAATATCATTTAATGTTTGCGACAAAACAGTGCTCAATGTGTCGGAAATATATCCCGCCGCATTGTGCACAGGGATAATAACGGAAACAGCTATACTCTCTTTTTCAGACATGCAATCACCTTGACGCTTAGCTTATAAACGCAATTATATTTATTTATGGGTAGCGTTTAATTTGTAGGTTGCCAGTTTATTAAGGATGGGTAAGATGAAAGCGACTGAGCTTCATCAAAAATTACTCTTCAACAACATCACGATATGTTTTTAATGTTTTATTAATGATCATCACACTCGAGAATTTATCTTGAATGCGTTTTCTGCCATTGATACCCATTGCGACGCGCGTTTCTGGGTTATCCAACAGGAAACCGAGTTTCTCCGCTAATTCCTCGACAGATTTACTTTTTACAATCAACCCATTATCGTTATTGATAATTAAGCTATCACAGCCACCAACATCATAAGCGATACAAGCGCGCCCGACAGAGGAAGCTTCCAGCAAGATACGCGGTACGCCTTCGGCGTAGACCGACGGCAAAGCAACGATATTTGATTCTTCAATTAAATCAAATACATTAGAGCAATGACCGAGCCAGTTAATCACGCCTTCGCTTTGCCACTTTTGTATCGTCGCCAGCGGAATTGCGTCTTTATCATTCTCAACTAAAATACCGGCAACATTCAGCGTAAAGTGAATATTTTTATTACTCAGTATTTTTTTGGCTTCAATCAGATCACCCAGTCCTTTACTCCAAAGCATACGGCTGGCAAAAAGGACGACCGGAACATCACGCTGCTGCTCCAGAGAGTATTTGTAAATCTCTGGATTAATACCCGCGCCATCAATAACAATAGTCTGTTTGTAATCGATACCAACCAGATCGGCAAGTTTAGCTCTGTCTTTATCATGTTCGAACATAAACAAACCGCATTTGTTACTGGCGATATACTTATATGCCATAACAGTAAAACTTCGCAGCAGCTTAAGACAGGCAGACTCTGCGGAAAATACTCGGCCCAAACCGACAAAACTCAGAATAACAGGACGATGGGTACTTTTAGCCAGAAAACCGCCGATCAAACAGGGCTTGATGGTAATGCAGTGCAACAAATCTGGATTGATGTTTTGAATAATTTTCCGAGCCTTAGAAAAGGCCCGAAAGAAAATCAAAACGTTGAATGATTGGGCGACAAGTGGAATGTTATGGCAAACAAAACCTAATGTCCTGAATTTTTCCGCTATTTTATCATCGACAAAATGGCTAATAATGTGAATCTCATAACCGGCATCTCGGGCGGCAATTGCACGATCGGTCCAATGCAGATCAAAATACCAATCCGAATTTATGAAATAACACAGTTTTTTCATTGCTATGTCCACTTAGTGAAACTTACCGCTGATTCCTTTTACACCATGTACAATCCCACGGCAAAAAAACTTTAGATATACCCATTTCCGGCGCTGCACAGGGAATATGGTGATATACTTACACAGGCGCAAAAGGATTGATGAACTACTAAAAATGTCCACTTCCGTGAATATTCTCTTAGCCAAAATCAAGTTCCGACAAAGATAGTAAACCTTCCACTCTGGCGATATAACCTTTCCCTGAATACTCACGTCATGAGTAAAAACAAGCTCCGGTTGATAAGTGATTTTCTCGCCACTTAAAGTTAATTGATAACCAAAATAGAGATCATCAAAATAAAGGAAAAGTTCATCATAAATATGATGAAGGTGCTCATTCAAGACTTCACGCTTAATGATCATGCCAACAAATGAAACGGTTTGCACCAGCATTTTCTTATTATCTGGTACATATCGTTGGGGATATTTGATATATTGCAAGGTATCACTAAACGAGGTCGGGACTTTTGCAAATGGAACATTCATCGCACATGTCCGGCCCTGTAAATCTTTAACTAAAGCCGTAAAAACACGACAATCTTCTTTATTTATCGTCGCGAACTTATCAAGAATATCACTTTGCGGATAAGCATCATCGTCATAAAAGAAGACCCAATCGCTATCAACAGAACTGCATATATATTGACTACCGGCCTTAAACCCGCCGGCCCCCCCGTTATTACTGGCCAGATTTAAGACAATGACTCGGGGATCAGTGATTGTCTGCAGCCAGTCAGAGGTCCCATCCGTGGACCCATTATTGACAATAACGATAGAGGTAAAGTGCAGCTTAACAGTTTCAGCAACCGTCTTTGTAAGCTTCTCAAGACGGTTGAAAGTGACTATTAGTGCAGTATGTTTCATCGTACATCGGCCACAAATACAGGCATTGCTTCGTCGTTGGACAATGAAGACAGGTATTTATCGGCCGTTTTTAAGGCTTCTGCAATCGTTACATCCATATCAAGATAGCGATAAGTCCCTAAGCGTCCGACGAAAGTAATATTTTTCTCACCTTCCGCCAGTGATAGATATTTATCCAGCAGAGCCATCTCGCCCATCTGGCGGATTGGATAGTAAGGAATATCATTTTCACCGCAGGCGCGACTATATTCTTTGTAACATACGGAGCCTTCGTGGTTTTCCCACGGGGAAAAATATTTATGTTCGGTAATGCGCGTATACGGGACATCAACTGAGCAATAGTTCATGACCGCGCAGCCCTGATAATCACCTTGCCAGGTAAATCGTTCAAAGTCCAGAGTACGGTAGCCAAGACGCCCATGCTGGTATGAATAGAAGGCGTCTAACGGCCCGCTATAAAATACATGATCATAACTTTCGCGATTTTCAGCCGCAAACTCACGCTGTAATTGCAGAGTGATATTTTCATGATCGGCGATCGCTTCAATCAAATGGGTATAGCCTAACTTCGGCATGCCCTGGAATTTATGATTGAAATAATTATCGTCATAATTGAAACGCACAGGCAAACGTTTGAGTATAGATGCCGGAAGCTCGGAAGGCTGCATCCCCCACTGTTTTATGGTGTAGCCTTTGAAGAACGCTTCGTATAATTCTTTACCAATGAAGCGCAAGGCCTGCTCTTCAAAAGTCTTCGGTTCCAGAATGGAACTATCACCTTTTTCGCTAATGAGCGCGCGAGCTTCATCAGGAGAACAGGTTTTAGCAAAGAACTGATTAATAGTATGCAGATTAATCGGCAGTGAAAAAACCTGACCATTAACAGTAGCTTTTACTCTATTCACATAGGGCATCATTTCCGCATACTGATTGACATAGTTCCAGACGGTTTCATTATCCGTATGGAAAATATGCGGACCATAGACATGAACCATGACATCAGTCTGAGGATCGCGAGTGTCATAAGAGTTTCCTCCAATGTGGTCCCGCTGATCGATGATTTTAACCTTGTGACCGGCTTTGTTGAATAAATCAGATTTCGGGTAAGTCTCCCCCGTAGCGGGTTGTGTTTTCAGGCAATACGCACGCTTTCAGGCATACCTGCTTTCGTCATTTTGTTCAGCGC
>NZ_JCAXWU010000028.1:0-34395 GCF_059759695.1 Klebsiella sp. M041
GCCGGAAGGCGTAGAGATGGTAATGCCGGGCGACAACATCAAAATGGTTGTTACCCTGATCCACCCGATCGCGATGGACGATGGTCTGCGTTTCGCAATCCGTGAAGGCGGTCGTACCGTTGGCGCGGGCGTGGTTGCTAAAGTTCTCGGCTAATCGCTGATAACATTTGACGCAATGCGCAATAAAAGGGCATCATTTGATGCCCTTTTTGCACGCTTTCACACCAGAACCTGGCTCATCAGTGATTTTATTTGTCATAATCATTGCTGAGACAGGCTCTGAAGAGGGCGTTTATACACCAAACCATTCGAGCGGTAGTGCGACGGCAAATCAGTATCCTTCTTTGCAACAGCAGGGCAGGGGCGACAGAACCGTCAGCGTTGAAGCAATTTGAATAGTTAAGTGTATAATCCGAAACTTAATTTCGGTTTGGATCGCCTCGCCCCCGCGGGGTGAAATTGTTTGTAGAATACTTCTGACAGGTTGGTTTATGAGTGCGAATACCGAAGCTCAAGGGAGCGGGCGCGGCCTGGAAGCGATGAAGTGGATTATCGTTGCCGTGCTGCTGATCGTGGCGATCGTGGGCAACTTCCTTTATCGCGACATTATGCTGGCGGTGCGTGCGCTGGCCGTGGTTATTCTTATTGCTGCTGCCGGTGGCGTCGCGCTGTTGACGACGAAAGGTAAGGCGACCGTTGCTTTTGCTCGCGAAGCGAGAACCGAAGTTCGTAAAGTGATTTGGCCGACTCGCCAGGAAACGCTGCATACTACGCTGATTGTTGCTGCCGTGACTGCAGTAATGTCACTGATCCTGTGGGGACTGGATGGTATTCTGGTTCGCCTGGTCTCCTTTATCACTGGCCTGAGGTTCTGAGATGTCTGAAGCTCCTAAAAAGCGCTGGTACGTCGTTCAGGCGTTTTCCGGTTTTGAAGGTCGCGTAGCCACGTCGCTGCGTGAACATATCAAATTACACAACATGGAAGAGTTATTTGGTGAAGTCATGGTCCCGACCGAAGAAGTGGTTGAGATCCGTGGCGGCCAGCGTCGCAAAAGCGAACGTAAATTCTTCCCGGGCTACGTTCTGGTCCAGATGGTCATGAACGACGCAAGCTGGCACCTGGTGCGCAGCGTACCGCGCGTGATGGGCTTCATCGGCGGTACCTCTGACCGTCCGGCGCCGATCAGCGACAAAGAAGTCGACGCCATCATGAATCGTCTGCAGCAGGTTGGCGATAAGCCGCGTCCGAAAACGCTGTTTGAACCGGGTGAAATGGTTCGCGTTAACGACGGTCCGTTCGCTGACTTTAACGGCGTGGTGGAAGAAGTGGACTATGAGAAGTCCCGCCTGAAAGTTTCCGTTTCTATCTTCGGTCGTGCGACCCCGGTAGAACTGGACTTCAGCCAGGTTGAGAAGGCGTAAGCCGGCGATCAAAAAAGCAGCGATTTAATCGTTGCATAGGGCGCGAAATTGGCATACAATTTCGCGCCTTTTGTTTTTATGGGCCCGGCCCGTAAAACGATGTTTAATCACGGGGAGCTTCTCTGAAGCGTTAATACCCAATTTGAGGATTTAAGAATGGCTAAGAAAGTCCAAGCCTACGTCAAGCTGCAGGTTGCAGCTGGTATGGCGAACCCGAGCCCGCCGGTCGGCCCAGCACTGGGTCAGCAGGGCGTGAACATCATGGAATTCTGCAAAGCGTTCAACGCCAAAACTGATTCCCTGGAGAAAGGTCTGCCGATCCCGGTTGTTATCACCGTTTACGCTGACCGTTCCTTTACCTTTGTTACCAAGACTCCGCCGGCTGCTGTTCTGCTGAAGAAAGCTGCAGGCATCAAGTCTGGTTCCGGTAAGCCGAACAAAGATAAAGTGGGTAAAATCTCCCGCGCTCAGCTGCAGGAAATCGCGCAGACCAAAGCTGCCGACATGACTGGTGCCGACATTGAAGCGATGACTCGCTCCATCGAAGGTACTGCACGTTCCATGGGCCTGGTAGTGGAGGACTAAGAAATGGCTAAACTGACCAAGCGCATGCGCGTGATCCGTGAGAAAGTTGATGCAACTAAACAGTACGACATCAACGAAGCCATCGCTCTGCTGAAAGAGCTGGCCACCGCTAAATTTACCGAAAGCGTAGACGTTGCCGTTAACCTCGGCATCGACGCGCGTAAATCTGACCAGAACGTCCGTGGCGCAACTGTACTGCCGCACGGTACTGGCCGTTCCGTTCGCGTAGCCGTATTTACCCAGGGCGCAAACGCTGAAGCTGCTAAAGCTGCAGGCGCTGAGCTGGTAGGTATGGAAGATCTGGCTGAGCAGATCAAAAAAGGCGAAATGAACTTTGACGTTGTTATTGCTTCCCCGGATGCAATGCGCGTTGTTGGCCAGCTGGGTCAGGTTCTTGGTCCGCGTGGCCTGATGCCGAACCCGAAAGTGGGTACCGTAACTCCGAACGTTGCTGAAGCGGTTAAAAACGCGAAAGCAGGTCAGGTTCGTTACCGTAACGACAAAAACGGCATCATCCACACCACCATCGGTAAAGTGGACTTTGACGCTGACAAACTGAAAGAAAACCTGGAAGCTCTGCTGGTTGCGCTGAAAAAAGCAAAACCGACTCAGGCGAAAGGCGTGTACATCAAGAAAGTTAGCATCTCCACCACCATGGGTGCAGGTGTTGCAGTAGATCAGGCTGGCCTGAACGCTTCTGCAAACTAATGCCTTTACGTGGGCGGCGAATTTGTCTACAATCTTCGCCCACGTTTGCTAACGATGGTTAGCAGGTAACCGAATTGTTCGTTGGAGCCTGGCCTATCCAGGCCTCCGTCGAAGACCGCAGGTGTTTCGCAAGAAACTTAATCCCCTGCGTAGACGGTGACAGAACGCTAAGATTATTTTTGGATATTCTGGCTTGTTTCTGCTCACCGTATTTAGACGCTCTATTCGTTGAATTGAGTGAAGTGAGTTCCAGAGCATAGGCTCTGGCAAACATCCAGGAGCAAAGCTAATGGCTTTAAATCTTCAAGACAAACAAGCGATTGTTGCTGAAGTCAGCGAAGTAGCCAAAGGCGCGCTGTCTGCAGTAGTTGCGGATTCCCGTGGCGTAACTGTAGATAAAATGACTGAACTGCGTAAAGCAGGTCGTGAAGCTGGCGTATACATGCGTGTTGTTCGTAACACCCTGCTGCGCCGCGTCGTTGAAGGTACTCAGTTCGAGTGCCTGAAAGACACGTTTGTTGGTCCGACCCTGATTGCATACTCTATGGAACACCCGGGCGCTGCTGCTCGTCTGTTCAAAGAGTTCGCGAAAGCGAATGCAAAATTTGAGGTCAAAGCCGCTGCCTTTGAAGGTGAGCTGATCCCGGCGTCGCAGATCGACCGCCTGGCAACTCTGCCGACCTACGAAGAAGCAATTGCACGCCTGATGGCAACCATGAAAGAAGCTTCGGCTGGCAAACTGGTTCGTACTCTGGCTGCTGTACGCGATGCGAAAGAAGCTGCTTAATCGCAGTTATCATTGTAAAGCATTCGCTTACGTATAAACTTATTCTGATATTCAGGAACAATTTAAATGTCTATCACTAAAGATCAAATCATTGAAGCAGTATCCGCTATGTCCGTAATGGACGTTGTTGAGCTGATCTCTGCAATGGAAGAAAAATTCGGTGTTTCCGCTGCTGCTGCTGTAGCTGTAGCTGCTGGCCCGGTTGAAGCTGCTGAAGAAAAAACTGAATTCGACGTAATTCTGAAAGCTGCTGGCGCTAACAAAGTTGCTGTTATCAAAGCAGTACGTGGCGCGACTGGCCTGGGTCTGAAAGAAGCTAAAGACCTGGTAGAATCTGCTCCGGCTGCACTGAAAGAAGGCATCAGCAAAGACGACGCTGAAGCTCTGAAAAAATCTCTGGAAGAAGCTGGCGCTGAAGTTGAAGTTAAATAAGCCAACCCTTCCGGTTGCAGCCTGAGAAATCAGGCTGAGGCTGGTGACTTTTTGGTCACCAGCCTTTTTGCGCTGTAAGGCGCCAGTAGCGTTTCACGCTGTTTGACTACTGGTTTGCCTCTCAATGCTTGTTTCTATCGACGACTTAATATACTGCGACAGGTTAGGGTTCCTGGGCTGTGTAAATCGCAATGAAATGGTTTAAGCGTGATAGCAACAGGCATTGCGGAAAGTGTTCCATTTTCCGGTCAACAAAATAGTGTTGCATAAAAAACTGCCCTCTGCGGGCAGATGGGTCGACTTGTCAGCGAGCTGAGGAACCCTATGGTTTACTCCTATACCGAGAAAAAACGTATTCGTAAGGATTTTGGTAAACGTCCACAAGTTCTGGATGTGCCATATCTCCTTTCTATCCAGCTTGACTCGTTCCAGAAGTTTATCGAGCAAGATCCTGAAGGGCAGTACGGTCTGGAAGCTGCTTTCCGTTCCGTGTTCCCGATTCAGAGCTACAGCGGTAATTCCGAGCTGCAATACGTCAGCTACCGTCTGGGCGAACCGGTTTTTGACGTTAAAGAATGTCAGATCCGTGGCGTGACTTACTCTGCACCGCTGCGCGTAAAACTGCGTCTGGTGATCTACGAGCGCGAAGCGCCGGAAGGCACCGTCAAAGACATTAAAGAACAAGAAGTCTACATGGGCGAAATCCCGCTCATGACCGACAACGGTACCTTCGTCATCAACGGTACCGAGCGTGTTATCGTTTCTCAGCTGCACCGTAGCCCGGGCGTCTTCTTTGACAGTGACAAAGGTAAGACTCATTCATCCGGTAAGGTTCTGTATAACGCACGTATCATCCCTTACCGTGGTTCCTGGCTGGACTTCGAATTCGACCCGAAAGACAACCTGTTCGTTCGTATCGACCGTCGTCGTAAGCTGCCGGCTACCATCATCCTGCGCGCGCTGAATTACACCACTGAGCAGATCCTTGACCTGTTCTTCGAAAAAGTGGTCTTTGAAATTCGCGACAACAAGCTGCAGATGGAGCTGATTCCGGAGCGTCTGCGCGGTGAAACCGCCTCCTTCGATATCGAAGCCAACGGCAAAGTGTACGTTGAGAAAGGCCGTCGTATCACGGCTCGCCATATCCGTCAGCTGGAAAAAGACGATATCAAGCATATCGAAGTGCCGGTTGAATATATCGCGGGCAAAGTGGCGGCTAAAGACTATATCGATGAAGCGACTGGCGAACTGATCTGCCCGGCGAACATGGAGCTGAGCCTGGATCTGCTGGCTAAGCTGAGCCAGTCTGGCCACAAGCGCATCGAAACGCTGTTTACCAACGATCTGGACCACGGGCCATACATCTCTGAAACGGTACGCGTCGACCCGACTAACGATCGTCTGAGCGCGCTGGTAGAAATCTACCGCATGATGCGCCCTGGCGAGCCGCCGACTCGTGAAGCCGCTGAAAGCCTGTTTGAGAACCTGTTCTTCTCCGAAGACCGCTACGATCTGTCCGCGGTTGGTCGTATGAAGTTCAACCGTTCTCTGTTGCGCGACGAAATCGAAGGTTCCGGTATCCTGAGCAAAGACGACATCATCGAAGTGATGAAGAAGCTCATCGATATCCGTAACGGTAAAGGCGAAGTGGACGATATCGACCACCTCGGCAACCGTCGTATCCGTTCCGTTGGCGAAATGGCGGAAAACCAGTTCCGCGTTGGCCTGGTACGTGTAGAACGTGCGGTGAAAGAGCGTCTGTCTCTGGGCGATCTGGATACCCTGATGCCTCAGGATATGATCAACGCCAAACCGATTTCCGCAGCAGTGAAAGAGTTCTTTGGTTCCAGCCAGCTGTCTCAGTTTATGGACCAGAACAACCCGCTGTCTGAGATCACGCACAAACGTCGTATCTCCGCACTCGGCCCAGGCGGTCTGACCCGTGAGCGCGCAGGCTTCGAAGTTCGAGACGTACACCCGACTCACTACGGTCGCGTATGTCCAATCGAAACGCCTGAAGGTCCGAACATCGGTCTGATCAACTCCCTGTCCGTATACGCGCAGACCAACGAATATGGCTTCCTCGAGACGCCGTATCGTAAAGTGACCGACGGTGTGGTTACCGACGAAATTCACTACCTGTCTGCTATCGAAGAAGGCAACTACGTTATCGCTCAGGCGAACTCCAACCTGGATGAAAACGGCCACTTCGTAGAAGATCTGGTGACCTGCCGTAGCAAAGGCGAATCCAGCTTGTTCAGCCGCGACCAGGTTGACTACATGGACGTATCCACCCAGCAGGTGGTATCCGTCGGTGCGTCCCTGATCCCGTTCCTGGAACACGATGACGCCAACCGTGCATTGATGGGTGCGAACATGCAACGTCAGGCCGTTCCGACTCTGCGCGCTGATAAGCCGCTGGTTGGTACCGGTATGGAACGTGCTGTAGCCGTCGACTCCGGCGTTACTGCCGTTGCTAAGCGCGGCGGTACCGTTCAGTACGTGGATGCTTCCCGTATCGTTATCAAAGTTAACGAAGACGAGATGTACCCGGGCGAAGCGGGTATCGACATCTATAACCTGACCAAATATACCCGTTCTAACCAGAACACCTGCATCAACCAGATGCCTTGTGTGTCCCTGGGCGAACCTATCGAGCGCGGCGACGTGCTGGCCGACGGCCCGTCCACCGACCTCGGTGAGCTGGCGCTGGGTCAGAACATGCGCGTCGCGTTCATGCCGTGGAACGGCTACAACTTCGAAGACTCCATCCTCGTTTCCGAGCGTGTTGTCCAGGAAGACCGTTTCACCACTATCCACATTCAGGAACTGGCGTGCGTGTCCCGTGACACCAAGCTGGGGCCGGAAGAGATCACCGCTGACATCCCGAACGTGGGTGAAGCTGCGCTCTCCAAACTGGATGAGTCCGGTATCGTTTATATCGGTGCGGAAGTGACCGGCGGCGACATTCTGGTTGGTAAGGTTACGCCGAAAGGTGAAACCCAGCTGACGCCGGAAGAGAAACTGCTGCGTGCGATCTTCGGTGAGAAAGCGTCTGACGTTAAAGACTCTTCTCTGCGCGTACCGAACGGTGTCTCTGGTACCGTTATTGACGTTCAGGTCTTTACCCGTGACGGCGTAGAAAAAGACAAACGTGCGCTGGAAATCGAAGAGATGCAGCTGAAGCAGGCCAAAAAAGACCTGTCTGAAGAACTGCAGATCCTCGAAGCCGGTCTGTTCAGTCGTATCTACGCGGTGCTGGTCTCCGGTGGCGTTGAAGCTGAGAAGCTCGACAAACTGCCGCGCGATCGCTGGCTGGAACTGGGCCTGACCGACGAAGAGAAACAAAATCAGCTGGAACAACTGGCTGAGCAGTACGACGAACTGAAACACGAGTTCGAGAAAAAACTCGAAGCGAAACGCCGCAAAATCACCCAAGGCGACGATCTGGCACCGGGCGTGCTGAAGATTGTTAAGGTATACCTGGCCGTTAAACGCCGTATCCAGCCTGGTGACAAGATGGCAGGTCGTCACGGTAACAAGGGTGTTATCTCTAAGATCAACCCGATCGAAGATATGCCGCACGATGCTAACGGTACGCCGGTAGATATCGTCCTGAACCCGCTGGGCGTACCGTCTCGTATGAACATCGGTCAGATCCTGGAAACTCACCTGGGTATGGCTGCGAAAGGCATCGGCGATAAGATCAACGCCATGCTGAAACAGCAGCAGGAAGTCGCGAAACTGCGCGAGTTCATCCAGCGTGCCTACGATCTGGGCGCTGACGTTCGTCAGAAAGTTGACCTGAATACCTTCAGCGATGAAGAAGTTCTGCGTCTGGCTGAAAACCTGCGTAAAGGTATGCCGATCGCAACGCCGGTGTTCGACGGTGCGAAAGAAGCGGAAATTAAAGCGCTGCTGCAGCTGGGCGACCTGCCGACTTCCGGTCAGATCACCCTGTTCGACGGCCGCACCGGTGAGCAGTTCGAGCGTCCGGTAACCGTGGGTTACATGTACATGCTGAAACTGAACCACCTGGTCGACGACAAAATGCACGCGCGTTCCACCGGTTCTTACAGCCTGGTGACTCAGCAGCCGCTGGGTGGTAAGGCGCAGTTCGGTGGTCAGCGCTTCGGTGAGATGGAAGTGTGGGCGCTGGAAGCATACGGCGCAGCCTACACCCTGCAGGAAATGCTCACCGTTAAGTCTGATGACGTGAACGGTCGTACCAAGATGTATAAGAACATCGTGGACGGCAATCACCAGATGGAACCGGGCATGCCGGAATCCTTCAACGTACTGTTGAAAGAAATTCGCTCGCTGGGCATCAACATCGAACTGGAAGACGAGTAATTCTCGCTCAAACAGGTCACTGCTGCCGGGTTAACGCCCGGCAGCGGAATGTGCTAACTCCGACGGGAGCAAATCCGTGAAAGACTTATTAAAGTTTCTGAAAGCGCAAACTAAAACCGAAGAGTTTGATGCGATCAAAATTGCTCTGGCTTCGCCAGACATGATCCGTTCATGGTCTTTCGGTGAAGTTAAAAAGCCGGAAACCATTAACTACCGTACGTTCAAACCTGAGCGTGACGGCCTTTTCTGCGCCCGTATCTTTGGGCCGGTAAAAGACTATGAGTGCCTGTGCGGTAAGTACAAGCGCCTGAAACACCGCGGTGTGATCTGTGAGAAGTGCGGCGTTGAAGTGACCCAGACTAAAGTGCGTCGTGAGCGCATGGGCCACATCGAGCTGGCATGTCCGACTGCGCACATCTGGTTCCTGAAATCCCTGCCGTCCCGTATCGGCCTGCTGCTGGATATGCCGCTGCGCGATATCGAACGTGTACTGTACTTTGAATCCTATGTGGTTATCGAAGGTGGCATGACCAACCTCGAACGCAACCAGATTCTGACCGAAGAACAGTACCTGGACGCGCTGGAAGAGTTCGGTGACGAATTCGACGCGAAGATGGGTGCGGAAGCGATCCAGGCGCTGCTGCGCAATATGGATCTGGAGCAGGAATGCGAGCAGCTGCGTGAAGAGCTGAACGAAACCAACTCCGAAACCAAGCGTAAAAAGCTGACCAAGCGCATCAAGCTGCTGGAAGCCTTCGTACAGTCTGGCAACAAGCCGGAGTGGATGATCCTGACCGTTCTGCCGGTACTGCCGCCAGATCTGCGTCCGCTGGTTCCGCTGGATGGCGGTCGTTTCGCGACGTCTGACCTCAACGATCTGTATCGTCGCGTGATCAACCGTAACAACCGTCTGAAACGTCTGCTGGATCTGGCTGCGCCGGATATCATCGTACGCAACGAAAAACGTATGCTGCAGGAAGCGGTTGACGCCCTGCTGGACAACGGTCGTCGCGGTCGTGCGATCACCGGTTCTAACAAACGTCCTCTGAAATCTTTGGCCGATATGATCAAAGGTAAACAAGGTCGTTTCCGTCAGAACCTGCTCGGTAAGCGTGTTGACTACTCCGGTCGTTCTGTTATCACCGTAGGTCCATACCTGCGTCTGCATCAGTGCGGTCTGCCGAAGAAAATGGCGCTGGAGCTGTTCAAACCGTTCATCTACGGCAAGCTGGAACTGCGTGGCCTGGCCACCACCATCAAAGCCGCTAAGAAGATGGTTGAGCGCGAAGAAGCTGTCGTTTGGGATATCCTGGACGAAGTTATCCGCGAACACCCGGTCCTGCTGAACCGTGCGCCGACCCTGCACCGTCTGGGTATCCAGGCATTCGAACCGGTTCTGATCGAAGGTAAAGCCATCCAGCTGCACCCGCTGGTTTGTGCGGCATACAACGCCGACTTCGATGGTGACCAGATGGCTGTTCACGTACCGCTGACGCTGGAAGCCCAGCTGGAAGCGCGTGCGCTGATGATGTCTACCAACAACATCCTGTCCCCGGCGAACGGCGAACCAATCATCGTTCCGTCTCAGGACGTTGTACTGGGTCTGTACTACATGACCCGTGACAGTGTTAACGCCAAAGGCGAAGGCATGGTGCTGACTGGCCCGAAAGAAGCTGAGCGTATTTATCGCGCCGGCCTGGCCTCTCTGCATGCGCGCGTTAAAGTGCGTATCACTGAATACGAAAAAGACGACAATGGTGAGTTTGTCGCGAAAACCAGCCTGAAAGACACGACCGTTGGCCGTGCCATTCTGTGGATGATCGTACCGAAAGGTCTGCCGTTCTCTATCGTGAACCAGGCGCTTGGTAAGAAAGCGATCTCCAAGATGCTGAACACCTGTTACCGTATTCTGGGCCTGAAACCGACCGTTATTTTCGCGGACCAGACGATGTACACCGGCTTTGCTTACGCAGCGCGTTCAGGTGCATCCGTTGGTATCGATGACATGGTCATCCCGGAGAAAAAATACGAAATCATCAGCGAAGCGGAAGCGGAAGTTGCTGAGATTCAGGAACAGTTCCAGTCCGGTCTGGTGACCGCGGGCGAACGTTATAACAAAGTTATCGATATCTGGGCTGCGGCGAACGATCGTGTATCCAAAGCGATGATGGATAACCTGCAAACCGAAACCGTGATTAACCGTGACGGTCAGGAAGAGCAGCAGGTTTCCTTCAACAGCATCTACATGATGGCCGACTCCGGTGCGCGTGGTTCTGCTGCACAGATTCGTCAGCTGGCCGGTATGCGTGGTCTGATGGCGAAGCCGGATGGCTCCATCATCGAAACGCCGATCACCGCGAACTTCCGTGAAGGTCTGAACGTACTCCAGTACTTCATCTCCACGCACGGTGCGCGTAAAGGTCTGGCGGATACCGCACTGAAAACAGCGAACTCCGGTTACCTGACTCGTCGTCTGGTCGACGTTGCCCAGGACCTGGTCGTCACTGAAGACGACTGCGGCACCCTGGAAGGCATCACTATGACGCCGGTTATCGAAGGTGGCGACGTTAAAGAGCCGCTGCGCGATCGCGTACTGGGTCGTGTGACGGCGGAAGACGTGCTGAAGCCGGGTACTGCGGATATTCTGGTTCCACGCAACACGCTGCTGCACGAGCACTGGTGTGACCTGCTGGAAGCGAACTCCGTTGACTCCGTCAAAGTGCGTTCCGTTGTATCCTGTGACACCGACTTTGGTGTATGTGCGCACTGCTATGGCCGTGACCTGGCGCGTGGCCACATCATCAACAAAGGTGAGGCTATCGGCGTCATCGCGGCACAGTCCATCGGTGAGCCGGGTACACAGCTGACGATGCGTACGTTCCACATCGGTGGTGCGGCATCTCGTGCGGCTGCTGAATCCAGCATCCAGGTGAAAAATAAAGGTAGCATCAAGCTCAGCAACGCGAAGTCGGTTGTGAACTCCAGCGGTAAACTGGTTATCACTTCTCGTAACACCGAGCTGAAGCTGATCGACGAATTCGGTCGTACCAAAGAGAGCTATAAAGTGCCTTACGGTGCGGTTATGGCGAAAGGCGACGGTGAGCAGGTTGCCGGCGGTGAAACCGTCGCAAACTGGGATCCGCACACCATGCCGGTTATCACCGAAGTGAGTGGTTTTATCCGCTTCACTGACATGATCGACGGCCAGACCATTACTCGTCAGACCGACGAGCTGACCGGTCTGTCTTCGCTGGTGGTTCTGGACTCTGCAGAACGTACCGCAGGTGGTAAAGATCTGCGTCCGGCGCTGAAAATCGTTGATGCTCAGGGCAACGACGTTCTGATCCCAGGTACCGATATGCCTGCTCAGTACTTCCTGCCGGGTAAAGCGATTGTTCAGCTGGAAGATGGCGTACAGATCAGCTCTGGTGACACCCTGGCGCGTATTCCGCAGGAATCCGGCGGTACCAAGGACATCACCGGTGGTCTGCCGCGCGTTGCGGACCTGTTCGAAGCACGTCGTCCGAAAGAGCCGGCTATTCTGGCTGAAATCAGCGGTATCATTTCCTTCGGTAAAGAAACCAAAGGGAAACGTCGCCTGGTTATCACCCCGGTAGACGGTAGCGAGCCGTACGAAGAGATGATTCCGAAATGGCGTCAGCTCAACGTGTTCGAAGGTGAACGTGTAGAACGTGGTGACGTAGTTTCCGACGGTCCGGAAGCACCGCACGACATTCTGCGTCTGCGTGGCGTACATGCTGTGACCCGTTACATTGTTAACGAAGTCCAGGACGTATACCGTCTGCAGGGCGTTAAGATTAACGATAAGCACATCGAAGTTATCGTTCGTCAGATGCTGCGTAAAGCCACCATCGAAAGCGCAGGCAGCTCCGACTTCCTCGAAGGCGAGCAGGTGGAATACTCCCGCGTCAAGATCGCAAACCGCGAACTGGAAGCGAACGGCAAAGTGGGCGCAACGTTCTCCCGCGATCTGCTGGGTATCACCAAAGCGTCTCTGGCCACCGAGTCCTTCATCTCCGCGGCATCGTTCCAGGAGACCACTCGCGTGCTGACCGAAGCAGCCGTTGCGGGCAAACGCGACGAACTGCGCGGTCTGAAAGAGAACGTCATCGTGGGTCGTCTGATCCCGGCCGGTACCGGTTATGCGTACCACCAGGATCGTATGCGCCGTCGCGCTGCTGGCGAACTGCCGGCGGCACCGCAGGTGAGCGTGGAAGAAGCATCTGCCAACCTGGCAGAGCTGCTGAACGCAGGTCTGGGCGGTTCTGACAACGATTAATCGTTGATGCACTGCTAAAAAGCCGGTCAGGAAACCTGACCGGCTTTTTTATTGCCTGTTCTCCGCTTTCCCCTTCTTTAATTACATTTACGCCATATCCAGGATGCAATTTTTTAGCAATTAATTCATAAAAAATATCCTTTAGCCTTTCACCTCAAAAACCTTTCTTTATATATGGGTAAAACTTCTACTCATATCAAAAAATAAACAATTCAAAGAGGATATATTCAAAATACCTGATGAATCATGGGATTACTGCTGCTGCTTTATCTTCGGCGCGACGGCCTGGAGAGGGATCGCTGCATCTCATGCTTCCCCCAACAAGGCGCAGAAATAATCCCGGCAGGCAGGTAGGGATCATTACTTTAGGTCTGAGCGGACAGGCTCTGGGGGCTGCATGGAATTCGCGATACAACTCATTATTATCTTAATTTGTCTGTTTTATGGTGCCCGAAAAGGCGGTATTGCGCTGGGGCTGCTGGGCGGCATCGGTTTAGTGATCCTCGTCTTTGTTTTTCATCTCCAGCCGGGTAAACCGCCGGTTGATGTGATGCTGGTGATCATTGCGGTGGTGGCCGCCTCGGCGACGCTGCAGGCGTCCGGCGGCCTGGATGTCATGCTGCAGATTGCCGAGAAGCTGCTGCGGCGAAACCCAAAATATGTCTCTATTGTGGCGCCTTTCGTCACCTGCACGCTGACTATCCTCTGCGGTACCGGTCACGTGGTGTATACCATCCTGCCGATTATCTACGATGTGGCGATTAAGAATAACATTCGCCCGGAGCGTCCGATGGCCGCCAGCTCCATTGGCGCCCAGATGGGGATCATCGCCAGCCCGGTCTCGGTGGCGGTGGTCTCGCTGGTGGCGATGCTGGGGAATTTTACCTTTAACGGTAAACATCTCGAGTTTCTCGATCTGCTGGCGATAACCATTCCTTCCACGCTGCTGGGCATTTTAGCCATCGGCATCTTCAGCTGGTTCCGTGGCAAAGATCTGGATAAAGACGAAGCCTTCCAGGCGTTTATTGCGGTACCGGAGAACCGCCATTACGTCTATGGCGATACGGCGACGCTGCTGGATAGAAAGTTGCCCACCAGCAACTGGATAGCGATGTGGATTTTTCTGGCCTCCATCGCTGTGGTGGCGCTGCTCGGCGCCTTCTCTGAACTGCGTCCGGCCTTTGACGGTAAACCGCTGTCGATGGTGCTGGTGATCCAGATGTTTATGCTGCTCTCCGGGGCGCTGATCATCATCATTACTAAAACCAACCCGGCATCGATTTCCAAGAATGAGGTCTTTCGTTCGGGAATGATCGCTATCGTCGCGGTGTACGGCATCGCCTGGATGGCGGAGACCATGTTTGGCGCTCACATGACCGAAATTAAAGGCGTGCTCGGGGAGATGGTCAAAGAGTATCCATGGGCCTATGCCATCGTGCTGCTGCTGGTTTCGAAGTTTGTGAACTCGCAGGCGGCAGCGCTGGCGGCGATTGTTCCGGTGGCCCTGGCCATCGGCGTCGACCCGGCCTATATCGTGGCTTCTGCGCCGGCCTGCTATGGCTACTATATTCTGCCGACCTACCCCAGCGATCTGGCGGCGATCCAGTTTGACCGCTCAGGGACCACCCATATTGGCCGCTTTGTGATTAACCACAGCTTTATCCTGCCCGGGCTCATCGGCGTTGGCGTCTCCTGCGTTTTTGGCTGGGTATTCGCTGCGATGTACGGCTTTCTGTAAGCGGGGACGGGCGCCGGCAGCGACGCCCGTTAAATTCGAGAGATTATTGCGCGAGGGGCAGGCGACGGTATAGTTCAATCATATCGGTCGCCAGATCCTGAATGACCATGGCGTTCATCAGATGGTCCTGAGAATGCACGGTGATCAGGTTGACCGGTAACTTACCGCTGCCTTCATCCAGGCCGATAAGCTGGGTCTGAATTTTATGCGCATGTTTGACGAACTCATGGGACTCGGCCATGGCCTGCTCCGCTGCGGCAAAATCGCCTTTCCGCGCCAGCTGTAGCGCCGTCAGCGCCGCGCTGCGCGCAGAACCCGCGTTAACCAGCAGCTCCATGATGATCGTTTCTAAATCTTCCATCGATTACTCCAGCATCTTAAGGGCTTTATCCAGAACGGCATCACCTTTCATCATGCCGTAGTCCATCATATCGATCACGGCGACCTTTTTGCCGAACGGGTCGGCCAGCGCCTGCAGCTTCGCCTGCTCATATTTCACCTGCGGGCCGAGCAGAATAATGTCGGCGGCGGCCAAATTATCTTTAAACTCGGCGACCGGTACGGCCTTGATTGAGACCTCAACACCTTTCTTCTGCGCGGCATCTTGCATACGCTGAACCAGCATGCTGGTAGACATACCGGCGGCACAGCACAAAACGATATTCTTCATAGTCAGTGGCCCTTGTGTTCCGTGATGTCTTATGTTTATCGCGGCCCTGGCGATGCGACAACCGCTTTACCGTGATTGTGTGTAAGTCATCACACAAAAATTGAAACCGGTTTCATTTTTGCCGGAAAAAATAAAAAAGCCCACCGAAGTGGGCGGTTGCGGCGCTAAAGTCCTAGGCGCGCAGGATACGGTTTTTACCCTGCTGTTTGGCTTTGTACAGCGCTTCATCGACGCTCACCACCAGTTTATCCAGCGGCTCCATGTTCCATTCCCCCAGCCCGGCGCTGAAGGTGACCGTCAGGCCATCTTCGCGCCAGGTGCGCCGTTCGACGTTTACCCGCCATGTTTCCAGCAGCGTGCGGGCGTTATCAATATGTTCGGCAGGAAAGACCACCGCGAACTCTTCACCACCATAGCGATAGAGGGATATCTCCAGCGGCTGGAGGACCTGCAGCCCTTCGCGGGCGACGTTACGCAGAACGATATCGCCGTTGAGGTGACCCCAGGTGTCGTTGATCGATTTAAAGTTATCGATATCGACCAGCGCGAGGGCGAACGGCTGATGATCGTTCATCAGCGCGGCAATATCGCTGTCGAAGGCGCGGCGGTTCTTGCAGCCGGTGAGCGCGTCAATGGTCGCCTGGCGGACGTAGGTCAGTTCGCGCTGCTTATTAGTTTCAATGGCTTTACTCAGCATCGCCTCGAGGCGTGGGGCGCGTTTGACGTCGCCGGTTTTAATCGCATTGATGATATTCATCAGCACGGTGCGGGAGGCATGACGCAGATAAAGGCCGAACAGGATGATGATGATCGCCGCGAGGGCGAAACCGCCGATCACTAAATTGGTTTCATGGCGCGTCAGATTAACCAGGGTAGTGTTATCGACACGGAAAATCACAAACCAGTCGGGATTGGTAAAGGAGTAATAGTAATACCAGGTGTCGCTCCCGGGATCGTAAAGCTGCCCCTCGCCGCTGGTCATTTTATCCATCAGCTCATTACTGACGAAGGGTTTAAACAGCGCGCCAGGGTCGGAGTGCAGGACCACTTTGCCATCACGCTGCACCACAAAAAACTCGCCCTGTACGGGGGCCACCATCTGGCGCAGCGCGAACCCCATGGAGGTGAGATCGAGATGAAAGGCCAGGCTGCCCTTGAGTTTCCCCTCCGGGGTGATGATGGGTTTGAAAATGGTAATCGTCGGATGGTGGGTAAAAAAATCCATATATGGGCTGGTGTAGTGGCTGAAGGTGCTGGCTTCCGCCTGTTTGATAAACCAGGGTCGCGTTCTGGGATCGAAAGCCTGACTGTCTTCATTTTCCAGCACCTCCGGGGCGCGCAGATAGTGGCCCTCGGTATCCGCCAGCGAGATGGATGAGACGCTCGGCATCATGTTCTGTAACTGCATCAGCGTCGTTAACCCTTTCTCCGGTTCCACATTGACTGCGCGATTCAGTTCGTCATTGCGGGCAAAGAAGGCGACCGCGCGCCCAAGGATAAAATCATTTTCCCGCAGCAGGGTTTCCGTGTAGTTGATCGCCAGGTTGTGGGTAAAGTTGCGGTTAATGTCGTGATAATCTTCAAGAAAATCTTTTCGCTGCGCCAGGGTGACAAAAATAGCGATCAGCATAAAACTGAGCAAGATGCCGGCAAACCCCACGACGATCGGCGTCGTGAAAGAGAGCTTTCTGTTGTGTAGAGCCATGAATCGTTAATCGTCCCGGATGTATAAACCATGGGTCCGAACGCAGGTTGCGACTGCGACGCCTGCCGATCGAATCAGTTAACTATTGCTCAATTATAACTCTGAGGCCTTCATGTATCGTGATTTATATTCGGCGACAATGTACAGGTCCTCGATCAGCGCGGAGAGGCAGGGCGAAAATGAGGAAGAAAAGGTTCGCCCTGGTCAGCGTCCGCTGCTGACCCGGGCAGAATAGAAAAAGGGCGCCTGGCGGGCCAGCCTCCGTTTTTCATCTCTCGTGCAGGCGCGCAAAAATATCAGGCGCTTACACTGTACATCATGAGGTTTGCGAGGCGCGTCCCAGCCAGCTGTCCCAGTCTTTCCACACCGGCTGCAGGCCGCGGGCAGCCAGCGCGCTGGCGACTTCTTCAGGCCGACGGTCATCGTGCGGCGCGAACTGCTCAAGCTCCGGATGGTCGTCGGCGTAACCCCCGGGCTGGGTTTTGGAGAAGGCGCTGACGTTATTGATCGCCAGCGGGATCACCCGGTCGCGGAACCAGGGGGATTCGCGGGTGGATAGCGACAGCTCAACCTCCGGCGCCAGCAGGCGGAAGGCGCAGATGGTCTGCACCAGCTGACGCTCATCCATTAGCGAGGCCGGTTCAATGCCGCCGGCGCAGGGACGCAGACGCGGGAAGGAGACCGAATAGCGGCTGCGCCAGTAGCGTTGCTGCAGCCATAACAGGTGCTCAGCGACCATAAAGCAGTCCACCCGCCAGCTGTCGGAAAGGCCGATCAGCGCGCCAAGGCCGATCTTATCGATCCCCGCCTCGCCCAGGCGATCCGGCGTATCCAGCCGCCAGAAGAAATCCTGCTTTTTCCCTTTCAGGTGGTGCTGAGCGTACATGCTTTCGTGATAGGTCTCCTGATAGACCATCACTCCGTCGAGCCCCAGGGTTTTCAGCTCGGCATACTCGTCGGTCGCCAGCGGCTGCACCTCCATATGCAGCGAGGCAAACTGGCTGCGGATTGCCGGCAGGTGCTGGCGGAAATAATCCATTCCCACCTTACCCTGATGCTCACCGGTCACCAGCAGCAGATGCTCAAAGCCCAGGTCGCGGATCGCGGCGCACTCGCGGGCAATCTCGGCAGCATCCAGCGTCTTGCGCTTAATGCGGTTGCTCATCGAGAAGCCGCAGTAGGTGCAGTCGTTGGCGCACAGGTTGGAGAGATACAGCGGCACGTAGAAGCTGACGGTATTGCCGAAGCGCTGACGGGTAAGCCGCTGCGCGCGCTGGGCCAGAGGTTCAAGATACCCGGCCGCCGCCGGCGAAAGCAGGGCCATCATGTCGTCGCGGGTCAGCTGTTTGGCCGCCAACGCCCGTTCGACATCGGCGGCGGTTTTACCGTTGATGCGCAGGCGGATGTCGTCCCACTCCAGCTGCCGCCAGCGATCGCTGAAGGTTTTCATGCCAGCGCCTCCAGGAATCCGGTGAGCGGGCTGGTGGCCTGCGCCTGCGCGCTGCGCGCCCCCGGTCCGGCCTGACGGGCCAGCAAGCCGGCCTCGACCGCCATACGGAAAGCGTGGGCCATGGCCACGGGATCGTCGGCGACGGCAATAGCGGTATTGACCAGCACCGCGTCCGCGCCCATTTCCAGCGCCTGCGCCGCATGGCTTGGAACGCCGATGCCGGCGTCGACCACCACCGGCACCGTCGCCTGCTCGATAATAATCTCCAGCATGGCTTTGGTTTCCAGCCCCTGATTGGAGCCGATCGGCGCGCCCAGGGGCATCACCGCCGCGCAGCCAGCCTCTTCCAGCCGTTTACACAGCACCGGGTCGGCGCCGCAGTAGGGCAGCACCACGAACCCTTCGCGGACCAGCAGCTCCGCCGCTTTCAGGGTTTCAATCGGGTCGGGCAGCAGCCAGCGGGCGTCCGGGTGGATCTCCAGTTTCAGCCAGTGGGTGCCCAAGGCTTCCCGTGCCAGACGGGCGGCAAACACCGCCTCTTCCGCTGTCTTGGCGCCCGAGGTATTCGGCAGCAGGCTGACTCCCGCCGCCAGCAGCGGGGCGAGGATGGCGTCATTGTGCTGACGTAAATCGACGCGCTTCATCGCCAGGGTGACCAGCTGGCTGCCCGAGGCGCGAATCGCCTCAACCATCACCTCCGGGGCGGCGAATTTGCCGGTACCGGTGAAAAGATGGGATTCAAATGTTTTGTCTGCAATACGTAACATGTCAGCCTCCAGCGATAACCTGAAAAAGCAGGACTCGATCGCCTTCCTGCAAGAGATGATCTTCCCACCGGTCGCGCGGCAGAATGTGTTGATTGAGCGCCAGCGCGACGCCCGGCTGCAGCTGTTCGAGCTGGGTCAGCAGGGCGCTGACGCTGAGATGGTCGGCGCACGCCAGCGGCTCGTCGTTAAACCAGATCTGCATGCCGCCCTCCGCAAATCGGGCAGCCCCGGGAACGCTGTAGCGCCAGGTTACGCCAGTTACTGGTGCGGGCGTCGAACAGCCGCAGAGTGTTGCGCGGCGTCGTCATGCCGCTGAGCAGCTTAATGGCCTCCAGCGCCTGCAGCGTGCCCATCATGCCGACCACCGGGCCGACGATCCCCGCGGTGCGGCAGTTGCGCTGCGGTTCGTCGCTATCCGGCCACAGGCAGCGATAGCAGCCCTGCGTCCAGGGGGGGGTGAGCACCATCAGCTGACCGCCGAAGCCGACGGCGCTGGCGGTCACTAACGGGATGTCGAGGGCCACGCAGGCGGCATTGATCGCCTGGCGGGTGACCATGTTATCGGTACAGTCCAGCACCACGTCCGCTTTCGCCACCTCGGCGCGCAGCGCCTCGCCGCTTAATCGCTGCTGGAGCGCAACCAGTTTGATCTGCGGATTTAGCTGGCTGAGCCGCGTCTTTGCCGCCGCGGCTTTTGGCCGATCGATATCCGCGCTGGTGAACAGGATCTGCCGCTGCAGATTGCTGAGATGCACGGCGTCGTCATCGGCCAGGGTCAGCGTCCCGACGCCAGCCCCGGCCAGATAGAGCGCCGCCGGGGAGCCCAGCCCGCCAAGGCCGATAATCAGCACCCGGCTGGCTAACAGCTTCTGTTGCCCCTCGATGGCAATATCCTCCAGCAGCAGCTGACGGCTATAGCGCATAAAGTCGTGATCATTCATCGCCCGCTCCCGCCAGCGTCAGCAGCTGGTCGGTCGCTGCCCGCCAGTCCGCCGCCTGGGTGATGGCGCTGACCACTGCGATGCTGCCGACGCCGGTCGCCAGCACCGCCGGGGCCTTTTCAAGGCTAATTCCGCCGATCGCCACGGTGGGGTAATCCGCCAGGCGTTGGATATGTCTGGCAAGCTGATCGAGCCCCTGCGGCGCGGAGGGCATCTGTTTGGTTTGCGTCGGGAAGACGTGACCCAGGGCGATGTAAGAGGGGCGCGCCGCCAGGGCGACATCAATCTCCATATCGTCATGGGTGGAGACGCCCAGACGTAGCCCGGCTTGGCGGATGGCGCTCAGATCGGTGGTTTCCAGATCTTCTTGTCCGAGATGCACGCCGTAGGCCTGGTGTTTGATCGCCAGTCGCCAGTAATCGTTAATGAACAGCCGGGCGTGATAGCGGCGGCCAAGGGCGATGGCGGCGATGACGTCATCCTCCACCTCGCTGTCGCGTCGGTCTTTGATGCGTAACTGAAGAGTACGTACTCCGGCTTTGAGCAGGCGCTCAATCCACGCCACGCTGTCCACTACCGGGTAGAGTCCGAGACGAAACGGGACGGGTGGAAAATCAGGCTGATACATCAGACTTCCTCCTGTTTCAGGTAGATTTCGCCGCCGCGGGCGCGGAAGTGATGCGACATATCGGCCATGCCGGCGTCGATGGCCTGTCTGGCGGCGTAGTCGCGGACTTCCTGAGTGATCTTCATTGAGCAGAATTTCGGACCGCACATGGAGCAGAAGTGGGCAACTTTGCCGGATTCCTGCGGCAGGGTTTCATCGTGATAGGCCCGGGCGGTAAACGGATCCAGCGCGAGGTTAAACTGGTCTTCCCAGCGGAATTCAAAGCGCGCCTTCGACATGGCGTTATCGCGGATCTGCGCCCCGGGGTGGCCTTTCGCCAGGTCGGCGGCGTGGGCGGCGATTTTGTAGGTAATCAACCCCTGCTTCACATCCTCTTTGTTGGGCAGGCCGAGATGCTCTTTTGGCGTGACATAGCACAGCATGGCGCAGCCGAACCAGCCGATCATCGCCGCGCCGATGCCGGAGGTGAAATGGTCGTAGCCCGGCGCAATGTCGGTGGTGAGCGGCCCGAGGGTGTAGAACGGCGCTTCGTGGCAGTGCTCCAGCTCCTCGGTCATATTGCGGCGGATCATCTGCATCGGCACGTGGCCGGGGCCCTCGATCATCACCTGCACGTCATACTCCCAGGCGATTTTCGTCAGCTCGCCGAGGGTGCGCAGCTCGGAGAACTGCGCTTCGTCGTTGGCATCCTGAATGGAGCCGGGGCGCAGGCCATCGCCCAGCGACAGCGACACGTCATAGGCGGCGCAGATTTCGCAGATTTCGCGGAAATGCTGGTAGAGAAAGTTTTCCTGATGGTGCGACAGGCACCATTTGGCCATGATTGAGCCGCCGCGCGAAACGATGCCGGTCAGACGCTTCGCGGTCATCGGGACGTAGCGCAGCAGTACGCCGGCGTGAATGGTGAAGTAGTCGACGCCCTGTTCGGCCTGTTCCAGCAGGGTATCGCGGAAGGCTTCCCAGGTGAGGTTCTCGGCGATGCCGTTGACTTTCTCCAGCGCCTGGTAAATCGGTACGGTGCCGATCGGTACCGGGCTGTTACGCAGGATCCACTCGCGGGTTTCGTGGATATAGCGGCCGGTGGAGAGATCCATCACCGTATCGGCGCCCCAGCGGGTGGACCAGACCAGCTTCTCGACCTCTTCTTCGATGGAGGAGGTCACCGCCGAGTTGCCGATATTAGCATTCACTTTTACCAGGAAGTTGCGGCCGATAATCATCGGCTCAGACTCCGGGTGGTTGATATTGGCCGGGATGATTGCGCGCCCGGCGGCCACTTCATCACGGACGAACTCAGGGGTGATGTTTTCCGGCAGGCGGGCGCCGAAGCCTTCGCCGGCATGCTGCTGGCGCAGAACTTCGCTGCGAATACGTTCGCGGCCCATGTTTTCGCGAATGGCGATGAACTCCATCTCCGGGGTGACGATCCCCTGGCGGGCGTAGTGCAGTTGGGTAACACATTTGCCGGCAACGGCGCGTTTTGGCGTCAGCTGGCTATTGAAGCGCAGCTCATCAAGGCCGTCATCGGCCAGCCGCGCTTTGGTATAGGCCGAGCTGCGTTCGCTGAGCGGGGCGCAGTCATTGCGCGCGTCGATCCACGGCTGGCGCAGCCTGGCCAGCCCCTGGCGGACATTAATGCCAATATCCGGGTCGCCATAAGGTCCGGAGGTGTCATACACCGGGATCGGTTCGTTGGCTTCGTACTGTGGGTTATCGTTATCGCCGCCGACGAGGGTTGGGCTGAGCTGGATTTCACGCATTGGGACGCGGATATCCGCTTGTGAACCTTGAATGTAGATACGGCGCGAATTAGGGAAAGCAGCGCCTTCCAGCGTATCGATAAATCGCTGCGCGTGCTCGCGTAGCTCACGACGGGTCAGTTTGGTAGTAGACATAGCGCATTCCAGATGAAAAGGACATGGCTTGTCAGACGACGGATGGAGTAACAGATGCGATCGGCCCTGACGGACTGACGCGAACAGCAGTTTACTCTTGTTCCCTTCGCAGGTATTAGCCTGATCAGGTTCCGCGGATCCCGAATTAACGGTCTCAGCCTTTTCCACGTTAGCCTTCACATGGAAAATAAGCACTCCGACAAGATGACATCCCCTCCGGAGAGGGGGAATGAAGGTAAACTACTCGTTAATTGCACACAACTCAAGCGGTCGGGGCAATATTATCGCGCACCTCATCGTTCAGATGATGGGCGACGGCGAGGGCGATCAGTTTATCTTCCAGGGCGAAACGCGCTTCCAGCGACTCGCCGATATCCGACAGCGCCTGCTGAAACTCAAGGTAGTTATCATGATCAATGGCGTTTTCGAGGCAGGTATCGTAGTAGTCCATCATCTGCTGGGTATTGGCTTCCAGCTGCGGGTAAAGCCGGGTGGCGGCTAAAAGTGGGGTATCGCCTTCCATTTCGCCAATAATGCGTTCATAAATACTAAAATGACCGGACGAGAGGTAATCCACCAGACTTTGGCAAAAGTCATCCAGCGCCTTTTCGTTTAGCCGCATAAACGACTCTTTGCCCGGTTTCAGGCCAACCAGATTGTAGTAAGCCACGAGCAGATGCTTACGCACTTGTAGCCAGCGATCGACCAGTTCATTACTACCGCCAACGCGCTCCGTCAGATTTTCCAGCTGGTTTAGCATGATTGACTCCGCTAGTTTTGATTTAAATCTGCTCACCAAAAATGTAAATATAATGTTAACAACATGCCAGTGAAGCAAAGGTAGTGCAATAGATATGGATCGTATTATTGAAAAATTAGATCGCGGCTGGTGGGTTGTCAGTCACGAACAAAAATTATGGTTGCCTGGTGGAGAATTACCACATGGCGAAGCGGTTAATTTCGATCTTGTCGGCCAGCATGCGCTGCATATCGGCGAATGGCAGGGCGATCCGGTGTGGATGGTGCGCCAGGATCGCCGCCATGACATGGGATCGTTACGCCAGGTGCTGGATCAGGATCCGGGACTCTTTCAGCTGGCGGGACGGGGGATCCAGCTCGCCGAATTTTATCGATCGCATAAATTTTGCGGCTACTGCGGTCACCCGATGCATGCCAGTAAAAGCGAATGGGCGATGCTGTGCAGCCACTGCCGTGAACGTTACTACCCGCAAATTGCCCCGTGCATTATCGTCGCTATCCGTCGCGACGATGCGATCCTGCTGGCGCAACATACCCGACATCGCAATGGGGTACACACCGTGCTGGCCGGGTTCGTCGAGGTCGGCGAAACCCTCGAGCAGGCCGTTGCCCGTGAGGTGATGGAGGAGAGCGGTATCCGGGTGAAAAATCTGCGCTACGTGACTTCTCAACCGTGGCCGTTCCCGCAGTCGCTGATGACTGCCTTTATGGCGGATTACGCGGAGGGCGATATCGTGGTGGATAAAAAAGAGTTACTCAGCGCGGACTGGTACCGCTATGACGATCTGCCGCTTCTGCCGCCGCCGGGGACGGTGGCGCGCCGGCTTATCGAAGATACCGTCGCGATGTGTCGGGCAGAGTTCGAGTGACATGTTACACTGGGCGTATCAACGCTAAAGGAATGTAAAAATGACCGAACTGAAGAACGATCGTTACCTGCGCGCGCTGCTGCGTCAGCCGGTTGATGTCACCCCGGTGTGGATGATGCGCCAGGCGGGCCGCTATTTACCTGAGTACAAAGCCACCCGTGCGCAAGCGGGCGACTTTATGTCGCTGTGTAAAAATGCCGAGCTGGCCTGCGAAGTGACGCTCCAGCCGCTGCGTCGTTACCCGCTGGACGCGGCGATCCTCTTTTCGGACATCCTGACCATCCCGGACGCCATGGGGCTGGGGCTGTACTTTGAGGCAGGCGAAGGCCCGCGCTTCACCTCGCCGGTGAAAAGCAAAGCCGACGTCGACAAGCTGCCAGTCCCGGATCCCGAGCAGGAACTGGGCTACGTGATGAATGCCGTGCGCACCATACGCCGCGAACTGAAAGGCGAAGTGCCGCTGATCGGTTTTTCCGGTAGCCCATGGACGCTGGCGACCTACATGGTGGAAGGCGGCAGCAGCAAGGCTTTCACCGTCATCAAAAAGATGATGTACGCCGACCCGCAGGCGCTGCACGCGCTGCTGGATAAGCTGGCGAAGAGCGTCACCCTGTATCTCAACGCGCAGATCAAAGCCGGCGCGCAGTCGGTGATGATTTTTGACACCTGGGGCGGGGTGCTGACCGGCCGCGACTACCAGCAATTCTCCCTCTACTACATGCATAAAATCGTCGATGGCCTGCTGCGGGAAAACGAAGGCCGCCGCGTGCCGGTGACGCTGTTCACCAAAGGCGGCGGTCAGTGGCTGGAAGCGATGGCGGAGACCGGCTGTGACGCGCTGGGTCTCGACTGGACCACCGATATTGCCGATGCCCGTCGTCGCGTGGGCAACAAAGTCGCGCTGCAGGGCAATATGGATCCGTCCATGCTCTATGCGCCCGCCGCGCGTATTGAAGAAGAAGTCGCGACCATCCTCGCCGGCTTTGGTCAGGGGGAAGGCCACGTCTTTAACCTCGGCCACGGCATCCATCAGGACGTTGATCCTGAGCATGCGGGCGTCTTTGTTGAAGCGGTGCATCGTCTTTCCGCACCCTATCACCAGTAGGAGATCAGCCATATGGATTTAGCCGCACTCCGTATCCAACAGCAACAGTTAGCCGCGTCGGTAGAGCGGGCGGATCGACTGGATCGCGACCCGCCAGTATTGATCGGCGGTGCGGATGTCGGGTTTGAGCAGGAAGGGGAGGTCACCCGAGCTGCGATGGTGCTGCTGACCTGGCCTGAACTGGAGCTGGTGGAGTATCAGGTGGCGCGCGTCGCCACCTCCATGCCCTATATTCCCGGCTTTCTCTCGTTTCGCGAAACGCCTGCGCTGCTGGCGGCGTGGGAGCAGCTTTCGCAAAAACCGGACCTGTTGTTTGTTGACGGGCACGGTATTTCCCATCCGCGGCGGCTGGGCGTCGCCAGCCATTTTGGCCTGATGATCGACGTGCCGACCATCGGGGTGGCGAAAAAACGGCTGTGTGGAAAAATCGGCGAACTGGGTGATGCCCCCGGCGCGCTGGCCCCGCTGATGGATAAAAATGAGCAACTGGCCTGGGTCTGGCGCAGTAAAGTCCGCTGCAACCCGCTGTTTATTAGCACCGGCCACCGGGTGGGCATGGACAGCGCCTTAATGTGGGTCGAACGCTGCATGCGAGGCTATCGTCTGCCCGAGCCGACGCGCTGGGCTGATGCGGTGGCGTCCCGCCGTCCGTCATTTGTGCGTTGGCAAGCAAATCACAGCTGATTCAGGTACACTGCGCCTAATTTCTGACTTCGAGAATTCATCATGTTACAAAACCCGATTCACCTGCGCCTGGAGAAGCTGGAAAGCTGGCAGCATGTCACTTTTATGGCCTGCCTGTGCGAGCGTATGTACCCCAACTACGCGATGTTCTGCAAGCAAACCGAGTTTGGCGACGGCCAGCTGTACCGTCGTATCCTGGATCTGATCTGGGAAACGCTGACGGTTAAAGATGCGAAGGTGAATTTCGACAGTCAACTGGAGAAACTGGAAGAGGCGATCCCGGCGGCAGATGATTTCGACCTGTACGGTGTTTATCCGGCCATAGACGCCTGCGTGGCGTTGAGCGAATTGATCCATTCCCGTCTGAGCGGCGAAACGCTCGAGCACGCGATCGAGGTGAGCAAAACCTCCATCACCACCGTGGCGATGCTGGAAATGACCCAGGAAGGCCGCGAAATGACCGACGAAGAGCTGAAAGCGAACCCGGCGGTAGAGCAGGAATGGGACATTCAGTGGGAAATTTTCCGCCTGCTGGCCGACTGCGAAGAGCGTGACCTTGAGCTGATAAAAGGCCTGCGCGCGGACCTGCGTGAGGCCGGCGAGAGCAATATTGGTATAAATTTTCAGCAGTGAGACCAGAAAACGTGATTTACCGCCTGAATTGTAGCGTCTGAAGGCTTCCATTCCGCCCCCCGTCTGGTCTACATTTGGAGGGCGAAAAAAAGTGGCTATCGGTGCGTGTATGCAGGAGGGTGCTTTTTTGGCATTTCCGTCGCACTCGATGCTTAGCAAGCGATAAACACATTGTAAGGATAACTTATGAACAAGACTCAACTGATTGATGTAATTGCGGACAAAGCTGACCTGTCCAAAGCACAGGCTAAAGCTGCCCTGGAATCTACCCTGGCTGCAATTACTGAGTCTCTGAAAGAAGGTGATGCTGTTCAACTGGTTGGTTTCGGTACCTTCAAAGTGAACCACCGCGCTGAGCGTACTGGCCGCAACCCGCAGACCGGTAAAGAGATCAAAATCGCTGCAGCTAACGTGCCGGCATTTGTTTCTGGCAAAGCACTGAAAGACGCAGTTAAGTAAGACCGCGTGGCAGTGAACAGTTTTATCGAAGGGGCTATTAAGCCCCTTTTGTCTGTCTGGCGCCGGCCTCTGGCGCTGGCGGGCATCCTGTTGCTAACTGCCTGCAGCCATAACGCGTCGCTACCACCGTTTACCGCCAGCGGTTATGCGGACAACCAGGGGGCGATGCGTATCTGGCGTAAAGATTCTGGCGATGAAGTCCATCTTCTCGCCGCCTTCAGCCCGTGGCGTCACGGGGACACCTCGACCAGCGAATATCGCTGGCAGGGCGATCAGCTGACGCTTATTGAACTCAATGTCTACGGCAAGCCGCCGGAACATATTCGCGCCCGCTTCGACGCGCAAGGCGATCTGAGCTTTATGCAGCGGGAAGTTGACGGGCAGAAGCAGCAGCTCTCCAGCGACCAGGTCGCGCTGTACCGTTATCGCGCCGAGCAGATCCGCCAGACCAGCGACGCCCTCCGTCAGGGTCGGGTCGTCCTGCGTCAGGGGCGCTGGAACGCCGCCGCGCATACCGTCCTGACCTGCGAAGGGCAGACGGTGACGCCCGACCTCGATAGTCGGGCTCTGGCGCACATTGAACGCCGCCAGAGCCACGCTTCCGCCGCGGTGAGCATTGCCTGGCTTGAGGCGCCGGAAGGCTCTCAATTGCTGCTGGTGGCCAATGAAAACTTCTGCACCTGGCAGCCGACGGAAAAAAGCTTCTAACCTTTACCAGTGATTCATGCCCCTATGACCGCCGCCGCTACCGCGACAGCCGCCATATCCCATGCCTGCGCCGCGGGGAACGCCTGCCTCAGCCAGCGCGAGATCAAATTTCACCCGCTGCTGATCCAGCTTCTGGCGTAAGCCTTCCATCTCCTGAGCGACGGCTTCAATCTTGCCGCGGTCCGGCTTTTGCGCCGTGAGCAGCGCATTGTACTCATAGCGTTTGGACTGCAGCTGCTGGCGAAGGGCGCTGGTTTGCGCAAAGTAATCGTTATGCAGCTTTTGCGCGGTAGCCTGCTGCTCCTGGGTCAGCTGGCTGTAGCCCTGGTTGCCCATCCCGTTATTGTTGCCCCAGTGGTGGTTGGCCCAGGCCGCGTTGCTGCCGAAGGTCAGCGCGGCAAGGGTGACGAGGGCGAGAGGTAAGTTACGGTTCCGTTTCATGGCATTTTCTCCTGTGTGGTTTCTCCCGGTATTGCATCTTCCATGCCAGCCTGAAAAAGCCCGTCCGAACAGGTCTGCCGAGGTCGTGGCAGAGAAGGCGAGTAAAAATGACCCGTTCCGCCCGGGACCGGCGAGTCATTTTTACTCGCTAAAGCGCAGGCGATATGTTTGAGAGCAGGTTTGGCCGTGCGGAAACATGGCATGATTTCTGCTGAAAGATCCTGCTGATAGCGAAAAGGAGATGACAAGGACTCGCCGATGAAGATCAAACCTTTTTCCCGGGACGCTGCCGCTGGCGCGCTGAGCTGGCTGCTGACCGGTACGGTGGTGCTGCTGGTGGTGCTGTTCTCCGCGATGATCGTCCGCGATCACGGTCGTGAGACGACCGCCGCCCGACAAACTATTGAGGAGAAGGGGAGCGTACTGATCCGCGCGCTGGAGTCCGGCACGCGCGTCGGCATGGGAATGCGGATGCATCACGCGCAGCTGCAGGCCCTGCTGGAAGAGATGGCCTGGCAGCCGGGCGTCCTGTGGTTCGCGGTGACTGATGACAATGGCACCATCATCGCTCACAGCGATCCGCAGCAGGTGGGCCAAACGCTCTACAGCCCCGCGCAGATGCGTGCGCTGGCGGTTGGCGAACAGGCGCGCTGGCGGCGGCTTAGCGAGCCGCAGCCGGCCATTGAGGTCTATCGCCAGTTTCGCCCGCTCAATCCGGCCCGCGGCCACCATAGGGGCATGATGAATCGCGGCGACAGTGCCCTGGCTCAAGCCACCGTCCCGCAGGTGATTTTTATCGCCTTTGATAGCAGTGAGCTGGATGCCGCGCAGGCCCGCGGGCAGCGGAACATGGTCATCATGCTGGGCGCCGCCGCGCTGGTGACAGCGGCAACGATCCTCGCCCAGTTCTGGTTCCGCCGCTATCGCCGCTCGCGAAAACAACTGCTGGAGGCGATGGCCCGCAAAGAGAAACTGGTGGCGCTTGGCCATCTGGCGGCGGGCGTGGCGCACGAGATCCGCAATCCACTCTCGTCGATTAAAGGGCTGGCGAAATATTTTGCCGAGCGCACGCCGCCGGGCGGCGAGTCGCATCAGTTAGCGCGGGTGATGGCCAAAGAGGCCGACCGCCTGAACCGGGTGGTCAGCGAACTGCTGGAGCTGGTCCGGCCCGCGCATTTAAATTATCAGCCGGTGGATATCAACGCGCTTATCCACCACTCATTACAGCTGGTCAGCCAGGATGCGCAGAGTCGCGGGATAGCGCTGCAATTCACTCCGCGCCCGGAGCTCTCCACGATCAACGCCGATGCCGACCGCCTGAACCAGGTGCTGTTGAACCTGTACCTGAACGCGATGCAGGCGATTGGCCGTGACGGCGTCATTCGCGTATCGGCAAGCGAAGCTGACCGTCAGCGGATGAAAATCGTCATCGCAGATAGCGGTAAAGGGATGACTGCCGAAGAGCTGCAGGCCATCTTCACCCCCTATTTCACCACCAAAGCGGACGGCACCGGGCTGGGGCTGGCGGTGGTGCAGAATATTATCGAACAACATGGCGGGACGATCCGCGCCGAAAGTCAGCCGGGGGCTGGAGCGATATTTACGCTTTGGCTACCGATTGATGCTCAACGGAGGGAAGATGAGCAGCGATAAGGTACAGATTCTGGTTGTCGATGATGACATCAGCCACTGCACGATCCTGCAGGCGCTGCTGCGCGGCTGGGGCTATCAGGTGGCATTAGCCCACAACGGCCTGCAGGCGCTGGAGCTGATCCATCAGCAGGTCTTCGACCTGGTGCTGTGCGATATTCGCATGGCGGAGATGGACGGTATCGCGACGTTAAAAGAGATTAAAGCCTATAACCCGGCGATCCCGGTGCTGATCATGACGGCGTTCTCCAGCGTCGATACGGCGGTGGAGGCCATCAAGTCCGGGGCGCTGGATTATCTGATTAAGCCGCTGGATTTTGACACGTTACAGCAGACGTTAGTCCAGGCGCTGGCACACACCCGGCATAGCGAGGGCGAACACCCCGCCGCAGCGAGTTCGCGTTGGGGCATGATAGGCGACAGCCCGGCGATGCAGGCGCTTCTTAATAATATTACGCTGGTAGCCCCTTCGGATGCGACGGTGCTGATCTATGGAGAGTCGGGAACCGGTAAGGAACTGGTGGCGCGCGCCATCCACGCCTGCAGCGGGCGCGGTGATAAGCCGCTGGTGACGCTCAACTGCGCGGCGCTGAATGAGTCGCTACTGGAGTCGGAACTCTTCGGCCATGAAAAAGGGGCGTTTACCGGCGCGGATCGGCGACGTGAGGGGCGCTTTGTCGAAGCGGATGGCGGCACGCTGTTCCTCGATGAAATTGGCGATATCTCGCCATTGATGCAGGTCCGGCTGCTGCGGGCGATTCAGGAGCGGGAGGTGCAGCGGGTCGGCAGCAACCAGACGCTTGCCGTTGATGTGCGGCTGATCGCCGCCACCCACCGCAACCTCGCGGAAGAGGTAAGCGCCGGGCGTTTCCGCCAGGATCTCTATTACCGCCTGAACGTCGTGACTATTGAGATGCCGCCTCTGCGCCGGCGCCGGGAAGATATTCCGCCGCTGGCGCAGCACTTTCTCAAACGCTATGCCGAACGCAATCGTAAGGCGGTAAAGGGGTTCACGCCACAGGCGATGGACCTGCTGATCCACTACTCCTGGCCGGGCAACATTCGCGAGCTGGAAAACGCGGTGGAGCGGGCGGTGGTGCTACTGACCGGGGACTATATCTCCGGGCGGGAACTGCCGCTGGCGATTGCGGGTACGCCGCTGCCGTCAGGCGGGAGCGAGGAGGGGCTGATTCAGCCGCTAGTGGAAGTCGAAAAAGAGGTGATTCTGGCGGCACTGGAAAAAACGGGCGGCAACAAAACCGAAGCCGCCCGTCAGTTAGGCATTACGCGGAAAACGCTGTTGGCGAAACTTAGCCGTTAGCCTTTTCGCGCTCAATGGCGCGCCAGCCGATATCGTTTCGGCTAAAGCTGCCATCCCAGCGAATATCGGTCAGCAGCTGATAGGCGCGCTGCTGCGCCTGCGCTACGGTATCGCCCAGGGCGGTGACGCACAGTACGCGCCCGCCGTTGGTGACCACGCGCTGGTCGTCAGACAGTTTCGTGCCGGCGTGGAAGACTTTACCGTCTGCCGCTTCCTGCTGCGGCAGGCCATGGATCTCATCGCCCGTGTTGTAGTTGCCCGGATAGCCGCCGGCGGCAACCACTACCCCCAGCGATGCGCGGTCATCCCACTCGGAGGTTTTCTCATCCAGCTTGCCGGCGCAGGCGGCGAGGCACAGCTCTACCAGGTCAGATTTCATGCGCAGCATGATCGGCTGGGTTTCCGGATCGCCAAAGCGGCAGTTGAACTCAATGACCTTTGGGTTGCCCTGCTTGTCGATCATCAGACCGGCATACAGGAAACCGGTATAGGTGTTGCCTTCCGCGGCCATGCCCTTCACGGTTGGCCAGATAATACGCTCCATGGTGCGCTGATGGACTTCATCAGTCACGACCGGCGCCGGAGAATAAGCGCCCATCCCACCGGTGTTCGGGCCGGTATCGCCGTTGCCGACGCGTTTGTGATCCTGGCTGGTGGCCATCGGCAGGACGTGCTCGCCGTCGACCATCACAATAAAGCTGGCCTCTTCGCCATCGAGGAACTCTTCAATGACGATGCGGTGTCCGGCGTCGCCAAAGGCGTTACCGGCCAGCATGTCTTTGACCGCCGCTTCGGCTTCCTCAAGGGTCATCGCCACGATAACGCCTTTACCCGCCGCCAGACCGTCGGCTTTGATGACGATCGGCGCGCCTTTCTCGCGCAGGTAAGCCAGCGCTGGCTCAACTTCGGTGAAGTTCTGGTATTCCGCCGTCGGGATGTGATGACGCGCGAGGAAATCTTTGGTGAAGGCTTTCGAGCCTTCCAGCTGCGCCGCGCCTTCGGTTGGCCCAAAGATGGCGAGCCCGGCGGCACGGAACGCGTCGACCACGCCAATCACCAACGGCGCTTCCGGACCAACGATGGTCAGGTCGATATTTTCATCCTGAGCGAAGCGCAGCAGCGCCGGAATATCGGTGACGCCGATGGCGACGTTTTGCAGCGACGGCTCCAGCGCGGTACCTGCGTTGCCCGGCGCAACGTAGACGGTATCAACCAGCGGCGATTGGGCCGCTTTCCAGGCCAGGGCGTGTTCACGCCCGCCGTTGCCGATTACTAATACTTTCATCTGCAGCTCCATGAATTAATGGCGGAAGTGGCGCATATCGGTGAAGATCATGGCGATGCCGTGTTCGTCAGCGGCGGCAATCACTTCGTCGTCGCGGATAGAGCCGCCCGGCTGGATAACGCAAGTGATGCCGACCGCAGCCGCGGCGTCAATCCCATCGCGGAACGGGAAGAAGGCATCGGAGGCCATGGCGGAGCCTTTCACTTCCAGACCTTCGTCACCGGCTTTAA
Organism: Klebsiella sp. M041; assembly: GCF_059759695.1. Lineage (NCBI taxonomy): Bacteria > Pseudomonadati > Pseudomonadota > Gammaproteobacteria > Enterobacterales > Enterobacteriaceae > Klebsiella > Klebsiella sp. M041. The sequence continues at coordinate 32,526 of NZ_JCAXWU010000028.1, forward strand.
TCCCGGCAATTTTCGCCGAGTAGACGCGGCTCATCTGGCCGGCGCCTATGCCGATGGTCATATTGTCTTTGGCATACACGATGGCGTTGGATTTGACGAATTTCGCCACTTTCCAGCAGAACAGCGCATCGCGCAGCTCTTGCTCGCTCGGCTGACGTTTACTGACCACGCGCAGTTCGCCTGCGGTGACCATACCGAGATCGCGGTCCTGAACCAGCAGGCCGCCGTTGACACGTTTGAAATCGAGACCGGCAACGCGCGCTTCCCACTGACCGCAGGTCAGTACGCGGACGTTCTGCTTCGCGGCAGTGATTTTCAGCGCTTCTTCGCTGGCGGACGGGGCGATGATCACCTCGACAAACTGGCGAGAGATGATCGCCTGCGCGGTGTCGGCATCCAGCTCGCGGTTGAAGGCGATGATGCCGCCGAACGCGGAGGTCGGGTCGGTTTTGTATGCGCGATCGTAGGCGTCAAGGATCGAGTCGCTGACGGCAACGCCGCACGGGTTAGCGTGCTTAACGATCACGCAGGCCGGTTCGTTGAACTCTTTCACGCACTCCAGCGCCGCATCGGTATCGGCAATATTGTTATAGGAGAGCGCTTTACCCTGCAGCTGGGTAGCGGTTGCCACGGAAGCTTCTTTGACATTCTCTTCTATATAGAAGGCAGCCTGCTGGTGGCTGTTTTCGCCGTAGCGCATATCCTGCTTCTTAATGAAGTTCAGATTCAGGGTGCGTGGGAAGCGGCCAGCGGCTTCTTTGCTTTCGCCGTGATAGGCCGGAACCATGCTGCCGAAGTAGTTGGCGATCATGCTGTCGTACGCGGCGGTGTGTTCGAAGGCTTTAATGGCGAGGTCGAAGCGGGTGTCCAGCGTCAGGGAGCCTTCGTTGGCGTCCATTTCATTAATGATGGCGGTGTAGTCGCTGCTCTTCACCACGATGGCGACATCTTTGTGGTTCTTCGCCGCGGAGCGGACCATGGTTGGGCCGCCGATATCGATGTTTTCCACCGCGTCTTCCAGCGAGCAGCCTTCACGAGCGACGGTTTGGGCAAACGGATAGAGGTTAACGACCACCATATCAATAGGCGCGATACCGTGCTGCTGCATGATGCCATCATCCTGACCGCGACGACCGAGGATGCCGCCGTGTACTTTCGGATGCAGGGTCTTCACGCGTCCATCCATCATTTCCGGGAAACCGGTGTAGTCAGAGACTTCGGTTACCGGCAGGCCTTTTTCTGCCAGCAGGCGGGCGGTGCCGCCGGTGGACAGCAGCTCGACACCACGAGCGGAAAGCGCCTGCGCGAATTCGACGATACCGGCCTTGTCAGAAACACTGAGCAGAGCGCGGCGGACTGGACGACGTTGTTGCATGGTATTAAATCCCCAGGATTTGAACATTACAGAGAGCGTTAGGTGAGTTTTTGCCTAAAAACTCACCTAACGCACCCAACCGGGCATCCGTGTCATAGCGCGGCATTGTAACGAAAACGTTTGCGCAACGCTCGCGAATTTTTATCTTTCTCTTTAGGCCGATGGTTCTCCTTCTATATAGCTGCCGATCCGCGGGGCGTGCGGTCATGTTTTGACGCTCTCCTGTGGATAATTCTGTGTGTAAAGAGGTATAAAGCGGGGTTTTGCTGGGGAATGCAGCAGTCAGTCATTTTTCTGCCATTTTTCTATTGCGGGCGCTCGAGAACTCCCTATAATGCGCCTCCATCGACACGGCAGATGTGAATCACTTCACACAAACAGCCAGTTCGGTTGAAGAGAAAAATCCTGAAAAACGGGTTGACTCTGAAAGAGGAAAGCGTAATATACGCCACCTCGCGACAGAGCGCTAAAGCGCGTCGCAACTGCTCTTTAACA
>NZ_JCAXWU010000029.1:0-32376 GCF_059759695.1 Klebsiella sp. M041
CGCGAGGTGGCGTATATTACGCTTTCCTCTTTCAGAGTCAACCCGTTTTTCAGGATTTTTCTCTTCAACCGAACCGGCTGTTTGTGTGAAGTGATTCACATCTGCCGTGTCAGTGGGAGCGCATTATAGGGAGTTCGCCGGAAGTAGCAAGGGTTAAAATAGAAAAATCTTATCGACCGCTCATTATTTGAACTTTTCGCTTATTCCTCTTCCTACCATTAAAGCCGCCATCCCAGTGTTCATGCGGCCTGCAGCGTAGCTAACTCGAAAATTGGTTTTTGGCAAAAATGTGATTTTTCTCTCTTACCCAACGCCATTATCGCGCCGATGGTGAATTAAGCGCCACTCTTGACCCACGACAAAGCGCCCGCCCAGCCCCCGTTTCTATAATCAGGCCCGTTTCTTCTTACTGGTAATAATCGATGGCTTATCAACTCAACATTAACTGGCCCGAGTTTTTAGAGAAATACTGGCAAAAGCAGCCGGTGGTTTTAAAAAACGCGTTTCCGGACTTCGTCGACCCGATTACCCCGGACGAGCTGGCCGGGTTAGCCATGGAGCCGGAAGTCGACAGCCGGCTGGTCAGTCTGGCCAACGGTAAATGGCAGGCCAGCAATGGACCTTTTGAACATTTCGATGGCCTGGGCGAGACCGGCTGGTCGCTGCTGGCCCAGGCGGTAAACCACTGGCATATGCCGGCCGCCGAGCTGGTGCGACCGTTCCGCGTACTGCCGGACTGGCGTCTGGACGACCTGATGATCTCCTTCTCCGTCCCCGGCGGCGGCGTCGGCCCCCATATCGATCAGTATGACGTCTTTATTATTCAGGGCATGGGCAGCCGCCGCTGGCGCGTGGGCGATAAGCTGCCGATGCGTCAGTTCTGCCCGCATCCCGCGCTGCTGCACGTCGACCCGTTCCCGCCGATTATTGATGAGGATCTGCAGCCGGGCGATATCCTCTATATTCCGCCGGGATTTCCGCACGATGGTATCACCCACGAAACCGCGCTGAACTACTCCGTGGGTTTCCGCGGGCCAAACGGGCGCGACCTGATCAGCAGCTTCGCCGACTATGTGCTGGAGAACGATCTCGGCGGCGAGCACTATAGCGATCCGGACCTCACCTGCCGCGAGCATCCGGGCCGGGTTGAAGAGTATGAACTCGAACGTCTGCGCGGCATGATGATCGACATGATTCGCCAGCCGGAAGACTTCAAGCAGTGGTTCGGCAGTTTCGTCACCACCCCGCGTCACGAGCTGGATATTGCGCCGGCGGAACCACCGTATGAAGAAGAGGAAGTCGTCGATGCGCTGCTGGGCGGCGAAAAACTTTCTCGCCTGAGCGGCCTGCGCGTTCTGCATATCGGCGATAGCTTCTTCGTGCATAGCGAACAGCTGGACACCACCGATGCCGAAGCGCTGGATGCATTGTGCCGCTATACCTCATTAGGCCAGGAGGAGCTCGGCAGCGGCCTGCAAAACCCGGCTTTTGTGAGCGAACTGACGCGCCTGATTAATCAGGGCTACTGGTACTTCGAAGAGTAAGCCGCGGTACGATTACGGGCAGCCGCCTGGCGCTGCCCGCTGGCTATCAGCCGTTATTGCGCCTGTTTCGGCAGCACCACAATAAACCGCGTCGAGCGCAGATCGGACTGCGCCGCCACGCTGCCGTGGTGGGCGCTGACGATGGATTTCACAATCGCCAGGCCGATGCCGCTGCCCTCCCCTTTGCGCTGGCGCGAGGGGTCGACGCGATAGAAACGGTCAAACAGCCGCGGCAGATGTTCGGCGGCAATCGGCGTACCGGGGTTCTCCACCACCAGGCGGATCGTCTCCGCGCTTTCGCTCAGCGCGATCGTCACCGCCTGGCCAGCCGGGGTGTAGCGGATCGCGTTCGACAGCAAGTTACTGATCGCCCGCCGCAGCATCAGCGGATCGCCCGTCACCCGGCAGGGGCTGCCGTCAAAGCGCAGCGCTACCGCCTTCTCTTCCGCCCACGCCTCGAAAAACTCAAACACCTTATGCACCTCCTCAGCCAGATCCAGTTCCCGCTGTTCGGGGATTAGCTGGTTGTTATCGGCCTGGGCGAGGAACAGCATATCGCTGACCATCCGCGACATGCGCGAGAACTCTTCGAGATTGGAGTAGAGCACCTCTTCCAGCTCCTGCTGGCTGCGGCTCTGGCTTAAGGCGATTTCGGTTTGCGTCACCAGGTTGGTGATCGGCGTGCGGATCTCATGGGCGATATCGGCGGAGAAGTTCGACTGGCGGGTAAAGACATCCTCCATTCGCTCCAGCATATGGTTAAAGGACAGCGCCAGCCGCTCCAGTTCGATAGGCACCGCCTGCGGGTCGAGGCGCACGTCGAGATCCCGCGAGGTAATATTCTGGATCTGCCGGCTGATCTGGCGGATAGGCTTATGCCCCTGATAGACCACAAACAGCACGATGGCGATGATCAGCAGGCTGATTATCGACGCGGCGGAAATCAGCTTCGCTTTCAGCTCATTAATATAGTGCAGGTGAAAATCGATGGATAAGGCCATCAGCAGATGGTACGCCGGCTTGCCATCCGCCTGCTTGCCCAGCGGCAGCATGATCAGCCGCCAGGCACGGGTCTCCATTTGATGATTATCGTGCGTCATTGCCCGCGGCTGCGGGTCGGTCCATGAAATCACATTCCCGTCGCGCAGCTGCATCGCCAGGCCTGGCGTACTCAGCATATGGCTGAGATCCGGTCCGTTGGGCGACTGGAACAGAATATTGCCCTGCCCATCGTCCAGGCAGATAAAGACGTTGGCGTAGCCCGCAATGATATTCTTCACGATCTCCAGCCGCCGCGCCGGCGGGTAGTCAGCGTGGTCGAGGACCGTCTCCAGGGTGGTGCTGAGCTGCCTGAGATCGTGAACGTCGCGCTCTTCAAAATGCGCCTTCACCGAATGGATCATGATCCAGGTGAAGGCAAAGAAGGCGATGATGGTGGCGAGGCTAATAAAGAAACTCAGCCGGGTGGCCAGGGAAAAGGGGCGCTTAGCGACCATCCGGCACCTCAAGCATATAGCCGACGCCGCGCACAGTCTGGATCAGTTTCGGCTCGAAGTCGTTATCGATTTTGGCGCGCAGCCGCTTCACCGCCACATCTATCGCGTTGGTATCGCTGTCGAAATTCATATCCCACACCTGCGAGGCAATCAGCGAACGCGGCAGCACTTCGCCCTGATGGCGCAGGAAGAACTCCAGCAGAGTGAACTCCTTGCTGGTCAGGGTGATGCGGGTGGCGCCGCGCGTCACCTTACGGCTGACCAGATCGACGCTGAGATCCGCCGCCTGAAACTGGCTTTCGACAATGACCGCCGCCCCGCGACGCAGCAGCGTCCGCACCCGCGCCAGCAGTTCCGCAAAGGCGAACGGCTTCACCAGATAGTCGTCGGCGCCCAGCTCCAGCCCCTTCACCCGATGCTCAATGGTGCCCAACGCGGTAAGCAGCAGGATCGGCATGCCTTTCCCGGCGGCGCGCAGCATGCGCACGATATCCCAGCCGTTCACGTCCGGCAGCATGATGTCGAGGATCAGCAGATCATAGTCGCCGGTCATCGCCAGGTGATAGCCGTTAAGGCCGTTATCGGCCAGGTCGACGACGAAGCCAGCCTCGGTGAGCCCTTTGGTCAGGTACTCCCCGGTTTTCTTCTCATCTTCGACAATCAAAATCTTCACCGCCGGCTCCTTCACGCGCGTTCTGTGCGGGTATTCAATTTTAGAGGAGCGCCTCCGGATAGCAATGAAATATCAGGAAAATGACAGCTTTGTCATTTTCCTGTCACGTCCTGAACAGAGGCCGCTACGTAAAGTAGCCGCCATGGATAAATCGTCGAAAACGTCTGCCGCCATGCGCCCAATAACGCTTCTTACCCTCAGCGTGATACTCGCCTTAACCGGCTGTGTCTCGCTCGCTCCGGACTACCAGCGCCCCGCCGCGCCGGTACCGCAGCAGTTCTCTCTCAGCCAGAACAAGCTGGTTCCCGCAACCGCGAGCTATCAGGAGACCGGCTGGCGAACCTTTTTCGTCGACCCGCAGGTGAAAAGCCTGATAGGCACCGCGCTGACCAACAACCGCGATCTGCGGATGGCGACGCTGAAAGTGCAGGAAGCCCGTGCCCAGTATCGAGTGACCGATGCCGACCGCTACCCGCAATTGAACGGTGACGGTAGCACCACCTACGGCGGCAAGCTTAAAGGCGACACCACCACCAACAGCGATTACGCCGCCGGGCTGAATCTCAACTATGACCTCGACTTCTTTGGCCGGCTGAAAAACCTCAGCGAGGCCGACCGGGAGAACTTCTTCGCCAGCGAAGAGGCACGGCGCGCAGTGCATATCCTGCTGATTGCTAACGTTTCACAAAGCTACTTCAACCAGCGGCTGGCGGCAGCGCAGCTGCAGGTGGCCAACGACACCCTGCAAAACTATCAGCAGTCTTACGCGTTCGTTGAAAAACAGCTGCTGACCGGCAGCACCACCGTCCTGGCGCTGGAGCAGGCGCGGGGGATGATCGAGAGCACCCGCGCCGAGATCGCCAGGCGGCAGGGCCAGCTGGCGCAGGCTAATAACGCTCTGCAACTGTTGCTCGGTAGTTATCAACATCTGCCGGACGATAGCGCCAGCAGCGCCGTCGACCTGCAAGGCGTAACCCTGCCGCCGTCGCTCTCTTCAGCGATCCTGCTGCAGCGGCCGGATATTTTAGCGGCCGAACACAGCCTGCGGGCGGCCAACGCCAACATCGGCGCCGCGCGGGCGGCCTTCTTCCCGTCGATCACCCTGACCAGCTCGCTCTCCGGCAGCAGCAGCGAGCTCGCCAGCCTGTTTAACGCCGGCAGCGCGATGTGGAACTTCATCCCCAAAATCGACATACCGATTTTCAACGCCGGGCGCAATCAGGCCAACCTCGATCTGGCGGAGATCCGCCAGCAGCAGCAGGTGGTCAACTACGAGCAAAAAATTCAGTCCGCTTTTAAGGAAGTGGCCGACGCGCTGGCCCTGCGCCAAAGCCTGGCCGATCAGATCGCCGCCCAGGAGCGCTATCTCGCTTCACTCAATATCACCCTGCAGCGCGCCACCGCGCTCTATCGCCACGGCGCGGTCAGCTACATCGAAGTGCTGAGCGCCCAGCGCGACATTTTCACCACCCGACAAACCCTGCTGGAACTCAACTATTCCCGTCAGGCAAATGAAATCACCCTGTTCACCGCCCTCGGCGGCGGCTGGATGGAATAACCCGAGGAGTCTTGATTATGAATTCACTGTCTAAAGTCGCCCTGTTCACTCTGATTTCTGGCGCGGTGTTCGCCGCCCAGGCCGCCGACCCGCACGCCGGCATGGCGATGCACGAACAGCCCGCCGCCGCGCAGACGCAAAGCATCAGCGGCAAAGGGGTCATTAAAGCCATTGATATGGATAGCAAAAAAATCACCATTGCCCACGAAGCCATCCCGGCGGTGAACTGGCCGCCGATGACCATGCGCTTCACCATCACCCCGCAGACCCAGCTCAACAATGTGAAGGACGGCGACAGCGTGGACTTCACCTTCGTTCAGCAGGGCAATCTGTCGCTGTTACAGGATATCCGCGCCCACTAATGGCCCGGCGACGGTAGGCTCCTCAACAACTGAATGGACGACACATGGCATCCCTGACACTGAAAAACACGGCGCTGCTCCTCGGCAGCATGGCGATCGGCGGCGCGCTCACCGCAGCGCTGTATACCCGGATGGCGCCGCCCCTCGACGCCGCCGCCGCCCCGGCGGCCGAGCAGCAGCGAAAAGTGCTGTTCTGGTACGACCCGATGTACCCGAACACCCGCTTTGATAAACCGGGTAAATCGCCGTTTATGGATATGGACCTGGTGCCGAAATACGCCGATGAGGAGAGTGCCGCCGCCGGTGCGCCGGGGGTGCGTATCGACCCGACGCAGACCCAGAATCTCGGGGTGAAAACCGCCGCCGTCACCCGCGGGCCGCTGCGCTACGCCCAGACCTTCCCGGCCAACATCAGCTACAACGAGTACCAGTACGTGATTATGCAGGCGCGGGCGGCGGGCTTTATCAATAAAGTCTATCCCCTGACCGTCGGCGACAAAGTGCAACAAGGTACGCCGCTGCTGGAACTGACCATCCCGGACTGGGTGGAAGCGCAGAGCGAATACCTGCTATTGCAGGAGACCGGCGGCACCGCCACCCAGGTCGAGGGGATCCTCGAGCGGCTGCGTCTCGCCGGAATGCCGGACGACGATATCCGCCGCCTGAAAGCCACGCGCAAGATCCAGACCCGCTTCACCCTCAAGGCGCCCATCGACGGGGTGATCACCGCCTTCGATCTGCGCGCCGGAATGAACATCGCCAAAGATAACGTGGTGGCGAAAATTCAGGGCATGGACCCGGTGTGGGTCAGCGTGGCGGTCCCCGAGTCCATCGCCTGGCTGATTAAAGACGCCTCGCAGTTCCGCATTCAGGTTCCCGCCTGGCCGGACAAAACCTTCCGCATCAGCAAATGGACGATTCTCCCCAGCGTCGATAGCGCCACCCGCACCCTGCAGCTACGCCTGCAGGTGAACAACCCGGATGAAGCGCTGAAGCCGGGGATGAACGCCTATCTGCAGCTAACCAGTGACAGCGAACCGATGCTGCTGATCCCCTCCAAAGCGCTGATCGACAGCGGCAGCGAGCAGCGGGTGATCACCATGGATAACGAGGGCCGCTTCGTGCCGAAGCAGGTCCAGGTTTTCCATGAATCCAATGGCGTCACGGCCATTCGCAGCGGGCTGAAGGAGGGCGAGAAGGTGGTCGCCAGCGGCCTGTTCCTGATCGACTCGGAAGCCAATATCGCCGGCGCGCTGGAGCGCATGCGCGCGCAGGCCCCTGCTGCCGCTGCCGCCCACGCGCACTGAGGAACGGAACAATGATTGAATGGATTATCCGCCGCTCGGTGGCCAACCGCTTCCTGGTGATGATGGGCGCGCTGTTTCTCAGCCTCTGGGGGACCTGGACCATCGTCCACACCCCGGTGGACGCCCTGCCGGATCTCTCCGACGTACAGGTGATCGTCAAAACCAGCTATCCGGGTCAGGCGCCGCAGATTGTCGAAAACCAGGTCACCTGGCCGCTAACCACCACCATGCTGTCGGTGCCCGGCGCCAGAACGGTGCGCGGCTTCTCGCAGTTTGGCGACTCTTATGTGTATGTGATTTTTGAAGACGGCACCGACCCTTACTGGGCGCGCTCGCGGGTGCTGGAGTATCTCAACCAGGTGCAGGGCAAACTGCCCGCCGGGGTCAGCGCCGAAATGGGCCCGGACGCCACCGGCGTCGGCTGGGTCTTCGAGTACGCGCTGGTCGACCGCAGCGGCGAGCACGATCTCGCCGAACTACGCTCCCTGCAGGACTGGTTCTTAAAATATGAGCTGAAAACCATTCCTAACGTCTCGGAAGTGGCGTCGGTGGGCGGCGTGGTCAAGGAGTACCAGATAGTTGTCGACCCGATGAAGCTGACCCAGTACGGCATCAGCCTCGGCGAGGTGAAATCGGCGCTGGACGCCTCTAACCAGGAGGCGGGCGGCTCTTCGGTCGAACTGGCGGAAGCCGAATATATGGTGCGCGCCAGCGGCTATCTGCAGACCCTCGACGACTTCAAAAACATTGTACTGAAAACCGGCGATAACGGCGTGCCGGTCTATCTCGGCGACGTCGCGCGGGTGCAGGTCGGCCCGGAGATGCGCCGCGGCATTGCCGAACTGAACGGCGAAGGCGAAGTGGCCGGCGGCGTGGTGATCCTGCGCTCCGGCAAGAACGCCCGGGAAGCGATCTCGGCGGTCAAAGAAAAACTGGCGTCGCTGCAAAGCAGCCTGCCGGAAGGGGTTGAAGTGGTCACCACCTACGACCGCAGCCAGCTTATCGACCGCGCCATCGATAACCTCAGCCACAAGCTGCTGGAAGAGTTTATCGTCGTCGCCCTGGTCTGCGCCCTGTTCCTGTGGCACGTGCGCTCGGCGCTGGTGGCGATTATCTCCCTGCCGCTCGGCCTGTGCTTCGCCTTTATCATGATGCATTTCCAGGGGCTCAACGCCAACATCATGTCGCTGGGCGGGATCGCCATTGCGGTGGGGGCGATGGTCGATGCCGCCATCGTGATGATTGAGAACGCCCACAAGCGGCTGGAGGAGTGGACGCATCAGCATCCGGGAGAGAAGCTCGGCAACGACAGGCGCTGGAAAATCATTACCGATGCCTCGGTGGAGGTTGGCCCGGCGCTGTTTATCAGCCTGCTGATCATCACCCTGTCGTTTATCCCCATTTTCACCCTCGAAGGCCAGGAGGGCAAACTGTTCGGTCCGCTGGCCTTCACCAAAACCTGGTCGATGGCCGGAGCGGCGCTGCTGGCGATCATGGTGATCCCGATCCTGATGGGCTTCTGGATCCGCGGCAGGATCCCGGCGGAGAGCAGCAACCCGCTGAACCGCTTTTTGATCCGCATTTACCATCCGCTGCTGCTGAAGGTCCTGCACTGGCCGAAGACCACCCTGCTGATCGCGCTCCTGTCGATCCTGACGGTTGTCTGGCCGCTTAACCGGGTCGGCGGCGAGTTTCTGCCGCAGATCAACGAGGGCGATCTGCTGTATATGCCGTCAACACTGCCCGGGATCTCCGCCGCGCAGGCGGCGGATATGCTGCAGAAGACCGACAAGCTGATCATGACAGTGCCGGAGGTGGCGCGGGTGTTCGGCAAAACGGGTAAGGCAGACACCGCTACCGACTCAGCGCCGCTGGAGATGGTGGAGACCACCATTCAGCTTAAACCGCAGGATCAATGGAGGCCGGGGATGACCATGGAGAAGATCGTCGACGAACTGGACAAGACCGTGCGCCTGCCGGGGCTGGCGAACCTGTGGGTGCCGCCGATCCGCAACCGCATCGACATGCTCTCCACTGGCATCAAGAGCCCGATCGGCATTAAAGTTTCCGGCACTAACCTGGCCGATATCGACGCCATCGCCGGGCAAATTGAGGGGGTGGCGCGCAGCGTGCCGGGCGTGACCTCGGCGTTAGCCGAGCGGCTGGTGGGCGGGCGCTACCTCGACATTGATATTCAGCGTGAGAAGGCGGCCCGCTACGGGATGACCGTCGGCGACGTGCAGCTGTTCGTCTCGTCCGCTATCGGCGGGGCGATGGTCGGCGAAACGGTGGAGGGGGTCGAGCGCTATCCGATCAACATCCGCTATCCGCAGAGCTACCGCGATAGCCCGCAGACCCTGCGCCAGCTGCCGATCCTCACCCCGCTGAAGCAGCAGATCGTCCTCGGCGACGTCGCCGAGGTGAAGGTGGTCAGCGGGCCATCGATGCTGAAGACCGAGAACGCCCGCCCCACCAGCTGGATCTACATCGACGCCCGCGACCGCGACATGGTGTCAGTGGTGCACGATCTGCAGCAGGCCATCGGCAAGGAGGTGAAGCTGAAGCCGGGCATCAGCGTATCGTATTCCGGGCAGTTTGAGCTGCTGGAGCGCGCCAATCAGAAGCTGAAGCTGATGGTGCCGATGACGCTGATGATTATCTTTGTGCTGCTGTACCTGGCGTTCCGCCGCGTCGGCGAGGCGCTGCTGATCATCGCCAGCGTGCCGTTCGCCCTTGTGGGCGGGATCTGGTTCCTCTACTGGATGGGCTTCCATCTGTCGGTGGCCACCGGAACCGGCTTTATCGCCCTGGCCGGCGTGGCCGCGGAGTTTGGCGTGGTGATGCTGATGTACCTGCGCCACGCCATCGAGGCGGAGCCGGCGCTGGAGAACCCGCAGACCTTCAGCGCCGGGAAGCTCGACGAGGCGCTGTATCAGGGGGCAGTACTGCGCGTGCGGCCGAAGGCGATGACCGTGGCGGTGATTATTGCCGGCCTGCTGCCGATTTTGTGGGGCACCGGCGCCGGGTCGGAGGTGATGAGCCGCATCGCCGCGCCGATGATTGGCGGGATGATCACCGCCCCGCTGCTGTCGCTGTTTATCATTCCGGCGGCGTATAAGCTGATGTGGCTGTCCCGGCATCGGGGCAAGCGTAGCGAATAACCCGCCGCGTTTACGCCGGTCCGGGAAATTGGCTATAGTGGCGCCATTCTTCTGGCCGGCGTGAACGTCCCTATGAATCTGAACCTGGTATGTTATTCCCTGCTGCTGCTCACCGCTGCGGGCAGCGCCCTGCTCCCCTACCCGCTGGCGATGTGGTTTTTACTGAGCAGCCTTCTGACATGGCTTATCTATGGCGCCGACAAGCTGGCGGCGCGCAAAGCCTGGCGACGGGTGCCGGAAACCACGCTGCTGGTGCTCGGCCTGGCGGGAGGCTGGCCGGGGGCGATCCTCGGCCAGCAGTGTTTTCGTCATAAAACGCAAAAGCAGCCCTTCCGGACGTGGTTTTTCATCAGCGTGGCGCTGAACGTGGCGGCGCTGGCCGGGCTGTATGCGGTTTACTCTGGCATGCTCAGTCGCTAAGGGGCGAGGCTAGCGCGGCGTCTGGCGGATCCACACCAGTCGATCGACGTCAAAGCCCAGTTCGCGCGCGGTATTCAGGTAATCCTGCTTCACCGCCGCCGGAATGGTGGGGGTACGCGACAGGATCCACAGATAGTCGCGGTTGGGGCCGCTGACCAGCGCATACTGGTAGTCGTCGTCCAGACGGATCACGTTATAGCCGCCGTAGAACGGCCCGAAGAACGACACCTTCAGCGCCGCGGTGGTGGGGGCGCCGGTGAAATAGGCTTTCCCGTCGCTCTCATTCCAGCGTTTTTTGACCGGGTCATAACCGCGATTGACGACGCTGATCCCCCCGTCGCTGCGGGCGCCGTAGGTGGCGGTCACCTGCTCCAGGCCTCGCTCGAAGCGATTCTCCAGGCGGGCGACTTCATACCATTTCCCGAGGTAACGGCTGGCGTCAAACCCGCTAATCGGCTGAACGCCCTTCGGCGGGGTGGGCGATTTGCAGGCCACCAGGGTCAACGCGATAGCGACGCCAGTGACAACAGGCCATAGCTTCATGAGAACTCCTTTCATTTACGCGGTTGGGGAAAGTGTAGTGCAAAGCCGCTACACTTCACGCCAGCCGACGTGATTCGTAGTATATTGAGAATATTCTTTGTTAACAGGTGGCCTCCATGCCTTACTCCATCGGCGAATTTGCCCGACTCTGCGGGATAAATGCGACCACGCTTCGCGCCTGGCAGCGCCGCTATGGCCTGCTCAAGCCGCTGCGCACCGATGGTGGACACCGTCTGTACAGCGATGACGACGTCCAGCAGGCGCTTAAAATCCTCGACTGGGTGAAAAAAGGGGTGCCGGTCAGCCAGGTGAAGCCCCTACTGTCGCGCCCCGGCGCGCGGCGCACCAACAACTGGCTGACGCTGCAGGAGACCATGCTGCAGCGGCTGAAAGAGGGAAAAATCGAGTCCCTGCGCCAGCTGATCTACGATGCCGGCCGCGAATATCCGCGCCAGGAGCTGGTGACCGAGGTGCTGCGTCCGCTGCGCAGCCAGGTCTCCGCCAACGTGCCGGCCATCATGACCCTGCGCGAAATCCTCGACGGCATCATCATCGCCTACACCTCGTTTTGCCTCGAAGGCGACAAGAAGGCGCCCGGGGACAACTTTCTGATCACCGGCTGGCACCTGACCGACGCCTGCGAAATCTGGCTTGAAGCGCTCAAACGCACCGGCCAGGGCCATCGCATCGACGTCCTGCCGGTGCCTCCCGCCGCCCTGGCGCCGGAGATTTTCCCCCAGCGCAACTGGCTGCTGGTCACCAGCGGCAAACTCACCACCGCTCGTCAGAGGCAGGTCGAACTCTGGCAGCAGCAGGTCGTCTCCCTCGAGGTGATCCCGCTCTAACCCCCGGTTTTCACTTCCCCCACTCTCTGTCCCGCCTGCGCCCGGCGGCGCGGCGGGCGCACGTTTTCCCTTCGTGCAACTCGCGATTTTCACCCTTTAAAACACTAATCATAACAACATGATTTTAAACATAAATAAAATATATTTTTCCACAAACTTGGACAAATAATTTTATTTGTGTAAGTTTTAAGTATGCCATTACGCCACCGTGTTTAGCCAGGATGTGATCCATGAGCACCACGCCGTCCGTCATTCGTCGTTTTGTTGAGTACTACGCCGGGCTGGATGCGCAGCCGCCCACGGCGCTGGCCGCGCTGTACCATCCGGACGCGACGCTGAGCGATCCTTTTGGCCAGCACCAGGGACTGTTCGCCATCCAGCGCTACTTTACCCATCTGCTGGCCAACGTGGAGCAGTGCCGGTTCACCATCGACGCGCCGCTCTGCGACGGTCAGCGGTTCGCCGTAACCTGGACCATGCACTGGTCGCATCCGCGTATTGCCGGCGGAGAAACCCTGGCCCTGCCGGGCTGCTCGGTGGTGGACATCGCCGGGGAGCAGGTTCTCCACCAGCGCGACTACTACGACGCCGGGGAGATGATCTACGAGCACCTTCCCCTGCTGGGTTGGGCGGTACGCGGCGTGAAACGGAGGGTGCGCTCATGATGACGGTGCTTATCACCGGCGCCAGCTCCGGGATCGGCGCCGGCCTGGCGAAATCCTACGCGGCGGATGGCCACCTGGTCATCGCCTGCGGGCGCGATGCTTCGCGCCTGACGGCGCTGCAGCAGTTCAGCCCCAACATCAGCGCGCGCCTGTTCGATATGACAGACAGGGACGCCTGTCGCCAGGCGCTGACGGGCTGTTTTGCCGACCTGATCATTCTCTGCGCCGGCACCTGCGAATATCTCGACCACGGACAGGTGGATGCCGCCCTCGTGGAGCGGGTGATGGCCACCAACTTCCTCGGGCCGGTGAACTGCCTGGCGGCGCTGCAGACGCAGCTGGAGGCTGGCGATCGGGTGGTGCTGGTCAGCTCCATGGCGCACTGGCTGCCCTTCCCGCGCGCGGAAGCCTATGGCGCCTCCAAGGCGGCGCTGACCTGGTTTGCCAATAGCCTGCGTCTGGACTGGGAGCCGAAAGGGGTCGCCGTCACGGTGGTCTCTCCAGGCTTCGTCGACACCCCGCTGACGCGCAAAAACGACTTTGCCATGCCCGGCCGGGTGAGCGTCGATCGGGCGGTGGCGGCGATCCGCCACGGCCTGGCGAAGGGCAAAAACCACATCGCCTTCCCCACCGGCTTCAGCCTGGCCCTGCGGCTGCTGGCCAGCCTGCCGTCAGGTATACAGCGCCTGCTGTTGCGCAGGATGGTGCGCTCATGAACATCGCCATCATCGGCAGCGGCATCGCCGGGCTGACCTGCGCCTGGCGGCTGGCCGGACACCATCAGGTGACGCTGTTCGAAGCGGGCGCCGCGCCGGGCGGCCACACCGCCACCGTGGATATCGCCACGCCGCAGGGCACCTGGGCCATCGATACCGGATTTATTGTCTACAACGATCGCACTTATCCGCGCTTTATGGGCCTGCTCAGCGAGCTGGGGATCGACGGGCAAAAAACGCAGATGAGCTTCTCGGTCCACAACCCGGCCAGCGGCCTGGAGTACAACGGCCACAGCCTGACCTCGCTCTTCGCCCAGCGACGCAATCTGCTGAAGCCGGCCTTCTGGGGGCTGCTGAGCGAGATCGTCCGCTTCAACCGGCTGGCGAAACTGGCGCTGACCGAGGCGCTGGATCCGGGGGCGACGCTGGAGAGCTTCCTCGCCCGCCACCGCTTCAGCCCCTTCTTCGCCCGCCACTATATCCTGCCGATGGGGGCGGCCATCTGGTCGTCGTCGCTGCAGGAGATGCGCCGCTTCCCGCTGCCGCTGTTTTTGCGCTTCTTTGAACACCACGGCCTGCTGGACATTCGCGATCGCCCGCAGTGGTACGTAGTGCCCGGCGGTTCCCGGGAATACGTTCGCGCCCTGCTCGCCAGGCTCGGCGACCGCCTGGACCTGCGGCTCAACGCGCCGGTGCAGCAGGTGGAGCGCCACTCGACAGGGGTTACCCTGCGGCTGGCGTCCGGGGAGGCGCAATTTGACCAGGTGATCTTCGCCTGCCACTCCGCGCAGGCGCTGGCGATGCTGGCGGCGCCCACCGACGCCGAACGCGAAGTTCTCGGGGACATCGGCTGGCAGCGCAACGAGGTGGTGCTGCACAGCGATCCGCGCTGGCTGCCGGCGCGTCAGCGCGCCTGGGCCAGCTGGAACTATCGCCTGAGCGACGGGGATCGGGCCCGGGCCTGCGTCACCTACAACATGAATATTCTCCAGGGGCTGCCCGCGGGCGCGCCGCTGTTCTGCGTCACCCTGAACCCGGACGCGCCGGTGGACGAGCGCTACGTCTGGCAGCGCTTCGTCTATGAGCATCCGCTGTTTAACTCGCAAAGCTGGTCGGCCCAGCTGCGGCGCGACGAGATTAACGGCCAGCGGCGGAGCTGGTACTGCGGGGCCTACTGGTACAACGGCTTTCATGAGGACGGGGTGCGCAGCGCGCTCGACGTGGTGCAGGGCATCGCCGCGGCGGAGGGCAACTGAAATGAACAGCTGCCTCTATCAGGGCGTCCTGCGCCACCGTCGTCTGCAGCCGAAGGCGCACCACTTCGTCTACCGCCTGTTTATGGCCTGGCTTGACCTCGACGAACTGGACAGGCTGCCTGAGGCGGGCATCCGTCGCAACCGCCTGGCCGCCGCCGCCTGGTACGACGCCGATTATCCGCTGGGCGCGCCGCTGAAGGCTCAGGCGCTGAACCGGCTGGAGAGCCTGACCGGCTGCCGCCCGGCGGGACGCGTGATGCTCCTGACCCAGCTGCGCTACTTCGGCTTCCATTTTAATCCGGTCAACTTTTACTACTGCTATGACGAGGCCGACACCCTGCGCTGGGTGCTGGCCGAAGTGCGCAACACGCCGTGGAATGAGCGTCATTACTACGCGGTGGACGGCCAGCAGGCGCGCCCGCTGGAGAAAGCCTTTCACGTTTCGCCGTTTAACCCGATGGACATGGTCTATCACTGGCGCTTCAACGCGCCCGGCAAAACGCTGCACATGCATATTGAAAACCATCAGGCCAGCAAGGTGTTCGACGCCACGCTGGCCCTGAGCCGCGTGCCGTTAACCCGCGCCAACCTGCGCGGGCTGCTGCTGCGTCTGCCGATGATGACCCTGAAAACCGTCCTCGCCATCTACTGGCAGGCGCTGCGGCTGTGGCTGAAGCGCCTGCCGCTGTACAACCATCCTGTCAGCAGGAGTGAACGCTCATGACCGATCCCGTCTTTGCGCTTGAACCCGATGTGCCGCGCAACGTGCGGCTCGCGCGCTGGCTGCTCTTTCGTCTGTTGAGCGGCCTCCGCGAAGGCTCGCTCACCGTGCGCGAAGGGGCGCAGACTTTTCATTTTGGCGACCCCGCCGCCGCGCTGCGCGCCGAGGCGCGGGTCTGCACGCCGGAGGTGTACTGGCGCCTGCTGACCGGCGGCAGCCTGGCGGCGGCCGAGGCCTGGATGGACGGCGACTGGGAGAGCCACCAGCTGACGGCGCTGCTGCAGATCCTTGCGCGCAACGGCGAGGTGCTGGGGCGTCTGGAGCGCGGCTTTCGTCTGCTGGGCAAGCCCGTCGCCCGCCTGCGCCACTGGACCCGCCGCAACACCCGCGCTCAGGCGCGGGAGAACATCGCCGCCCATTACGACCTCGGCAACGAATTTTATGCCCACTTTCTGGATGACGACCTGCTCTACTCCAGCGCGCTGTTTGCCGACGACCAGCAGGATCTGACCCAGGCCCAGCGGGCCAAGATGGCGCGCCTGTGCGACCAGCTGGCGCTCACTCCCGGCGATCATCTGCTGGAGATTGGCACCGGCTGGGGGGCGCTGGCCGAGTACGCCGCCCGCCATTACGGCTGCCGGGTCACCACCACCACCCTCTCCCGGGAGCAGCACCGCTGGGCTACCGAGCGCATGGCCCGCGCCGGACTGCAGGATCGCGTCGAGGTGCTGCTCTGCGACTACCGCGATCTGCGCGGCGAGTACGACAAACTGGTGTCGGTGGAGATGATTGAGGCGGTGGGCCAGCGCTACCTGCCGGCCTTTTTCCGCACCTGTCAGGCGCGCCTGCGCCCGGGCGGCAAAATGGCCCTGCAGGCGATCACCATTCAGGATCAGCGCTATCGCGACTACAGCAAAAGCGTCGATTTTATCCAGCGCTATATCTTCCCGGGCGGCTTTTTGCCCAGCATCACGGCAATGAGCGAGCTGATGACCCGCCATACCGATTTTGTGGTGCGCAACCTGTTCGACATGGGCCCGGACTATGCCCGCACGCTGGCGCACTGGCGGCAGCGTTTTACCCATGCCTGGCAGGATATTGAAAAGCTCGGCTTTGATGAGCGCTTCCGCCGGATGTGGCTCTACTACTTCGGCTACTGCGAAGCCGGATTTAACGCCCGCACCATCAGCGTGGTGCAGCTCACCGCGGAGCGGGTATGACACGCCCGGCGCAGCACCTGCTGATGGCCCTCGCGTTCGATGTTTACTGGACGCTGGTGGTGATGTTGCGCGAGCGCGGCCTGCTGATCTGGCTGACGCTGGCGCTGTTCGCCTGGCTGCGGTTGCCGGCGGCCAGTCGTCCGCCCGCTCTGCTGCTGGCCGCGGCGGGCTGCGGGCTGGACGCCTGCTGGGCGCTGGCGGGACTGATTGATTTTCCCGGCGACAGCCTGCTGCCCCTGTGGATGGTGGCCCTGTGGCTGATGTTCGCCGTCGTCTGGACCCGGCTGACCCGCACCACGACGCTTCCCGGCTGGGTGCTGGCCGCGGCGGCCACCGTCGGCGGCCCGGTGGCCTACCTGATCGGCGCTCGCCTCGGAGCCATGACCCTGCTGGTACCGACGGCGCTTGCCGTGGCCGCCATGGCCTGCGGCTGGCTGGTGCTCATGCTGTTGTTCCATCTGGGGATGGGGAGGCAAAAATGAGATTCGCCCTGTTACTGCTGTGGCTGAGCGCCCTCGCCCCGGCGGCCCACGCCGCCGACTGGCTGACGTGGCGCCGCGTCGGCGAGGCGACCCTCACCTGGGGGCCGTTCACTGTCTATCACTCACAGCTGCGCACGCCCAATGGCCGGTATGACGGCCCGCAGCAGGATCGGGCGCTGATCATCACCTACCGGCGCGACATCGATCGCGAGGCGCTGGTGGAGGCCACCCGCGACCAGTGGCAGGCGCAGGGCATTCTGCAGCAGGAGCCGCGCAGCGAAGCCTGGCTGCGCATGCTGCAGGGGATCTGGCCGGACGTCGCGCCGGGCGGCCAGCTGGCGTTCGTGGTCAGCGGCGGCGAGGGGCAGTTCTGGTACCGCGCCAGCGCCGCGCAGACCGCCTTTACCCCGCTCGGCCCGCGCCAGTCGGCGGCGTTCAGCACCCGCTTTCTCGCCATCTGGCTCGATCCGCGCACCACTTATCCCGAACTGCGTCAGCAGTTGATCGGAGGTACACCATGAAACGCATTCTGACCCGTGGCCTGGCGCTGCTGATGCTGATGCTCGCCGGCTGCAGCACCGAGGTCACCGAGTACCGGCAGCAGCAGCCCGCCCTCGACATCTTCCACTATTTTCAGGGCCAAACCGAGGCGTGGGGGATGGTGCAGGATCGCCGCGGCAAACAGCTGCGCCGCTTCCATGTAGCGATCGATGGCGACGTCGTCGGCGACACCCTGACGCTCCATGAGCGCTTTGTCTATGACGATGGCGAGAAACAGCAGCGGGTGTGGCGCATTCGCCGCACTGGCGATAACCGTTATCAGGGCACCGCCGGGGATATCGAAGGCGTGGCCAGCGGCCAGGCGGCAGGCAATGCCTTTCACTGGCGCTACAGCATGAACGTCGAGGCCAGCGGCAGCCGGTGGCTGCTGCACTTTGACGACTGGATGTTCCTGCAGGACGGCAGCCATTTGTTTAACAAAACCGAGATGAAGAAATTCGGCATTACGGTGGCCACCGTGACCCTTTTCTTTACCCGAACCACAGCAGAAGAGAGGACAGCGCCATGAACACGCAACCTGTCATTGGGATCAGCGGATGTTTAACCGGCTCAGCCGTGCGATTCGACGGCGGGCATAAGCGTATGGGCTTTGTGATGGATGAGCTCGCGCAGTGGGTGGTGTTTAAGCCCGTCTGCCCGGAGATGGCGATCGGCCTGCCCGTACCCCGCCCGGCGCTCCGCCTGGTGCAGACTCCGGTCGGGGAGATCCGCATGCGCTTCAGCCACGCCCCGCACGAGGATGTGACGGAGAAGATGGCCGATTTTGCCAACGCCCATCTGGCAACTCTGGGCGAGCTGTCGGGCTTTATCGTCTGCGCCAAATCGCCGAGCTGCGGGATGGAGCGCGTGCGGCTGTATGACGAAAAAGGCAATCGCGGGCGTAAGGAAGGCGTGGGGCTGTTTACCGGCGCCCTGATGACGCGCTACCCGTGGCTGCCGGTGGAAGAGGATGGCCGGCTGCACGATCCGCTGCTGCGGGAGAATTTTGTCGAGCGCGTCTTCGCCCTGCATGAACTCAACGCCCTGCGCGCCCGCGGCCTGACCCGCCACGGCCTGCTGGCCTTTCATAGCCGCTACAAGCTGCAGCTGTTGGCTCACCACCAGGCGGGCTACCGCGAGATCGGCCCGTTCGTCGCCTCGCTGCATGAATGGGAAGATCTGGAGGCTTTCTTCGAGGTCTACCGCGAGAAGCTGATGGCGATCCTCAAGCGGCCCGCCTCGCGGAAAAACCACACCAACGTGCTGATGCATATTCAGGGTTATTTCCGCGACCAGCTGAACAGCCGCCAGCGCGGCGAGCTGCGAGAGGTGATCCTCAACTATCGCGCCGGGCTGCTGCCGATCCTCGCGCCGCTGACGCTGCTTAAGCACTATCTGGCCGAGTATCCGGATCGCTACCTGCAGGCGCAGAACTATTTTGACCCCTACCCGCAGGATCTTGCCCTGCGCCTGACGGTGAACTGAGGGAACCTGGGCCAGCTGCCCGGCGGCGCTGCGCTTGCGCGGGCCTACGGGGGGGTATCCCGCAGGCCTCCTCAGGAACGTAGGCCGGATAAGGCATTTATGCCGCCATCCGGCACTACCGCGGGTATGGAGCTTGAAGTGTTCTGCCCGGCGGCGCTGCGCTTGCCGGGCCTACACGGGGAGCCCGCAGGAAGGAACGTAGGCCGGATAAGGCATGTATGCCGCCATCCGGCATAAATGGAGCGCACCAGTCGTAGCCCGGCTAAGCGTAGCGCCAGCCGGGAACGCTCCTTCGACAACGCTATCGCATCAGAACCACGCCTCAAACATCCCGCCGACGTTCAGCGAATCCAGCTGCTGGTCTTTGGTGCCGTTGACCTTCGCGGTATGCTCGTTGTCCACCTGACCGCCGGTCACGTAGAAGCGCAGCATCGGACGGAACTCCGGCCCCATGCCGATGGCGATGTTCTGCGACAGCGTCAGCTTCCAGCCGTGGTTATCCCCGCCCTGGTCGTAGTCCACGCGCTGGTAGCCCGCTTCCAGCCAGGTGGAGTGCACGTCGTTCCAGAAGTACATCGGCCGCACGATGGCGCCGTAGTTTTTGCGGTTGTCGGTATTATCTTTGCCGTTGTCGTAGTCGTGGAAGGCCAGCAGATATTCCACCTGCGCCTGCTGGGTGAACTTATGGCTGCCCTCGAAGCTGGCGTAGACCGTGGTCAGGTCGTCGGTTTTGTTGTAGACGCTGTTATCCGAGTTGTCGGAGTAGCGCAGGATCACCTTGTTCACTCCACTGTCGTTGGTGTGGCTCAGCACCAGGCCGCCCTGCCAGGCTTCGAGACGCGCGTCGCTGTCCACCGCCTTCGAGTCAAAGCCGTAGTTGGCGTACACCTCGACATCGATCGGCCCGGCCTTGATGTTGTGGGTTTTGGTGGTCAGCGCGTAGTGGCCGTTGTCGCCGGTGTCGGAGCTGCCGGTACAGGTGATACGCGACGGGTTGGTCTCGTCGGCCATCACTTCCGGGCTACAGGATTTCACCTGCGAGACCGCCGCCACGTCGAACTGCACGCCGCCGATATCAAAGTTCTTCACCCCGGCGCCCTGGCCGTCGTGGTTCATCCAGAAGTAGTCGTTGATCCCCTGTTGCGGACGCTGGTGGAAGTCGCGGCCGGCCCAGATATAGGCGTTGGGGTTGGATTCCAGCACGTTGGTGACGCCGACGTAGGCCTTCTTCAGGTTAACCTCGTCGCTCCAGTGGTCGAACATGACGTTGAGATCCCAGATAGCCCCCTGCGCGCTTTTGAAGGCTTTGCTGATCTGGAATTCGCCGCCGTTGCTTTCGTTGCCCAGACGGCCGATCGCCGAGGCGCCGTTATAGGAGCCGTCGACGCCGACATATTTCTGGTCGCCGGTCTGGAAATGGGCGCCATAGCGGGCATAGCCGCTGAACTTGAGGCCGAACGGAATCGCCATATCCGGCGAGGCGGCGGTTGTCTGCGGGTTGGTAATGACGTCGACCTTTTTGTCGGCCGCGGCGTCAATTTTCGCCTGGCGGTCGGCCAGCGCTTTATCAACGGCTTTGGCGACGATGGCGTCGATCTGTTCCTGAGTAAATTCTTGCGCCATTACAGAGGTAAGCGGAAAAAACGCGGCGATAACCGCCATGGTTAATGGAAGTTTTTTTATCATTGTCATGAGTTTCTCAATATAGGTTAATTTTATTCAGACAATAACCAGCCTATTCTGAGCTGACAGAATATGTCGCTATCATCAGAACAAGTTATTTTTTATTTTGTACGGTCACAGAGGCATTACACAATTATCGCTACTCGCCCTCCCTCACTGATATTAAACAGGTGGCACAATGGCAGAACCATCCGCGCGGCGGATTGTTCCTCTATAGACAGTCAAACAGATAGCCTTTCGGCACAGACAGCATAAATACAACACGAACAAATAAACGCTATTTCCCGGCAGCGGGCAGACGGCGGAATACATGCCCCCGCAGGAGCATGTCAGCAAAAATTAACCAAAGATATAGGTATTGACGAGATTTTCGAGTAATTCCTGACGCCCGCTGTGATGCTGCGGATTCAGATTATGCTGCTCAGCGTACCGGGCAATATTATCCAGCGACATACGGCCGGCCATAATTTGCTGCCCCAGTTCGCCCTGCCAGCCGGCATAGCGTTTTGCCAGAGCCCGATCGAGCTTGCCATCCTCAATCATCCGCGCGGCCAGCTTGAGAGACAGCGCCATCACGTCCATGGCGCCAATATGGCCATAGAACATGTCGTATTTGTCGGTGCTCTGCCGGCGAACTTTGGCGTCAAAGTTCAGGCCGCCGGTGGTGAATCCCCCGGCTTTGAGGATCTCGTACATCACCAGGGTATTTTCTTCCACGCTGTTCGGGAACTGATCGGTATCCCAGCCGAGCTGCGCATCGCCGCGGTTGGCATCAACGGAGCCGAAGATCCCCAGCGCGATGGCGCTGGCGATTTCATGGTGGAAAGAGTGCCCCGCCAGGGTGGCGTGGTTGGCTTCAATGTTCACCTTGATCTCATTTTCCAGACCAAACTGCTTCAGGAAGCCATACACCGTCGCGACATCGTAATCGTACTGATGCTTGGTGGGCTCCTGCGGTTTCGGCTCGATAAGCAGCGTGCCGCCAAAGCCAATCTTATGCTTGTGCTCCACCACCATCTGCAGGAAGCGGCCAATCTGCTCGCGCTCCTGACGCAGGTCGGTATTCAGCAGGGACTCGTAACCTTCGCGGCCGCCCCACAGAACATAGTTTTCGCCGCCGAGCTGGTGGGTGGCGTTCATGGCGGTCACCACCTGCGTGGCCGCCCAGGCAAACACCTCCGGATCGGGGTTGGTCGCCGCCCCGGCGCCGTAGCGCGGGTGGGTAAAGCAGTTGGCGGTGCCCCACAGCAGTTTCACGCCGGTTTGCTGCTGTTTCTCCGCCAGCACCTCGGTCATCACGGCAAAATTATGCAAATACTCTTTCAGCGACGCGCCTTCTGGCGAGACGTCGACATCGTGGAAGCAATAATACGGCACGTTGAGCTTGTAGAAAAATTCAAACGCCACGTCCGCTTTGCGTTTGGCCATTTCCAGCGCATCGCCCGCGGCCTGCCAGGGACGCTCAAACGAGCCGGCGCCAAACATATCCGCGCCATTCCAGCAGAAGTTATGCCAATAACAGGCGGCAAAGCGCAGATGATCTGCCATGCGTTTTCCCAGCACGATTTCATCCGGATTATAGTGGCGAAACGCCAGAGGATTATCGGTTTTAGGTCCGGCAAAAAGAACGCGTTCGAGCTGGTCAAAATAAGTTTGCATGATGAACTCCGAAATTGAAGAAGCCGAAAATTAACAACTGTGACACATCGTGTATTCTCATCGTCGGTTGCTCAATTACGTTATTTCACTCAGCGATTGAGAAAATGCTCAAATGTGAGCCATCTCGCAAATAAAACTATTTTAAATATCTCGCTTCGCGCGCGTATAGCGTACACTTCCTGGGGAATTCAGGTGGGCATAGCGAATTAAAATGCCGGTTTTGTCACATTGCCTGTCTGCCAAAAAATTAGCGGCGGATGGCGGCTCAACGCAGGTGATACAGGCCTTTGCTTCGAGGATCACAGAAGTAAAAAAACATAATTACTTAATTTAAAAACGTAATAGATTCTTCCATGTCAACTGTGTCAGAAAGTGTTTCACCTACACAAAACAAACCGGAGTCTGCTTAGAATGAGTAAAAACATAATGCACAGTCGGCATGATGAATATCATAAATTAACCCGCGGAGAACGAATTGGTTATGGCATGGGCGACTTTGCGCAAAACCTGGTTTTCGGCACAATTGGGGGTTTTCTGGCTTTGCATATGCTGACGGTAAATACCATCAGCACGGCAACGGCAGGCTTTATTTTTCTTTTTGTCCGCATAATTAACGTGTTTTGGGATCCGATGGTCGGCACCTACGTGGATAAACGAACCTCGAAGGCAGGGAAATATCGTCCGTGGCTGTTACGAGCCGGCGTGCCGCTGGTGATCCTCTCGGCATTACTGTTCGCGCCCATCCCCGGAGTGAAAGGTTCGGTGGCTTTCGCCTTTATTATTTATCTGGCGCTGGACCTGGTTTATTCCTTAGTCAATATTCCCTATGGCTCGCTGAATGCGTCACTGACCCGCGACCCGGAATCGATCGATAAGCTCACCAGTACCCGCATGATGCTGGCCAACAGCGCCAACCTGCTGGTCTATACCCTGTTCCCGATGTTTGTGCAGATGGCGGCGCCGAAAGATCGCAGCCTGAAAGACACCGGCTTTTTTGGCCTTGAGCTGAATCTGGGGAATTATGCCGATCCGTCGGCAAACTACGCCTGGTTTGGCGTGTACGCCATCTATATGATCATCGGCGCGGTGGCTCTGTTTATCTGTTATAAATTCACCAAAGAACGCGTTGTCGCGACCGCCGAGCAGACCGCCAACGTCAAAACCACCGACCTTTTCCACGAGCTCCGACATAACCGCCCGCTGGTGATCCTCGGCATGTTCTTTATGCTGGCCTTTACCTTCATGTTCTTCATGAACACCGTTAACGGCTTCTTCAACCAGTACGTCGTCGGCCACTCCGAATGGATGGGCGCGGTGGGTCTCGTCGCGTCTATTCCCGGCATCGCCTTCCCGATTTTCTGGCCGAAACTGAAAAAAATCTTTGGTAAAAAAGGCTTCTTCCATCTGTTCCTCGCCATGTTCATCGTCGGCGAACTGCTGACCTACGTCTGGTCCCGCGAAGGGATGCACGACGCCCTGTGGCTGGCCTACATCGCCACCTTTATTAAACAGTGGGGCTTAACTTCCGCCACCGGCTTTATGTGGGCGCTGGTACCGGAAGTCATCGCGTACGGCGAATTAAAATCTGGCAAACGCAATGCCGCCATTATCAATGCCATTATGGGACTCTTCTTCAAGATCGGCTTCACCATCGGCGGCGCGATCCCGCTGTGGCTGCTGGCGGTGTATGGCTTTAATGAAAGCGGCGCCGTGCAGAGCGCCAGCGCCATCGACGGGATTATTATGACCGCGGTGTGGATCCCGATCGCGCTGGCCGCTATTTCGATGGTGATTATCCAGGTTTATCCAATCTCCGATAAACATGTTACCGACATCAACCGTCAGCTGGATGAGATCCGCGTGTAGTTAAAAAAATTATAAATCAGACCGATTCGTCACTTTCCATTTTAAAAGGTGTAATGAAATGTCACTTATTCAAAACCCGATATTACGCGGCTTTAATGCCGACCCCAGTATTATTCGCGTCGAGGATACGTACTATATTGCCAACTCGACGTTTGAGTGGTTCCCGGGCGTGCGTTTACATGAGTCGAAAGACCTGAAAAACTGGAACCTGCTGCCTTCGCCGCTCTCCACCACCACCCTGCTGGACATGAAGGGCAACCCCTCCTCCGGCGGCATTTGGGCGCCGGCGCTCTCCTGGGCCGACGGGCAATTCTGGTTGGTGTATACCGATGTGAAGGTCACCGAAGGCGCCTTCAAAGACATGACCAACTACCTGACCACCGCGAAGGATATTCGGGGCCCGTGGAGCGACCCGATCAAGCTGAACGGCGTCGGGTTTGACGCCTCGCTGTTCCATGACGACGATGGCCGGAAATATATCGTCCAGCAAACCTGGGATCACCGGGAGTACCATCACCCCTTCGATGGCATTACCTTAACGGAGCTGGATACCAACACGCTGAAGTTAATGCCGGAAACCGCGCGCACCATCTACCGCGGCACCGCCGTGGCGCTGGTCGAGGGGCCGCACCTCTATAAACTGAACGGCTACTATTATCTGTTTGCCGCCCAGGGCGGCACCGTGTTTACCCACCAGGAGGTGGTGGCGCGGTCGAAAACCCTCGAGGCCGACAGCTTTGAAACCGAGCCGGGTGACGTGTTCTTAACCAACGTCGACACGCCGGACAGCTACATCCAGAAACAGGGCCATGGCGCGCTGGTCTCCACTCCGGAAGGCGAATGGTATTACGCCTCGCTCTGCGCCCGGCCGTGGAATCGCCCGGGGGAATCCATCTACGACCCGCGCGGCTGGTCAACCCTCGGCCGGGAAACCGCGATCCAGAAAGTGTACTGGGACGACGAGGGCTGGCCGCGTATTGAAGGCGGTCACGGCGGGAAGACCTTCGTCGAAGGGCCGAAAGACGCCATCTTCACCGAAAGCGCCAGCGATAACAGCCAGCAGGATGACTTTACGTCGCCAGCCCTCGACCCGAACTGGAATACCCTGCGGGTGCCGTTTACGGCCAAAATGGGCGCCACCGGCGACGGCAAATTAACCTTAATCGGCCAGGGTTCGTTAGCCAATACGCATGACCTGTCGCTGATTGCCCGCCGCTGGCAGGCCTTCTATTTTGACGCCGCGGTGAAGGTGAAATTCGAGCCCTTCAGCTATCAGCAGATGGCCGGGTTAACGAATTACTATAACGACCGCCACTGGAGCTTTGTCTTCCTGACCTGGAATGAAATTAACGGCAAGGTCATCGAAGTCGGCGAAAATAACCGCGGGAAATACACATCGTACCTGAAAGATAACGCCATCAAGGTGCCGGACGGCGTGGAATACGTCTGGTTCCGGACCAAAGTCCGCAAGCAGACCTACAGCTATGAATACAGCTTCGATGGCGTGACGTTCACCGAGATCCCGGTCCAGCTGGATGCCGCGGTGCTGTCCGATGACTATGTGTTGCAGAGCTACGGCGGGTTCTTTACCGGGGCGTTCGTCGGCCTGGCGGCGGTAGACTACGCCGGGTACGGCACCCAGGCTGAGTTTTATCAGTTCGAGTATCAGGAGCTGGGCGATAGGTTAGCGGCCGATGGGAGCTATAGCTGGGAGGCTGGCGAGACGCGGGATAAGTAAAAGAGAGCGGGCCCACGCTACCGGTAAGGTAGCGTGGGGTTTGTAGAATGCGGGAACGCAACGGTTATGCGCTCCCGATTTTTTTCAGGCTTGCGCCGCAGAAGGCGAACGCAGTCTCCACTCCCACAGCAAGATCCGTTGTGATATTTAAAAAGCGATCCACCTGGAATCGCCGCATCTGGTGGGTTGATCGGCAATGATTTTGCGAGCATCATCGCATTTATTTAGCTGCCAATGTAACGCTATGCCCTCCAGCACAACCCTGCAACACGCGATCGAGAACATCACCATCTGGCGCAAAGGCGAACAGCGTGCGCCGCATAAGCCACTGTTGCTGCTGTACGTCCTCTCGCAGTACCAGCGCGGCCATGCGCGGATGTTCGACTACGCCTCGGAGATACGCGATGAGCTGCATAGCCTGCTGGAACGCTTTGGCCCGCAGCGCCGCCAGTACCGGCCGGATATGCCCTTCTGGCGCCTGAAAGGCGACGGCTTCTGGGAGCTGCACAACAGCGAACAGTGTTCAACCCAGGGCAGCCGACAGCCGCCCGGCAAAGAGCTGGAGCTCTGCCACGTCGCCGGCGGCTTCGATGAGCCGCATTTTGCGTTACTCAATAGAAATAAGAGGCTGATCAATACCCTCGCCCATCAGATCCTCGAGGCGCACTTTCCGGAGAGTATTCAGGAAGAACTGGCTGAAGAGATGGGGTTTGATCTGCAGCAGATCCGCAAAGAACGCGACCCGCATTTTCGCCAGCAGGTGCTGCGCGCCTATAACTATGAGTGCGCGATCTGCGGCTTCAATATGCGCCATGATAATACCTCCGTCGCCCTGGAAGCGGCTCATATCAAATGGAAGCAGCACGGCGGCCCCTGCGAAATCCCTAACGGTCTGGCGCTCTGCGCAATTCACCATAAGGCTTTTGATAAAGGCTCCATTGGTCTGGATCAGGATATGCGCATCCAGGTTTCGCCGGCGGTGAACGGCGGGGGCATTGTTGGCAGGCTGTTCTGGGATTTTGATGGTAAGCCGATTACCTTGCCGCAGGGGAAAGAATGTTATCCCCAGGAGGGGTTTGTGGCGTGGCACCGGCGTGAGGTGTTCAGGGGGTGAGGGGTATGGTGATAAGCGGGTTTCGATGCTACCTTCTCGCTCCTGAACATCAACGGACCCTTTAATGTCTGCGCCACCATCGTCTTTAAGATACATATACGGAGGAATTGGCATCTCATTTGCTCCTCATCGTTGAAATTAACTGCAATGTAATAATGTAGAGTACAGCTGAAAGGAATATCACTATTACCAGCAATATATAAAAGAAAGTGTCATACATCGTATCGGCGTTCACACTCCCGAACAAGAAGTGGCAAACATCCCTTGCGATATCATAATCGAGATAGTTTTCCGGCCTTGGAAGTGCACATCCCAGAAGCAAAAACAGCAATATAATATAAATAATTTTACTTATATTATGGGCAAGAGATGTTACAGCCACTGGCAACAATCTCCCCCTAACCGCGAACCAGCGGGGAACGCATGCAGGGAACATGAACCAGTGATCTTTTCGTAAGCGCATTCCGGATCATGGCAAAATCAGAATTATGGGCGATAGTAATACAACCCTCGACAACCGCCCCCGGATGCAAACGGAAATTACCGCGTTTCACACCCTCTACCCACGTCTCATCGTCGATTTCGCGGTCGTCACGCCATAATGCAAACCAATCGCTATTCCCCCGCCGTAGTTCGCATAATGATGTGATGAAACGATTGGTGTTAGCCCTGCTTTTATTTATTTTCAAAGAATTGGCTATAGCACCCGCCCTCACGCCGGAAGCGGATATCACTCTGATGAATTCGTCGATGTTTACTCGTGAAGGATAGCGACGGCACAACATGATGCTGTCGATGTGTTCACATAAACCGCCTGTTCACGAGTCATAAACCTGATTCAGTCATGAACAAGTCCGCGCAAATGCATATAAATTAATAATTTTAACATTCAAATTTCCGAGTATCCAATCACTAATCGAATACTTATATGCGCTTTATTATTTTTTGAATTAATACATCTCACGCAATACAATTTGTAACAATTAGATTATGGTAACACTTATCAAGTTATTTATTCTCTTGTAAATTATCGTCGATTATTTCTTGCAAAAGTGATGTAAATCTTCAGTCGTTTATTTAAACATAGGATAGCTATATGGCAGACATAGAAGGGATAGCGCGGAAGTTATATAACATCATTATCTCTCCTGATACAGTTACAGGGCTTATCAATGGTGGGTTATCTGTTCCTTTAGATTATGGTTATCTGATTTACGGTATCTTTGATACGGATACAAGATATGAACGTGAAACAGAAAGAATCCGTATGATGACCGCGATAAGACATGACATTCTTAAGTATGAAAATATCGTTAATGCAGTTAAATTAATCTTTCAGTTATTTAATAAATATCTATCCGAATCAGAACAAGATAGAATATACAGAAGTGTAGTTACCTCTATCGTGGGTAGAATCTCTACGAATATTATCGCATCGAACATCGCTAAAGCCGTTATAGAAAAAACGTCATTTACTTATGTAGTATTTAAGGGGAAAGGGAATCCAATAGCCTTTTTAAGTACTATCCTCTTGTTTGGTGGAATGGCAGAGCGTTCCATCAGGACCTCTGATAAACTCAGGAATGAAGCGCCCGAGGTATACTCGTTGTTAAGACCCCGCGATTATGATCTGCTTTATTTCTTATTTGCCGATGCGGTACAACCTTTTGTGGATGCCATCCATGCAGGATACACTGAGGGCAACTCCGTGTTCGATAAGATTATGAAAAGAGTGGAAGATCATTTAAATACGAATGCTAAGGCTGGGTGATATGAAAAAAATCATCACGCCACTCGTCGATATAGTTCTCTGCACCTATATTATTACCACATGCTTTATTTGCCTGACTGAGTTTAATAACTGGCAGAATAAAATAATCGCAGTGACGATTATAATCGGCAGCGCTTATATCATCGCCATTGCATTGAATAGATTACTGGGAACAAAGATAGGTGTGTTAAGCGGTATTTTTAATTTACTATCAGGCCCGCTACTAATTATAGGCGCTATTGTTTGCATAGCCTTACTTGACCCGTGGCCGGTTAAGGTTATTGGTCTGTTTTTATGGGTCATTATAATGTTTTGTTTACCTTCATTTATAAATAGAGATAAGGAATAATCATGTCAAATCCAGCATATCTTTGGCTAACCGATACAAACGGCTCCCCTATAACTGGTAGTTCTCTCGTTACAGGGCGTATTGGCGCTATTGAATTAAAAGCGGTAACGCACCACCTATCCATTCCTGTGGATGGAAACACCGGGAGATTAACAGGAACCAGAGTACATACGCCTATTACGGTACAGAAAGATTTTGATAAAACAACGCCCCTTTTATACAAAGCGCTGAGTGAGAACCAAACATTAAAGTCGGCAACCATAAAGATGTATCAGATCCTTGATGCAGGTGTTGAAAGCGAATATTTTAATATTATATTAGAGAATGTTAAAGTAACCGGAATTACCCCCAACTTATTTCCGGATTCTGGTACAGGCACACACAGCGAAACGATTCAGTTAAGGTATGAGGCCATCACCTGGAAACATTGCGATGGGAATATCATTTACAAAGATTCCTGGAATCATCGGGCAACAGCATAAACTCCCCTTAGACTAAAGGCCATCCAAAAAAGTGGCCTTTTCTAAGTTTAACTGATGATTTAAACCACCCTCGCCAAACAAGCCCCTAATGCAGCCGCATGATTCCCGAAAAAATCATCTAAAATTGACCTTGCTATACTACATTGACCTGCTCTCCGTTGATTAATACATCTTGATGTCATGAATGTTTTCATCAGCAACTGAGGGCATCCCTGTGAAGAAGCGTTTTTCCGACGAATAGATCATCAGTATTCTCCGTGAGGCCGAAGCCGGCGTTTCTGCCCGGGAATTCTGCCGCAAGCACGCTTTTTCAGACGCCACTTTCCACACCTGACGCAAGAAGTTTGGAGGCATAGTATATAAAGGCTATACCTCCATAAGTAGAGCTAAATTAATTCAGCCCATTCGATACCTGCATTGCTTTAAGCCCCCTATAACTTCCGCTGTTCCAGGCTGGAATAAATCGTTTTAATTTCCGCTTGTAAGCTTTCGCCACGGTATACCATCGACGTATCGTATCGTTTGTACTTCTCATCACGCGTAGCGCTAAACCAGTTGAACGATCCTATGCACAGCAGCCCTTCATCACCAATCACGATTTTACTGTGAACACGGTTTACCAACATAGTCACAATGCCCAGCGCATTTAGTTTTTCCACTGCATCATTAAGGCGCTGCTGTTTTGCTTTGCGCTTTACATAACTGACGTCTTGAGTATTAAAGCTTTTATCCGTTACAACAGTAATGTCGATACCACGAGCACGAGCCTGGATCATTGATGTAAGAAAACCGGTTTGTTCCAATTTTTCCCAGGTCAGCCAAGGGGAAACAATAGTAATACTTTTACCGATAGCGTCAAAAGTCTGGTTCAGGAACACATCATGCTGCTCAACACCGTGCAAGGCAGAGATCTGTGTTTGCGCTGTATTAAGGTCCTGGCGTTCTTTATACTCAAACTGCAGTGCATTATTATCGGATGCAAACAGGTATTTTGAAAGCAACCCTCTCGGCGAGGAAGCGGGCTGAATCTCAAACAGGTCCATATCGCCAAAGACCAAAAAGCTATCTTTAGCACGTGAAACGGCAACGTTCAGCATGCTGCTGTCTCTATCAATAAATCCGCCATCTTCATGTTTCGAATACACAGGAGAGAACAGCACAATTGCCCGTTCCGCCCCCTGCAATGAATGAACCGTGCCCACTGTCAGCGAATTTTCATCGCCACTACAATTGATATCCAGCTTACGTAATGACGATTTAATCGCACTGACCTGCGCCGAAAATGGGGTCACAATGCCGACTAATTCATGTAACGGTTTATTGTAGTGATGCTCAATCTCTTCTTTGTGCGCTGCAAGCCATGCAGCAATCGTCTTCGCTTCAAAGTCGTTATAACGACTTCCACCATTGGCCTGCATACCCTTACCATCTATATGTAGATAGCCCATTGCAGGGAATATAGTCCCTTTTTCTTCCCCTCGTTTGGGCTGCAACTTACCGTGATAACTAAGGGTGTTACAGTAGCCAATGATGTTATCGAAGCAGCGACGGTGTTCGTACAGATACATCCCCCGCGCCAGATCCGGATCGTACTGGTAGCGCGAGTTAAACTGTGCAACCTTCATAACGCTGCCGGATGCAGCGCTCTTTCCTGATTCACACACCAAAGCATAAGCTTCAGTAAGTTCTTCCTGAGAACCTTCTGGAAGGATATGCTCCTCAACCATATTGCCAATATCAATACAAGGCAGGCTGTTCCAGATAGGCGCAATCTGTTCTGTGTCGCCAATTACCAGAGCTTTCTTCGCCAGTGCGAAAGAAGCTGCAGCAACCTCAGGAAGCACCTGCCCCGCTTCATCGACGATCAACAAATCGGCGAAGTTATATAAATAACCATTATCATACTTCTTACCGCTAACATGTTCTCTGATAAGCATATGATGAGGAAGCATAAAGGAGGTCATGACGACACAAGGGGTGAGCTTCATTCTTCGCAGCCAGCGGGCTTTAATAGTCTTCGCCCCTTTGCGACCTTTTTCTTCTTGAAGGTTATCGATATTCGCCATATCCATCAGCCACCGACCTTCCCAGTAATGCGTCGCCAGCAAAAACGCCGGGAAACGGAGCTTTGTATCGGCAAGCTCATCGGCTTCGCTCAGATTCAGCTCCGTCTCGCCTGCATAACCCAGCGAATGGGTTATCTCCCACCAACGGATGACGGCTTCACTTTCACGTCGGGAAATGTCCTCAGCGTGATCAATTTGCTGTTGGTACCCGGCCTGTTCTTTATGAGCTTGCTCAATCAATCCATCGATAAAGGCATCAATTCCATCAGGCTGAGATCCCTGGAATGCTGTCATTCTTTCGCCAAACGTAGCCTCCAAAAACAGCTTCATTTGATAGTGACGCTTAGTACGAACGGCGGGAAGCCAGGAGAAGAGAGTGAACATGATCGACTCTCCGGCTCGATATTGTTCCCACTGTTTTTTGCCCTGCGTTAATAGTGAGATTTCATTGGTGCTATTGAGCAGTAACGTTCTCTTATCCTGAATATACTGTTCCAGATCGTCACTGATGACATGCCGCTCCTGACGGATTGTGTTCAGGTCAGGCTTTGTTGAATAAATCGAACTTTTGCTAAGTTGAAGGATCAGATCACGCATCTTCCCGACAACGCAGACCGTTCCGTGGCAAAGCAAAAGTTCAAAATCACCAACTGG
>NZ_JCAXWU010000030.1:0-29842 GCF_059759695.1 Klebsiella sp. M041
CCATACCTCGCGGTATGCAACGCATGACTCGGGGACCTTGTGGATTGCTGGTCCTTCAATGGTCGGGGACTTTCACCCCTTGATCTCTACCGGTCTCCCGGCGCACACTGTTTATATATACAGTAATTACATTGTGACCGTTGTTCAATGCAGGTTTCATCTATCGATCTTTATCACTGAGGTAACGCTTTGCTTTTTGTGGGGATGCCGACGGGAAGCTATTTGTAAATGCTTTTGAGTCCCACGCCAACCACATCAGGTATCTGTTGCCGGTTCGATCCGCTCTCCAGCATCAAGCCATACTCATGGTGGGATAGAGCACTGATCTTTTATCAGGATATTACAAAAAACTTTTTTAGAGTAAGCTTTAAATACACACACCAAAAGGAAGTAATTATGAATAACGTGAAACCAGTAATTTTCATATCACACATATCTGAAGAGGCAGAAATTGCGATTAAGCTCAAACAATTAATAGAGAAATCATTTTTAAATAGTGTTGATGTTTTTGTATCATCAGATGCAAACAGTAGCGGAGTTGGTGATGGATGGTTAGATAGAATAAAAGAAAATTTATCAAAAACTATCTACGCAATAATACTTTGCAGCCCTAAATCTATTAGCAGACCCTGGATTAACTTCGAAGCCGGTGCTGCATGGATCAAGCAAATAAAGATAGCACCGCTATGCCACTCAGGCGCACTTCCAAATCAGTTACCTATACCTTTAACTACATTTAATGGGGTTTTGTTAAACAATGAGACTGGTTTAAATAACTTATTCTTATCTCTATCTAAAGAGATCAACTTGTCTCAACCCACTGTGGATTTCAAAGATTTCATAAATTTCATAGAAGACTTCCAAATAAAATACCTCTTCACCGATAAACTGTTTGAAATATTTGAAAAGTTAAATGAGTATTCTCCAGGATTTCTGGAGAGAGCTATGAGTACTGATGAATGTTTCATGATGATACCACAAAGCGAAGATCAATTTGTAAAAAACGCAACTGCTTTTCTTCACGAGCACAGAATTGCAACGATTAAAATGATTACGCCAAATGTGTCAATAGTAAATTTAGGATCTGACACTATGAGCAGAACTCCATATTCATCTCGATATGCATTCATAAAAGATATTAAATTTGATAATATTTTATTATCTTGTGGTTTTATTTGATAATATTAATAAATTACTTCACCGCACCGAAACGCTAATGTATCGGTGCGTTTTTAGTTCTGACGTAGTCCTAGGCAATTTTAGCAACTCGGAAATAATCCCCCTCAGGTAAACTCTTGCGAACTTCTTCCTGTCTGATATTGATTGCTTCAGGTCTATTTGTTGAGATGACCAGCTTTCCGTCAGGCTCAACAAAGATATGAGCGACAATATCGACCAGGCTATTATTACCCTCAATAACACAAAGGGTCGCTACGGATGGATAACCGTTTACGGTCGGTGCTTCGATACCAAAAGATGTTTCAAATTTAGCAGTCATGATTAAGCCTCTTTAGTTTCAGTTTCATATTTTTCACGGGTTTTCTCTGCCTGCTCTAAAGCTGACGCCATTGCAGGAGATAAATCGCCATCGTCTGTGGCCTGAGTAGTAGCCATAAACGAAACACCATTCTCATTAAATACGGTGCAGGTCACGGTATTACCGTCGATGATGTACTGTGGTTTTTTCATATTGATTCGTCCCTTTAAGATGAATGCGTAAGCAGAAGAAAATTCACGCCGTCATAATGAAAACGGCAATACGGCTTCTCTGCTGTATTGAGTGTGATAGTGCCGCCGACAATCCCGGTGAGACTGACGACCCCTCCACGCGCCCTGATCTCGAATGCCTGTCCGGGCCTCATACTGCTGGTCGTCAGTGACAGGGTTATCGGTGTGGTTGTCGCGTTGGTGCAGGATATTATTGAAGGTGACAGCCCGGATATCGTGGTATCAGAACTAACGACGCCATATGCCTCAATCTGGGCGCTACGCTGCCCGCGCGAGTCAATAGAGAACCAGGTTACTGCGCCGGTTGTGATTTTCGCGAGATACGACGTCGCTTTACGGTAATCCGTCTGCAGTTCTGCCAGCGAGCCGGTCCAGTACGGTGATGAGTTGTCCTCTGTACGGATTGTTGTGTAATCTGATGCACCAACTTCATGACGGAAGGCGCGAATAACGCCGGTTCCGGCGTAGTACCCGGTACGCCACTGACCTGTTACCCGGAAGCCATGGTCCAGTGTATAGTCACCACTGTAGTTAACAACGTGCATGCCCCATATCGGGTTGCCGGGTGTAATAGTCGG
Source organism: Klebsiella sp. M041 (assembly GCF_059759695.1). Lineage (NCBI taxonomy): Bacteria > Pseudomonadati > Pseudomonadota > Gammaproteobacteria > Enterobacterales > Enterobacteriaceae > Klebsiella > Klebsiella sp. M041. The sequence goes on from NZ_JCAXWU010000030.1 coordinate 2,307, forward strand.
CATAAAACCCATCTCGTACCCTGTTGCGGTCAGCCCGTACTGGTCAAGATAGATCACATCATTACGCGCCCATATTTTATCGGCTTTGTTGATGGTGGCGGCATAGCCGTTGGCAGGCACCTGCCCGGAATTGGCGTTGCCGATTGCGTACCAGCCATCCACGGTGACGGTATTAGCAGAAAAATCTATATCTAGGATTTTTCCCTTATAGACCGGGGAATGCGTGGTGTTGATGAAATCACCAACCTGAACATTCACCCCGGCAAATATCTCCGGCGCTGTCAAAGTAAAGGCGGTATATGTGGTCGATTCTGCCGTAGTTGAAACAAAGTTTCTCGGGGCGTACATCGCAAGAAACGCCCCCACATGGTCACGGTTTTGATATGTACTGTATTGAGACGGGTCAGAAAATTTAGAGATTTGCACACGACCGTCGGGGTTGTTGATTATCATTGCCCGACCAGCCGCACGCTCAGCGTTACCGCGCGTATTGTGATATGTCGTGTACTGACCACCATTATTCGGGAAAGGTGGCGTAGGACGATGGCCCGCATCCGAGAACATGTCATCGTCGCTATAAATAACGCCGGGGCCGAACGTCAGATGTCGGTTATATGTATGAGTGAGATACTCCCCCGGTGGAACGTAGACCGCCAGTCCGGTTGCGTAGGCTTTTTCAAACGCGGCTGTATTGTCATAATCCCTTCCGTACATCCCATCGACTGAGAAATCCATAACGCTGACAAACTCAGCATTTTTATCGTGCTGAGAGCGCGAAGTTGCGCCAGAAAAAGGCTGCTTAACGGTCATCAGGGCATCGCCCATACCCTCTTCGCCTGAACCCAGGTTTGAGCGAAGAGCCGCGTCACCGATGTTCGACCATTTCCCTGTGGGGTTTGCAGCCGACCATAGACCGCCATCGTTCTCAGGAGAATCCCCGGCAATGACGTGCTCAAGCTCGCCAAGGTATTTGTACCAGGAGCCATTGTAGTAGACGATTTGCTGGCGATTATCTACAACCAGACCAGCAGCCCAGTTGCCAAGCTCCTGCCAGCCGATAGCTGCAACTGCCTGCTCGCCGCGACCAGTTATGTAGTCGATAAAGCGGCTGAAGATCATCTCCATGCCGTGCCAGGTTTTGCGCAGTACACCAAAGCGATCAGGTAATGATTCCGATTCCCGGCCATTGACTAACTTATCGAGGTTAGTTGCATTCTTAAGCAATACCTCTGGTGATGACGAGCCAAGTTTTTCGATGTTGGCCATACATTGTGCTCCAAAAATGAAAAAACCCGCCGAAGCGGGTGAATTGATTTTTTTGAAATTGCTAAGCTACGTCGCCAGGGTATGTAGCGTCGTCGTATGCGTAAAAGATTTCTTTATATTCCGGGGCTGTGACCTGGCAAGTACAGTCATCAGACGGGACAATTTCCTGAACGATACCGTGCCGCGCCCCCTTCTCACTGTCACAAAACAACAGGCGAGGTAATTCAACATCCGGATCATCCATAATCCAGTCTTCCGGGTGCAGGTCGTCGTTGTACGGTATAGTAAGGGTGAAGTCATCGACACGTGTCGGCGTTAGCAAACGAGTCGACGGCCGCCCCCCCTGAAACTGAATCCAGCAGCGCGGATTAGCATAGCTCCAGTCAAGAAGCTCAGTGACTGTTAACGTGATAACTTCATCATCGAATGTCACGCCTTCTATCAGACAGCTGATTGTTTTACCCGTCGGAATATCATCAGAAAGAATGATGTGATCGCCAAACTGATAGCACCAGCCAAGAAGCTCAGTTGTGCATTCATAGGTCCTGCGCTGGTGCAAATACTTCATAAGCCTGCGCATCCCTATCCGGTAAGCACGATCTGCAGTCATTACAATACCCAGTGAGTACGACTCCACTTTGCGTGGCACAGGATTATCAGCAGTCCGACACTGAACGATTTCTTCTGCCCAGGTAACCGGATTGATATATGTGACGTCAACACCGTCATAATCATCATCGGAAGGGGCCCTGAATGAGGTCTGCATTTCTTCAACCGTATCCTGAGGGGTAATGATCCCGGTCCAGTTTTTGACGCCTTCACGCCCGGCAGACAAGAGCCCGTCTGACAACAAAAAATAACTCATGCCTGCTTCAGTGATTTTGTCGAAAATATCTTTCGCTGAAGCACTGTCGCTGCTTGCCTCATAGTCAAAATACTCTCCCCTTGGCGTCCACCAGGCAGTTTCAAGAGCATTTATTGCAGAGGTGTCGAGCTGATTAGCATTAAATCCAAGACTATTTGCCACATGACGGAATGCGCCGCTTATAGTTCTGTTACCTCCACTGTCATATTCACGGGTAGCGACCACGCTGACGCGCCTGTCGGACTGTGCCGCCAGCTTCCCTCCGGTTTCAACGGTAATTGCCCAGGTTGTTACACCTGAGTAGGATACCGGTCTTGCCAGAAGCCTCCCTCTCAAAGCCTGCCAGTACATATTGTCGCGCGCGTTATTACTGCCCTGCTCATTGCGTCGACGACAGCGAACCTCTACCAGCCCCGGAGAACTGAGGGTGATCCGCTCAGTGAAACCTAACCCGTTGATGTTTTTAAGCGCGTACTCTCCCTGGTGACTCACCCACCCCGATCCGGAACCGTAGACGCGATACTGAATCTCCCACTCAACATGCCGGAGCCGCTTTTTCCCCTTACTGTCGAAGCCACAGATGCCGTTCGGGAAGGAGAAATTCACCTCGAATGCATCCACCACTTCATTCTCAGGGCATACGAGGAAAGGCCCCAGCCAGCTCAGCGTGTCGTTAAGACCAGTGGCCTCATAGTCGATCATCGTCCTGGCGGTGAATCCCGGCCACGACTCATCAACGGACCCATTAACCAGGCGCGCCACTGTTGCCGTTGTGCCGTCGGCAGAGACGATCTGGTACTCATTCCCGCGGTGAGCAAGTGAAAGCCGTTGCACACCTTCAGGCATGCCCGAGAATGCGGTTCCCGTAGTGCTGTTATACGCAAGCGTCACGTTTGCCGTTACCGCCGGGCTGCCGCCGGTTGATGCCGTGCCGGAGGTGTAAACCGGGGCATCACCGAAAACGGCTGCAGGCAGTGAGGAGGATGTGATTGCCCCACCAACGAACGGACTGGCCGCCTCGGTTATTAGTACGGTACCGCCGTTGTCCCGTGCGACCAGGCCGGAGCCAGTGAGCCCCTCGGTGATAGCCGCCAGCAGTCCCGACATCGAGATATAGTTCGCTACCAGCGACACCATATAGGTGGTGCCCTGCCATGTGATCATGAACGTACTGGAACTGGTCGAAAAATCGTAGGTGACGGGCGCGGCACTGGCCTGAATTTTTGCTGCACTGCCACCCTCGCCAGGCACCGCATCCTGACCCGGGGTATAGGACGCAATGACGAGGTCATAATCAACACTGTTGAAACTCAGCGTCACCGGCATACCCGCTACGGGAGCAAGTTCGGTAAGCAATGAGCTGGCAAAAACACTGTAACCAGAAGAGGTGGAGATCAGATAATTTGTCGGCGCCTTAATTTCAACTATGGCCCCCGTTATCCAGCTGTCCGGGAGAGAATTATCATCCTCGTCGTCATCGTCGCCATCATCCGTATCAAGACCTGTAAATGTTACAGATGCACCAGAAACAGTCATGCTGTCAGCAATAATATCGTCGGAATCAGGTGAGGTCTGGGCCATATCCAGCCCTGTTCCGCTTGATGTTCCGCCGACTTCTGTCGAGTTGAACCAGTTTTCACTTCGCGGATCAGAAGATACGTCCTCTCCTGGCTGGTACACCTTATCGCTGAAACCATCACCCAGCGAGGCTGCCGGGGTTTCTCCAATCCGTTTATCTCCTCCCGTAAACGAAAATCTCCCCTGCCCGACACAAAGAAACATTTCGACCGTCATTCGCGTTGGATCATCGGGGTCAAAACGGGTAACCGGCTGCACCAGATAATCAGGATAGATGCGGCATCGACCAAACACCTCACGTATCGGGTCACCTAGTTTTGCCGTGTTAGCTTTTGCTGGATTAAGCTCAAGTGAGCGACCACTCCCCGATGAATAACCACCGAGATCGACTTTCGGCCCGAAGAACAACGAGTAGGCTGCGCTGGCAGCTGAAATCGCAACAGAAACCCAGACAGCAATTTCCAGCCCCGTTCCGTAGGGAACAGGATAAATTCTGACATCACTGTCAGGGCTCAACTGGCAAAGCGGCCACTCATCGGGAGGAAGTGTGCGGCCATTTAATTCAACGGCAACTGGGTGCGATCTGTCCTGGCTGTACCCAGGAACATTTCTGACCATCCATTGATGCAGCGTAATATTGCCGTGCTCATGAGTTTCAAGCGGTTCTCCGGGGAGCCGGGAAGGGTAGATTCTTATCGTCATTGCCAGAACTCCACACGGTTAAACCGACGGACAAATCGCGGAAGAGGTAGAAAGGTGACATTGGTTCCCGGATTACATTCGGCAACCTGCAACTGGCCATCCAGCAAAACAACGATACCAACATGCGTCACGGTTGATCCTGAATAACAAGCAACCCCGGCCCCGATACAAGGCTCACAGCGTGTGAGGGATTTCATAAACTTCCTGGCCTCACGATCGAGCCCTCCCTCATCTTTCGTCACGCCGGAAAAATCCGGCCATACCGGGAGAAGGAGATCGCCGCGGATTTCATTGATAATGCCGAAACAGTCGAGCTCAGGATAAACGCGCCCGCCCTTCAGCCATTTGACCGAAAGGTATTTATCAGAATGGAACATGTGAATACCTCAGGAAGACATATAACGAAGACCGGGATGTTCAGCCAGGTTATAACGATTACGCGGCCAGGCCGTTTTAAGGATGTTCATATATCCGGCAGTTACCTGCACCGCAGTTGCCGTCCACGATCCGGATTTCACATCAAGGGTGTAAGGCGATGCCGCAGGTGCAGATAAATCAGAGGAGATATACCGCCGAAAAGTCAGTGTTGCCGATTTCATTTCGTCCAGAATTCTGTCAATCGCATCGGATACGACACCATCGATGTTACTGATGGAAAATTTCAGATCTTGCGTTCCGTCGGCATTCCTGGCAGGCAATGCTATATCGATAGCACACCCTTCAAACGTTACCTGCTGCCCGTCTTCTAACGAGACAGTAATATTGTCCCACCCGCGGGTAAGCCAGTAGTTCTGATCACCTGCCGTGATCTGCAGCGTGTCGTGAATGACTTCAGAGCCGCTGCTTGCATAAAGTTGCTCAAGAATTGTCATGCTCAGGCCACTCTCTGTTTAGCGCAATATCCAGTAACGACTGACCAGCCAGCCATTCCGGGTAATTCCCCCATCCTGTAGGCGGTAACGGACGCTCCCATAACTCCAGCGTTGCGCTGTACTGCCAGTATTTTGGCGCGACAAGTGTCGGACCTTCGTAAATATCAATGAACCTGGCTTTGTAGGGCTTTACCCCGATCGGAGTCTGGAGCCTCAGATAGAACCAAGACTGTCCGTCTTTCAGTGCGTCCCTGAAAAAGGCCTCAAACACCTGCGCCAGCGCATCAGTCTGAAAAATCCATTTAACCGAGGCCTGGGTGGGTGTTGAGGTGTATCGCCGCCTTTGCCTTGCTCGACCGGACGTCATTTCCGTTCGCAGTAAAGGTGAGATGGGCTTAAAACCGTACCCGTCCATAAGAGGCATGGGCAGGTACTCATCCGGATAGATAATATCCGCCATTAACTTTCCCTCCGGGCAGTCTATCTTGGTTTTTTGGGCTGTAGATTGGAGTAGATGGCGCGTCCGAATTTCTTCTGGGGGTTATTTACTTCAGCAGTGAGTGTGTTGATGATGCGTCGTTCCAGTGCAGCATTCCTTCGATCTACTGCCAGCATTGTTGCGTCGTCAGGTTGCCCGCTAAACGTGCTACGGGCATCAACACTGACCGCGATTCTTGGTTGCGCCTCAATCTGCCTTGCAGCATCCTGGACTGCCGGTGACTCACGTCCAACCGCACGAACCCCCAGCGAACCATCAGCGCCACGGGTAAGCGGCATGATGGCTTCCGGCCCGGCCTCGCCGAAAACACCCGCACCTTTCGCAAACGCAAAATATTGGGGAGTGCTGTAAACACCATTACTGTAGGCAGAAAGTGACGGAGAATCGTAAACGCCTCCGAGAGCGTTAAATGAAAAATTAGCTCCCGCGCTTTGAATAGCGGTACCACTACTTGCCGCACCGCTGGCACCGCCAAAAAGACTACCGAACAACCCACCCGCTCCGCCGCCAAATGACGCCATAATCGCTTTGGTGATCAACGCCTGTGTTGCCATCTGGATCAGCGTCTTAATCACCGTTTCACCCAGAGAGCTGAAGATATTCGACATACCATCTTTAAACGAAGCGGCGCCAGTCAGGACGTTTGTCAGGTTGTTGGAGATAGAGTTAGTGGTGGCATCCAGAAGCTCGCTGGTTGCAGTGGCAGCCATTGAACTCAGATCAGAAGCCTGATCGGCATAGTTCATCAGGGAATCGCTGATCCCCGTGCGCCAGTCTGACTGCTGTTCATCGGTCTTTTTGTAGTAGTCCTCCTGAATCGCTAACCGTTCAGCAAGCGCCGCCTGCAGCGCTTCCGTTTGCTGTTTGTACTGGTCTTCAGAAATTTGCTTCTTGTTAAAGTCACGCTGAAGCTCATCCTGCTGCTTACGGAAGTCAGTGCGAATATCCGCCATTTCCTTCATGCGGTCGCGGGCTTTATCTCCCATCCCGGCGCCAAGAAAATCTATATTCCCCCGGTCACGCGCAGCGGCATTACTGTCAGCCAGCCCATCACGGAACGTTTGCAACTGTTCAGCAATGTTTTTCTGATCGATTAGTGCAGCATTTTGAAGGATTATTTCTTTTTTGGCTTGCTCAAGAGAGGCTAGCTCCCCCTGCGTCACCTGATATTTCATTTTAGCCAGTTCGGTATTCTGGCTTCCCAGGGCAATTTGTTCCTGCTGCTGTTTAATAAGGCGCTTGTAAACGTCTTCTGTCTTTTCAGCTGCTTTAACCTCTTCGCTTTTTGGCGCTTTCCGGGTGGGTTTATTGGATTCATCGTTTTGCCATTTCGCCAACCCCTGATTAATAAACAGATCGCGGTTAGTTTTAAACTGAGGTTCATCCTTAAGCCCCAATTCGTCAGCGGCATAACCTAACCGTGCTCTCTCCCTTGCTTCTCCTTTAAGCTTTGATAGTTCAAGGTCCTGACGGCTTTTTTCCAGAGCATTGGCTTGCTGTGATGTTAAATCAGCCTGAGGCATTCGCATTGGAACATTAACCAAGCCCTGCCGTTCCATTAAAAGCTGGTTTCCTAATCCAAGTAAACGGTTAACTTCGGAATACTTACCAGTCATCAATATTAGACTCTGGTATTCTGCATTTTGCCGCCATGCTCTTTCTTTTATAAGATCATTTCTTCTTCTTTCATTCTCCTCAAGTGCCTTTAATATATCACTGGATTTTTCTCGCATCTGACGAAGCTTGTCTTCTTCTACGACAACCTGCTCGGTCAAAATTGCAATAGCTTTTGTAATATTTAAATCATTTTCTTGAGTTATACCTGGTTTGCTTCTACTTTCATTTAAATCATTTATTTGCCCGTTAAGTTTTTTTACACTTTGTTCTTGGTCTTCGATTAGGCGTTTTTGCTCCTGCATCGCCTCAACCGTTAATCTTCGATTACTATCGACCTCAGGTAGGGTCATTGAGGAGGTTTTTTCTCTGATCTGATCTATTTGGCTGGCATATTCCTGAGCTGATTTTCTTGCTTGTTCCTGGCTTTGGTACATAGCGTACCATGCGCCCGCACCCAGCATAACTAACCCGGGTATACCACCAACCAGCCCAAGAGCCCCGCTCATCAACCGGGTGCCGACAGAGGTAACGCTGTTAAGATTATTTTGAGCAGAAACCCTACCTGAAATATTACGACTAAGCGCCGCTTGCGCTGCAGCAAGTTTTCTTTCTGCAATAGCCTGTGCATCGGCATTTTTTGCAGCTACAAGCCCGGCCTGAGCCCGCTCCAGAGCTGTTCGTGCTCGTACTTTTTCTGTAGCTGTCCCGGTGGCGAGGGCAGTAGTCAATCGACCTTGCGCAGCAGTAACCTTGGCTTCTGCGGCCGCAACCCTCTCCTGTTGTGCCGCCTGAACATCTGCACTTTTAGCACTCTGAAGAGCTTGCTGGGCACGATAAACAGCGGCGCGGGAAGCGGCAACAGAAGATTGCGCTGCTTTTTCTTGAGCGACTGCAAGGGCTACCTCAGATTTTGCCGCTGAAATAAGTGCGCCAGTAGCACTGCTTGCGCTGGTAACAATCCCACCAAGATACCGGGCTAATCCGATCCCAACCAAACCACCAGCAGCAGTGGTAATTAGTGACATATTATCTGCTACGTCACTGAGGGCCCCGCTGACAGCGGAAGATGTAAGAGAATCCAGCGTACCTGCCAGCCCATCAAGACCGCCAGAAAGTGCATCTGTCGCGCCAGTTGCCTGGTTCACCCCACCAACCCATGCCATAAAAGAGTTAGTGACTTTTTGCATTGATCCAGAAACTGTTGGTGGCAACGAGGAAAACTCCCCCTGTAATACACCTAATTGACTGATCAAAGCTGGTACGACTTTATCAATGGTAAGTTGCCCCTGATCAGCCATTGCTTTAAGGTCTTTTCGAGCAACACCCATACCAGCAGCCAGGGCGCGGATGACACGATCACCAGATTCGTTAACCGCGTTAAACTCTTCACCACGCAAAACACCTTGAGCAAGGGCCTGACTGAACTGGGTAATAACAGAACCGGCTTCTTCTGTGCTTGCACCAGATAGTTTAAGTCCTGTTGATACCGCTTCGGTGATTTTGAGCACTTCATCTGAGCTGTAGCCAAATTCACGCATTGATGCTGCCGCGCGTGAAAATAAATTAGCGTTATCAGTAAAAGCAGTGCCCGTACTCTGGCTAATCGCCATTAATCGGGTCTGAGATAAAGTAAAATCATTCGTAGACACTGAGGCTTGTTTAAGACGCGCATTCACTGAGTTCCATTGATCAGCAATCTGAACCAGTTTTCCTGTAGCAAATGCTGCAGCCGCAGCCGTAGCTGCTTGACCAGCAGAAGCAAATCCATCGGTTAACTCGGAAAGAGCTTTTTGACTTTCTTTCGCAGCCGCAGCTGCCTGACGCCCACCATTTTGCATGGTTTTATAATAGTCTTGTCCCATGCGTGAAGCGCGGGCGATCTCAGTCTGAAATGATTGAGAGTTTGCTGAAACCTTAATGATAAGTTCACGCAGGGTTGCCATTTACTACCTCTTTAAAATAAAAAACCTGCCGAAGCAGGTTATTTTTTATAATCAAACAATCTAGTTTGCATTCTGGTCAATGAAATCCCTCAGAATTTTAGATTGATTGCATAACTCTTTATCTGTTGACATTCCTGAATCTTTAGATTTTTGACAGTAATAAAAGTAATCATCATTCTCTTTGGTGTATGATATAACTTTATAAAAAGCTTTCACGCACAGAGATGGATTTGAGTGCTGAGAACAAATGGTATTTGTTAGCTTTTGCAGTTCTTGTGGTTCAAGAATTTGCGTTGCACTAGCTGCTGATGTGATAAAAATAAAACCTAATAATAATTTTTTCACAAAATTCCCCTTTTCATTGGCGATAGGGAATCCTAAACCGTCGCGTATGTATTGTCACTGAGAAGCCGCGAGCAAAGCGGCTTCTAAGCCTGCAAAGGGATCGCTGCTGTCGCTTGCCTCGTCCTCTTCTGCGCTCCACTGAATCTGTGCGTCTTCAATAGTGATTTTACCGCCCTGCGCTCCGTAAACCGCAGATACCAGCTGAGCATTGAGGATATCGCCGCGAATATCGCCGATTGGGCTGATACGGTCGTACTCAGCCCACATCCTGAATTCGCCAACCGTCATGGTTTGTCGCAGTTCGCCCAGCGTGCGGCCCATCCGGAGCGCCAGCGCCATCAGGAACTGCATGCCAGGCATTTTTACTTTGCTTTAGCATCATCCGCGTCACGAATGAGATCAAGTGCCTGCTTCAACAGCCGGGAATGCACAGGGCCATAGATCGCTTCAACCTGTTCGGTGTCATCGACAGTAAAGACGGGCTGCAGGTCGGTATCCAGCAAAATATCGATGAAAAGTGTGACGTCGGCCCGCATCGTGCGGAAGGCTCGTTCTGAAGGGGTCAGTTCTGGTGCCTCCTGGGGCTCCTGCCCTTCCGGTAGTTTGGGTGGTTCCGGGCTGGCAATGCCCTGCCAGCGAATCCAGGCTTCTGCTGATGGCTCACGAATGATGACTTTGGCGTTATCCCACTCCGGAACGGAGACTTCTTTTTTACGAAAGCCCGCCATCGGTGCCAGTGCCAGTGCTTTAAGACTCGGTTTTGACATTAATTTTATCGCCGGTTTCCCGGCGCTCCGTTAATTGATGGTGACGGTGCAATCAGAAGAAGTGATCACAGTGCCATCGGCATCAGTAACCACGCAGGAATAAACCCCGGCATCACCGGATACAGCGCTGGCTTTCGTAAACGTTGCGCTGGTCTGGCCACTGACCGTCGAGGTGCCCTTTTTCCAGGCGTAGGTATAAGGTGCCGTACCGCCCTGGACGACCACGCCCATGGTCAGGGCGCTTCCTGCCGCGACCGTTTGGGACGCCGGAAGGTCAGTAGCAAACGATAGAACTCCTGGGGCGTTAATATTGGTGGGTTTACCTTTCAGACGCAGCGAGAACGTTGCAGCAACCACGCCATTGGTTTGAGAATCCCAGGTGTGCTGACGTACCTCAGCGCGCATCAGGAATCCATTACCAGACGGGAAAATAACCTTAAACCCATAAACCCCGTCGTTATCATATGCGGCACGAAGTGCATCCTGCGCCGGGTTGCGGTAGAAGTTACCGGAAAGTGACATTTCAGACGGAGCAGGAAGGCCGTTGATATTTTCCGTTTCATCCGAACAGAGCGTTGTCACGTCAATATCGTTTTTCTGACCAGCGGTAAAGCTTGCCTGTTTGATAGTGCAACTCAGGTTTAACCAGGTTGCGGTATCCAGCTCTGCCGCGGTGACCGGCACAGAGGTAATCATTACTACCGTTTTTTGGGCACGTTCAAATAGTGCTGACATCGCAGCCTCCATAAATTAAAAAAAAACCGCCAGTGGCGGTCGGATTGGATTGGTTTTTGTCAGGCAATGACCGTTATTTCGAGGGTTGCCCGATGAAGATGGGTTGTCGTGTCGTAGCCAGGAATTTTTGTCACCTCGACAGGTGAAAGTACCTGCAGGCGAGCCAGGGCGTCCAGGCGTAACGCTCTGGCTTCGTCATTCGTTTCAGCCCATACATCAACCTGAATGCGCAGTGTCGACTCTGCCTGGCCGCAGAAAACATCCCCGGATACTTCAGTCGGTATCGAGAAGATGATGTAAGGCGCGGGAACATCGGGAAGACCGTCACTGCCCAGCGATACCACATACGGATAAACCCGCCCGTCTGCCAGCGGCGACAGCAGGTCATAGAGATCATCTTCTGTCATTTAGCCAGCACCTCATCAATAGCCTGATTCATCCGCTGCATCGCCACCTGCGCAGCCTCTTCCATGCGGGTATCAAAGGCAGGACGAACAAACGGATGTGCTGGCGCCGTAGATGTTCCCAGCTCCACGAAGCGCCAGTAAAACGCATTCCGCTTGTTGCTGGCCTTCATGGTGTTGTCGCTGTTCCCCGTTTGCGGGTTAACGCCACGAATATGCACCCCCGATGAGATTTCACCTCGACGGCGGCTTTTCTGGGTGACGACAACAACGTTTTTCTTCAGTTTGCCGGTTTTCTCCGGAGCGCGATCAATAACCTCCTGGCGGAGCAATTCGGCGCCAGCACGGGTCGAATCCCGGAGAACTTTATTATTTTCGGCCTTGCTGAGCGTTTGCAGATCGCGGGCGATATCCTGCAGCCCGGAAAAATCCAGATTCACATCAATCATTTTTCGGTCCCCTGTTTGCAGAGAATTTCCAGCCGGGTACCTTTTATATCCGGAACCGGAGGCCCGGTAACGTTAAGAACTGCGCCTTTAAACGGACCAGTACGGACCTTCAATCGGGATGAGGCTGAAATATCCCTGCGAAAACGCACCCAGACTCGGATTGTCGCATCGGCATGCTCTGCGCCAGCGGCTAACAGCTCCCGACCGCTTATCCCCTTAACCTCGGCCCAGATGGTTTTCCCATCTTCCCAATTTTCAACTGGCTGGCCTGAAGGCGTTCTGGTGGTGGTGAAATTTTGGATTGTGACCCGGTGCCGTAATCGTCCTGCCTGCATAATTCCCCCGCTTAAATACCATAAATTTTGTAAGGCTGGAGAAGTGACTCGACAGTAAACGGAATATCTGTAGCAGCCTGACCGACAGAGACCGTTTCACGGTTTTCGTACCAGTGACCGATAAGCAGAAGCATCGCTGCTTTCACATCATCGCCAGGGAGAATTGAATCAGGATCATCTGCATACCCCTCGCTGGTTTCGGACTCATACATTTTGCGACGAGTCCATGTTTCGACATAACGAGAAGCAGCTCCGATGTAGAGGGTCAATAGTGAGTCGTCATCGGTAAAGTCAGGCTCAATGCGACAGTGCTTTTTAACCACTTCAAGTTCTAACATTATTTTTTAGCCTTCTTCTCTGGCACAGTTTCCGGCTGTTCCGGCTGTTCCGGCTGTTCCGGCTGTTCCGGCTGTTCCGGCTGTTCCGGCTGTTCCGGCTGTTCCGGCTGCGCAGAATTATCAACATCTACTAGCCGTGCATAACCTTTTTGAACCAACTCACGGCCATGCTGTTCCAGCGTCTCCAGTGACTCGCCTTCAGTCACCACTACCCCACCAAAATAAATTGGTTTCACCGCGATAAGTTTCATCGTGTTACTCCGAAAATAGCGGCCCGGAGGCCGCCAGAAAAATTACTGGCCGCCGGAAGCCGGCACAGTAAAGGAGCCATAAATAAATGCTTCAGGGCGTTTTACTGCTAACGCCAGACGCTCTTCACAGCGAATAGAGATCATGTTTTTCTCGAAGTCATCGCTGTTCTCCGTCGAGATCACAACGTTTGCGTCTTCGCGGTCGAAAAGCTGTGCCGCAGCATTAAATGCACCTGTCAGGAACTTGCCCTGGAAAGCTGCTGCTTCAGTGGCGACAACCGGAAGCCCCCACAGCGTCGGCCCCGTCAACGCAGCCGGGTTCGCCAGGATATAGCGCCCCAGGGTGTCTTTAGTCAGTTCGATTTTCGCCCAGTCCATGAAGTGCAGGACGTGACCGGATGCAGGGAATCGGGCAAGTTGAGCCTGAAGCATTGCCAGGCGCAGATCGTCAATACCGTTCTGCTGTTCAACGGCAAATGCCGCGCTGTAAGCCGTGGCCTGCGGCACGATGCCATGGAGGTGAGCGCCAGTGCCATCACCAAACAGAATCTCCTGTTCTTCGACGTACTTAAGGCCGTAACGCATTTCCGCATCAATCATGGACTGCAACTGGGCGAAGTCGTCCAGAATCTGCTTGGATGCCTTGAACATGTGCGCGATGGTTGTCACTGGAGTGATTTTCGGCGTGAACTCAATATTGCTGTACGGCTTGGTTGTGTTCTCCGGTACCGCTGCCGCAGCATTGGTAAAGCCGGTCTGCTGCACCCAGAAAATGGCCGGTGAACCCGTACGGCCTGGCGCGATAAGATCGCGAATAAATAACCGCTGCTTTGGCGCTACATCAATACCCGGCAGTCGTTGTGGTTCAACAACCCCCTCAGGAACGTCACTGGAAATCAGAGCAGCTTTTAAATACGCTTGTTCCCTTCGATGCTGGACGACAGAACTTTAATGGCTTCAGCAGAGATAACCTGCTGGCCGACAGTTTCAATAACCTGTTTTGCGTTTGCCAGCGGCATCTGTGCAACATGCTGCTCCAGTTCGCCCAGCGCTGCTTTAAGAGTCTTTTCGGCTTCTTTCAGCGCATTAAACTCAGTCGCCATTTTGTCCACGGTTTCTTTGGTTTCCGCCGACAATTTGCCGTTCTTTTTCGCTTCAGTCAGCGCTTCTTCCGCTTTGGCGTTAAATTTGCCGGTTGCTTCTTCAATGGAAGCGGTGACTTTTTTCAGAATCTCGTTTACATCAGACATACATGGTCCTTATTTGACTAACGCCGCAAGAGCGCTTTCAAGTGAATTGAGGGTTTCAGGTTTGATATCTTCGGCAGCGCCCGGCTTACCATCGGGATCGGTAACAGCGCCCGGCGTGTTACCTGTTAATGCTTTGATTAATTTCCGGCGCTCGGACCGGGGGGTATTTGTTTTCGCCAGCAGTGCATCAAGTTTGCGAAGCGCAGCTGCAGGTGATTCGTCGCCGTCGCTGACCGCATCAGCAGAAAGCAGGCTGTCTGCCAGTCCCTTCGCCACAGCATCGCTGCCACCGATATAACTTTCGGCGTCCATTAGTTTCTGAACGGCGGCAATATCAAGGCCGGATCGCGCCGCGTAAATATCAGCCATTGCGGTATCGAATGGCTCCAGTGACTGCGCCAGTTCAGCGAAGTCATGGCGGTTTCCCATCGCGTACAACCAGCAGTTATGGATCATCAGAAAGGCACCGCGGCCAATCTGAATATCATCCCCGGCCATCGCAATTATTGAGGCGGCACTGGCGGCAATGCCCAGCACCTTCACCGTTACATGGCCTTCGTATTCGCGGAGAAGGTTATAAATAGCCAGACCTTCGAACATGTCGCCACCCGGCGAGTTGATATTCACCGTAACATCTGCGCCGTTCATCGCCCGAAGCGCACCGGCAATACGTTTAGCTGTTATCCCTTCACCCCAGTAGTCCTGCCCTATAACATCAAAAACAGAAATAGTGTTATCGTCAGTAGTCGCCGCCTTGATCCCACCGTCCCAGCGGTCCAGTGCGGACGGTAATGTTTCACAGGTAACGCGCGCGCAGGGGCGACCCGCCGGCGCCACCGGAAGTTGTTTTTTGCTCATCAGGAAAGTGCTCCTAAGCGGCCTGTTTCAGCGGAGATTGTTCAAAGGAAATGTCGGGGAATACGTGGTTATGCAGCTCTCGCAAAGCCAGCGCCTGAACGGCAGGGTTGCTGCTTTCGAGATTTTTCAGTTGCGTCAGGTTGAGCTGAACGGTGTAAATATCGCCCCCTTCTATCGGCGGCATGTTCTCAAGACGGCGAACGTCATTGCGAGACATCCAGCCATTCTGCAGTGCGCTGGTATAGTAAGCAGCACGACCAGCGCTATCGGCGCGCAGAAGCCCTTCAACGGAGAACTCAGCAAACAAGTCCTCATCACTGTTCAGAAGACAACGCGATATTTCCTGCTCAATATTGACCAGGAGCGGACGCAGGGTATGAGTCAGGAACAGCATGTTCATCCCTTCAAGACTCGAAGCCCAGCTGGATTGTTTTGTCGTATGGCCGACCATAAATGGCGGTACGCGAAACCAGCGACAAATTTCCTCAATACTGAATGAACGGCTTTCAAGGAGTTGCGCGGCCTCCGGGTTCATAGTGACATTCTGGTAAGTCAGTTCATTTTCCAGAACCATCAGTTTCCCGGCGTTTTTAGAACCAATAAAAGACTGAAGGTTTTGACGCAATCTTTCTCGCTGTTCCTTATTAAGCGCCGTTTTTGAAGACAGGAAACCGGTACTTTGCAGGCCATTTTCGAAGATTTTTGCCGCGGCTTCATCAACCGACATAGCAGCGCCGAAAACGTCAACCCCGGCCATTGTCGGCATCATCCCGCACACACCATCAAGACCAAATCCGCGGATATGCATCATCCGGTCTACTGGAATGATCCGCTTAACGCTATTTTCCGTGTATGTATACTGTAACTTCCTGCTATCGAGTCGCTTTACAACCATATTCTGCGGAAGTAACGGCACCAGCGAAACCAATTTGCTGCCGATATATAGCTTCTCGACAAATGCATTACCACGCAGGCAAATACTGGCCACAATCATCAACATGAAACGGGAAGGGGTCATTTCCGGGTTAGGACGCCTGCATAATATCTGGTAGGCGGGATTGTTCTGGGCCAGCTTTCGCGATCCATCAGCCTGCCGCTCGTAAATTTTAAGCGGAAGCGTGGAAACTGACTCACTTAAGAGTCTTACGCACGCCCAGACAGCAGAAAGCCGGATAACTTTGTCAGCGGTAACCACTTTTCCGCTACTGCTGGTTCCGTACCACTCCCGCCAGAATTCACCGGTCGTCAGGCTTATGGGAACACCAAGCCAGTTTAAAAGAGCGCTCTTAACGCGCCCTGGTTGCTGTTTATTCTTAGCCATCAGATACCCACTATGATCGGATCGTCAAAAAAGCCCTCTATATCGCCATCATCAGGCTCATAACCTTCTGCAGCACCAATTGCCATCGCCGACGCAACCACACCATCTATTCGACCAGTACTCTTTTTCTTGGCGAATATGCGGTTTTCTTTTTGGTCGGCTTCGGTTACGGCGGAAGCAGCGTTCCATCGGAGGCAGGGGTTTGTTTTAATAATGATTACGCCATCATCGAGCATCTGTTCAAAAAGTTCGATGGAATGAGGCATCCACAGTCCGGAATCCTGCGCCTTGTAGTATCCCTGCCCGTGAGGTATCAGCGGTACTGATACAGAAGCGCTCTCTAATTCCGGCTCAAGATATTTTATGCGGTACTGGTCGAAGGCGATCGCCTTGATATCGAACAACATGGAAAGATCAGCAATGCGCTCAGCAACAAAGCCATATTTCACCGCCTTTCCGGGAGTGGTATGAATATGGCCTCCCCGTTCCCATGCGTCGTAAGGTACGCGATCTGTTTTCGCTCTATCCAGCAAAGTATCTTTTGGTGTCCAGAACTCCACCAGCAGCTTTCTTTTTTTAGGGAAAAAGAGCGCCAGAGACGTAAGGTCGCGAGTTCCTGAAAGGTCCAGGCCGCCATAACATTCTTCTCCCTGCAGCTCCTGCAGGTCAAAGTCCTCTTCGCACCCCATCCACACATCGCTACTCATCCATGGGTTATCGGCATCCACCCACTGACAGAAGTTTAACCGCCGAACAATGCTTTCCTTCGACGGCATCCCCCGAGCCTGAGTAACCTGCTCACGCAGGTAGCGATCGGTAAAAGTATGACCAAGAGAGGGGTTTGCTTTTTTCCAGCAGGACTCGTCCTTGAATGGGTCTTCTCCTTCGTCCAGGGAGCAAATGAAAGAAAAGAAACTGTCATCCTCAATCGAGCCTTCGGCAACTTTACGCCCATACTCGTGATAGTCGTAGCAGACGCTGGTTTTGTCGTGGCCGCTGTTAGTGATCATGAAAATCAACGCCTGGCGACGACCTTTCGTCCCGGCGCGCATCATTTCCACAACCTGGTTGTTTTTGTGCTCGTGAATTTCGTCAATCAGTGCACAGTGTGGGCGTGGCCCTGACTGCCCATCATCCGAACTGATAGGCCGGAAAAATGAGCCTGTCTGAAGAAATGCAAGGTTCCACTCTTTCCCGGCACCGCCTGATTTATTTATTCGCTGTGCTAACGCAGGGGACTGATCCACCATCGCGACAGCATCACGAAAAAGGATCATGGCCTGGTCTTTTTTCGTTGCTGCTGCATATATCTCGGCACGAGGCTCCTTATCTGCTGTTAGACAGTAAAGCCCCACTCCGCCAGCCAGTGGTGATTTGCCGGAACCCTTACCAGATTCAACGTACACCATGCGAAATCTACGATAACCATCCGAGTTCTTCCAGCCGAATATCGACCCTACAATAAAGCACTGCCACGGTAGCAGGTTGAAGGGTTTACCTTCATGCTCACCACCGTTGAGCTTCAGTACCTTGGCAAAAAAGTCGATGGCTCGCTGCGCCGCTGCAACATCCCATACCAACCCGCGAGCATGGCAGGATTCCAAATCTTTGAGATGTCGCTTACAGGCATTCCTGATGTCAGGCCCGGCGATTTCTTTGCCGGAGTCTACATCCCGCGCGTATTGCGTGGCGGGATCAACCGAAGAACTGGTTGAGCGGGTCTTCTTCTTTTTCTCCACCATCCACTTTCACCTTCGTTCTGGCGGCCGGAGTCAGACCGAATTCAACCAGGTAACTTTTAAAACGTCGATCAGCATCCGCCAACATTGCTACTGCCGGGTTAGCCTTAATCAAAAAACCGCCCTCGGTCTGCACGGTGTAAGTTCGCCCCTCGTCAGCAATAGTCAGGCGAAGCTGCAGAATGTCGGCGTAAATATCGCAGAGTCGTTCGAGCGCCAGCGTATCGGCAATGGTTAAAATGCCCATGCCATCCAGCAGCACGGTCAGCTTCCCCCACGCCACCTTTCCCCAGTCAGTGAGGTGCTCTGGAGGGCTTGGTATTTCTCGCGCTGGCGATGGTTCTTTGTCGTTAAGTTTGCGTTTGCCCGGGTTGCCGGTAACCACTTTGAGGTGGGTCGGTTTCGGGCGTCGTCCTGCCATCGGAACCTCCCGGAAAAAAACTTTTCATTTCGCGGTTGTGCACAAAAAGGACTGGCGGCGGTCATTTGGGTTCGAGATTTTGAACTTTTGACCCGCCCCTCCCCTCAAATGAGAATCGATATAATTTGAATGATAATGATTTAAAATGACAATCACTTTTGAGGTATATTGATAATGGTTATCACTTAAACCAATGAGAAGCCGGGTCCAGTGGCATCCCGTTTTCATCGCAGCCGATCACGGTGCCACGCTTCTCCATTCGCTGCTTCGTTGAGTCGTGGTGCTGCTTACACAGCCCTTGCCAGTTCTTCCGGCTCCAGAAAAGCTTTTGCGCCTTCGCGATTGCCTGGCTGTCACCAGAGCGCAGAGCCTCTTTCAGTTTGTGCGGGATGATATGGTCAACCACCGTTGCCGCTGTCACCCTGCCTTGCTCCTGGCACATGACGCATAAGGGGTTTGCGCGAAGGAAGATAAGACGCTCACGGTCCCACTTGCTGCCGTAAATGCGGGGCTCTTTGTTCATGTTCTGGCCCTATTGCTTAGGTGACCATTCTATCTTCACCTGGCCTTTGGCTAAGTCCATTAAAAAAGCCGCTCGAAAGCGGCCTTCAGACAATTAATTTTCTACTCAAAATACTTATCGAGCTGTTTAGCTAATGCCCGATTGAACAATTCTTTCGATACTGTCACGAGGGTTCCGATGCTGGCATCTTTGAAACCCGTCTTAAGCGTTGACCAGACTTCTTTATTCCTTATTGCTTCAAGGAAGTCATGCCCTTCAGCCGTTAGCCGGAGCGGAATAACAGCCCAAGAATAAAATCCATCAACAGAGACTTGCAAACCAAAGCCGAATCCTCCGTCAGGTTGACTTATTAGGCCTCGGTCATCCAGTAGTCTCATATGGAATACAAATTGATCGACATTGTAATCAAAGCCTTTCTCTTTTAATTCACGAATATTGGTTACTGGTCTATCTGATTCCTCGAAAGCCACCAGCAATCCTTTTAGGTACTCATGGTCAATTTTCACGCTAACCCCCACCATTTTGGATGAGTAATTTAGCATTATCACAGACGCTCAACGAGTGCCTGCTGTAATGCGGTCAGATACCAGTTTATAACCTGACCAAATGTTACTTAGATCACAATCCATAGAACCACCCACCAATGCCAAAGGCTGCAGCGATCACCAGACAAGCAATTGCCGTTTTAGGCATTAACACACCGTAAAATGCAGGAGACAATCCCAGGAATAAAACCATTAGCACTGGCCACATACTAAGCAACAGGAAAAAGTAGCCATTTATACCACCGCTGCTAAACGTCACATTCACTCCAAACCATTACCCGGACTTTCCATAGCTTGGTTGCTTCGTTGCATGACATCATACAACTGCCCCTTATACAGGAGCTTTAACATTATCACAGGCACTCGATGAATGCCTGCTGTAATGCCTTAGCTGACCTTCTCAGCGGCAGTATCAAACAGCGCCAGCGCTTCGGCCGCTTCCTGGATTGCCTTACGGGTCTTCGAGACAATCTCACTTTCCGTGAAAACACGATCGAAAGAGTCAGCGAATAGCTCAGACTTCAGATAGCTGTCGCCTACCCAGTCAATGGCCAGCTTGGCCGCTGCGGTGTCATAATTAACTTTCTTGATTATATCCAGGCGGATTTGCTCGGATGCAGTGATCTCTGACATGTCTTACCTCTGTGCGATGTGGGGAGTATTATCGAAGCCATTCGACAAAATAGCCTCTGTGATGCTTTTGCATTTATCTTTGCCGTGTGTACAAGCTGAACGGTTTCCTTACGGATGCCTGTTACGCACAATAAAAAAGGTCGCATAAAAAATGCGACCTTTGGTTGGTACCAGTTAGAAACCTAAAATCTCTCAGGAGCCACCCGGGAGAGATTTTCTGCTTGCTAAATGACCTCTGCCGTTTCGGTGTTGGCTGGCAGTGGTAACGTGAGGATAGCTTCATTTCAGCCATCGATATCATTTAAATGGATGAATAGCTTATTAGACTAGTAATTCGCGATTCTCAAGAACATTAACCAGAACAACAGACGTCTGTGCTTATTTTTTTAGCGCAATGATCCGTTAGTCACCAGTAACTAACATATTATTCGATGGTTCCTTAGACAGTGACCCATAAATCTAATTGTTTAATGTACCATTGGATGGGCACACAAATAACCACACCATCCCCAAAGTTAACAGATTTGATAACACACCCTTGTGGCGGAAAAAATTCCGCACCAGTCTGGGGCCGGATCGAGCGCTCAATGCCGTAACGATAACCGCATGGTAGTTGTGGTAGTAAGTTTACTGTCATGAGTGGCTACTTAGTTAAGAGTGGTTTGAGATCCTATAGTGCATGACATCCGCTGAATTAGATACAAACATTTCGATGCTGAAAGCTTGAATGTCTTGTTTTCAGATTTTTTGTTCACTTAAGGCCACTTATTTCATGTGCTATGCCTGTTACTTACTCACCGCCCGATAGTACGCCTGCCAGCGATACTTATCCAAACGGAGCTGGCGCAGGCATTGAGCGGTGTCTACATCAGACTGTAAATCTTCATCGCTGTCATTCCCTGCGTCACTTGCTTTGCACGGCGGACTCATCAAATCCGGGGATGGAGTTGGCAGCATCGATGGCACGCTGACGCAACTGCACAGCAGCATCATCAAACCTACACACAGTACGATTCGGAGACTGAACATATTTCACCACGTCGCGGGTTATTGTTTTGTAGATGACCTTACCCGCTTCGTTAGCAGTCGCGGCCTTTTCCTCTACAGGCTTAATGGCATTCTCGGCCTTCTCTCTCTTCTTCGCAGCCTGAGCATTGATGTGATCAGCGTGGGAACTCCATCCCATACGCCATGAAATGGCACAGAACATTAGCAGGATTGCTATTGCGATGATAACGGCGGTTAAGCGACTCATCTTTGCTCCCATAAACACACTTCACGCTCAATTTCCCTCCGGGTAATAAGTCCTTTCCACTGCTTACCCTTGGCATAGGTCCAGCGGCGCAGCTGATCACATGCACCTTTCTGGTCGCCCTGGTTGATTTTGCGCAGCAGCGTGGAGGCCTGGAAGTTGCCAGCACCAACGTTATACGCGAATGAGTAAAGAGCCCCCCGCATTGTTTCGGGGATCGGCTTCTGGATGTATGGGTTAATCTGGCGGGCGACGGTGTTCAGGTCTTTGCTGAGCAGCGCACGGCATTCAGCCTCGGTGTACTTCTTGCCGAGCATGATGTCTTTGCCAGTATGGCCATAGCAGACAGTCCAGACGCCTACCACATCCTGATAGGGAACATATCGCACACCTTCAAGACCATCGTTACCAGTCGGGCCTGTGATGAGCGCAGAAGCAATGGCTATGGCGCCACCGCCGATGGCAGCGATAACGCTATTCCTCAGTTTTGGTGTCATAGCCATTGAGCCGATCCTCGCGTTCTTTCCGCCGGTAGTACCAGTTCACCCCACAGGTGGTAATGGTGCAGGCGATACCGACAATAATTGCCCAGTCACTCAGGGTCATCCCCGCTATTTTGTCGGCCAAAATCCATACCTCTGCCTTAACTGCCCCGGCATACGCCTTTGCTGAGACACCGCAGCCCGTCAGTGCGGTCCCGGTGCCGTATGAAAGTCTGCTGTAAATGGTGCTCATTTTTGTCATAACCTCACCTCCGTTGATGACGGATGGCGCTGTGTGAAGTGGGGAATGGCCACCAGATGAATTTACGACAAAGCACAAAGTGAGTGACGTTCTGGCGACCAAAACAGAAAGAGCCGCCTGTTGGCAGCCCTGTGATTCGGATTTACTTCTTTAAAAGCAGTGATATTATCGCGCTACCTGAGCTGAACCATCAGGTGTCCAACTTTTGCATGTCACCTTAATGCGCCCGCTGATTTAACCATCTCTAAGCGGGCTTATTTTCGCCCAAAGAAAAGGCCCACCGAGTGGGCCTTCCGGCTATCATCATTTTTATATTGGCTGTGGTGCCGGGTGCCTCCCGGTGAGTCTTTGGTTAAACACCTTAACTCGCATTAACCATGCTAATCAGAAAAGGGTGGAAGCTTATCTCCGGTAGCTGAGGTTACGCCCCTCCGCATAGGGGGATTCACCACGCGCATGCATTAGCTATGCAACATTCACTTAGTCAACATGCTGCGATACCAGTGCGCTAACTTCTTCCTTAAGATTCAATAATCAGTCGGATTATGCATAATCAATGCATGAAATATAATTTCAATAACAACAATAAAAAATCATCTAAAATTATAAATTTACCAAAACTATTGATTAGGATTTTTCTTACCCTCACCATAGAATCCTCCCCACAAAAAAACAAAAATGTCCACATACATTTCAAGGGATTACACCTGCATGGCAAATTTACTCATTTTAGCACTGGCGGTAGTTCTTTTTATAGTCGCTGTACTTTCTTTCGTTTCTTACACCAAGGACAGGAAAAAGCTTAAAAATACTTTTAAGAAGCGGTATTGATCATGCGCTGATCTTTATCTTAAAGAGGCTGAGCCCGTCAGCCTCTTTTTATTCTGATTGGCCAGCACACCGCCAGCGCCCCGACGATAACCACCAGCAGAACCAGATCCATCAGCATGCCAGCCACCCGCCAGGCTACGAACAGTAGAACGACAAACAGCGCCCAGAAACACAGCCTGCGCAGCATGATTACTTACCGTTGGTGCCGAGTACCCGGCTCAGGTTTTTCAGCAGGACAGTCGAGGCCGTTTCCAGCATGTCATCACCGGCATCGGTATTGGCGACCACCAGCGTCTTAGTGCAGGGAACCTTCACCTTCGAATCACTCAGCCAGCCGGATTCGGTAACCGCCTTTTTCATCTCGTACACCGGCTTCCCGTTCGGCAACTTATCGTCTACGTGCCAGCCGTTCATGTCAATCATCGTCAGGCCGCTACCTTCCTGATTAACCGCCTCCAGAAACTTATTCGACCTGTCAGGCGCAGAGACCCAGAGGAAGGCGTCATACTCGCCAGTGGTGACTTTCGCCAGCGAGCGCACACCGCCTTTGGCGTAGGTCTCAACTTTGGCATAATCCTTTTCCAGTCCCTGCAGATATTGCCAGGATGCATACGATCCGCTGGTTGGCTCACCAACTGCGATTTTCACACCCGCCTTTAAATCCCCTTCGTCGCTGATCTTGCCGCCCTTCTTCACCGCGACAAAAACGCATTCATCAGCCAGTTCGCCGATAATGTCCACCTTCTGCGCTTCGTTGCTGTGCCGACTGCGCCAGAACTGGAAAGCATCAGCTTGGGTGAAACCGATCTGCGCGGTACCGCTGGCCACCTTGTCGAGATTGTCCAGCGAGCCTTTGCTGGGGATCACTGTGGAGCTATAGCCATACTCACTCAGGGCGCTGGCGAGGTTCACGCCGTACACCGCATTGTAGGTAAGCCCTTGCTGGCCGGTAGTAATGACAACTCCAGCAGCCGAAGCGGCGTTACTCAGGCATAGCGAAGCGACCACGATTGCGGCCATGATTAACTTTTTCATGTGACTTTCCTTTTGAGGTGAGCCTTCGCCCGGAGTGGCCGCCCTGCAGAACAGTCACACGACCATTCCAAAGGCTCACCCCGAAAAGCTCTGCAGGTTTATGCGCCGGGCGGGGCGCAGATATAAAAAAGGCCCGCAAATGCGAGCCTATGGTTGTGTGGTGGTGAGCGCCCAACTCTCACTTAAAGCCAATCGACAAATTTTTATCGCTGCTTTATGGGCCGGGATTAACCGATATGTTCTTTCACCACAATCGTGCTTTGTTCCGCTTACTGGTACGGAGCGCTCAACATTAGTTTGCGCAGATCCAAATTGTGACCCTGCTTTAAAGTCACTTTGCGCGCAGCTGGGACATGTAAGTTACGCATTGTGATCGGGATTCGCTTCAGACGCTGGCCCCGCTGCCGTTCTGGTGCTGGTTGACGGAATCGAACCGCCGACACCCTGCTTACAAGGCAGGTGCTCTACCTGCTGAGCTAAACCAGCAATCTGGTTCAGGGCTCTTGCGCGGCGGGTTTCAACGTGTCGTGCAGCACGTCTCTACCCAAGAGCCCTGACCGGAGTGCAGAAACGACAAAGCCCAAGGGGGTTAGCCTTGGGCCTTTAATTTTTTTTTGCTGCTCAGTTCGCTTTAACGTCCCGAGCCTATCACAATTCAAGCAGTTTCTGGCTCACTTTGCAAGTAAAATCTGTCGCCATTTGTGCCGAATGCGTCACACATTGGTGCGTATAGCATCGATTCTGCCAAACTTATCCATGCATCAACTCTTCGCCTGCAGGTCATAAAGCACCAGTCGGGATGCTTTTCATAGAGCTCTTCCGCTATGCGGCGTTTGCTCTTGCGTAACCGGTAATGCTCCACCAGCAGGTGATATAGCTCTTTGTGACCACCCGTAATAAGGACTGCCCCCAGTACCTTATCAATCAGCAGTCCTTCATCGTCTGTACAGAAGGCCAGGCCGCTTTTGTTTTTCCCCGCGAGTATTTCACGAAAAAACGCCTCAAGCTCTGGCTTCGAGATGCCAGACTTCTTCATCCGGCGTAATGCTTCGTTGATGGCTGTTTTAGTGACTTTCCCGGAAGCCAGTAACTGGTTAAACATATTGCCGCCACTACCGCCGCCGATGTAAGACCAGCGGCCCCACATGCGCAGCTTTCCCTGTATCCAGATGCTTTCCAGCGTACGGAGGCGAATCATTTCACCTGACTTACCAACTTCAGAAGGGTTGATCATACATTCACCTCATTTTTGGTATTGCTCTGGCCAGCAGCAAACTGCGCCAGTGACATAAATGCGCGGCCCTTTGCTTCAAGAACCGATCTACTGATGTAACTAAACCGCTCGCCGGCCCATGACTTATCAAACACGACAATGGCGCCAGCGAAAAACGCACTGGTCGGCCTTTGTTTGTCGTCGGCTGGCTTAAACCACTCGGGCAGATCGAAACCAATTCGCCCACGAATAAAGCAGACGTGATCCGCATCTTCCGGCCACCACGTTTCGCTTGTGGCTGACTTCACCAGGAAGACATAACGACCGCCCTTCTCTCGTTGCGCAGCGGCGTAATTCATGATGTGCGTCATGCCAGTGATGGCTTGCTTTTCGTGGTACTGAGAGCGGCTGTAAGGTGGGTTTCCGTAAGCTGCACCACCGATTGAGGAAAGCATTTCCGACCAGTCCTGTGTCAGCGCGTTATCTTCTGCCGTGTACCAGACTGGACATGTTGCGTTGCTGTCGTCTGCGAACAGGTCCAGCATCAACGGGCCATACATCGCGTTAATGCCCCAGAAAAGCAGATCCGGAGTCCGCCACTGGTCGCCGACTTCTTTTAAATAATGATGGGGTGCTGAACGCAGCGCCGTAAGGGCCTCACAGTAAAAATTAGTCATTCACGCTCTCCCCTAACTCCTGGAGTACCTGACTCAGTAACTCAGCCTCAGTACCGAACTTTTCTTCCCATGACTTACGGCCAGCATGAATAGCAACGCCGTAGCCACCAGTACGGTGATGGGCATGGCATAGCGGAATGACATGGAAGTTATCAGCGCGGACAGACAAGCCAGTACTAGAGCTGCAGTGATGGATTTCAGCAGGCGATTCGCCGTAGTTGAGGTTCCGGCATACGATGCAACCCAGCGCAGCTACGCGGCTCAGATGGAGCTTTTCAGCCTTGGTTTTGGATTTGCTCATATCGCACCGCCCTGGTGCGACAGACAAGCAAAAACACCGCGCACGGAGGCACGGCGTTGAATGGAATTACTGCGTTTTTGCGTCATCACTTTTCTCCGGTGATGGCGCGATAGGTTCGGTGTTCAGCCGAAGTGATTAGTATAAATCAGCTTTTCTTCTTCCGGAAGAAGCTTTTGCATTGCTTGTGAGATTCCTCGGTATTTATGATTTCCCCATCCTCTAATGGGGTAAGAACAAAAATCCCCCCTGGCAGACTATCAACGACATAACGCCCCAGAATGCGAATTGCTTCAATAATCTCTTTCTCACTCATTAGTTAGCACCTTGTGATTATTCCATAAATATTGGTTTTTGCTTTTCCTGTACAGGGATGGCTAAAAATGAACTCGCGACGTTCTGGAATACAATGACATATTTAAATCGCCCATCAAGACCCTATTTTCACGGGAAGGGGTGAATGAAAACAAAAATATAAAAATAAATAAATTCAATATCTTAAATGAAAGAAAAAAAATATAAAAAAGTCATTCACATTTTTTCTCTGGCGCAACCCCCTATTTCACTCAGATAAAAGAATTTAGCCAATTTCAGGATTTAATTAATTACAGGAAAAATTGAGTAGCAGAAAACACTACCGCGACAAAGAATGCACATTTTGTGTTGTGCGCAACCCCCTATTTAACCTAACTAAAGGTCTTCATGTAACTTCAGAGCTTAACGATTACAATTCTGTACTATACAGCATAAAAAACTATAAGAATGGGTGATGCATATTTTGTATAGCGTGCAACCCCCTATTTACTCACATAAGGAATAGAAATGTTCAAGATTCTCTTATGATTAAACAAACCCGCCGAAGCGGGGTCTCATTGAGGGGATTTTTCGGCGACCTTGTTGTGAACTTCCCACAGGCTAATGCCACAGCTCCCGCAGAAGTTGGCAAGATAGTCGAGCCCAGACCACTCGCGAATCCCTCCGCGAGCAGCCTCCACAAACACGGCTATATCTTTACCCCGCCATAAGCCGAACAATCGCCAGCCGCCGCCATCAGGACTTTTTACGGCGGCTATGCGAGTCAGTACGCCGGTCTGATATAGCTCAGTGAAGGCCGGTTTCTGGCTTTGTTGAATAAATCAGATTTCGGGTAAGTCTCCCCCGTAGCGGGTTGTGTTTTCAGGCAATACGCACGCTTTCAGGCATACCTGCTTTCGTCATTTTGTTCAGCGC